>JACPNS010000003.1:0-300000 GCA_016185345.1 Solirubrobacterales bacterium | reverse complement strand
CTCGTGGGCCGGAAACAGTCGCGTGGCGACGGCCCAGAAAAGTACCCCAAGTGCAGCGGTTATCACTGTGGCGGCCATTAACGAGACCGCCGTGCGGTTTAGTGGTTCGTCCAGAAAAGCGCGGGTTTTGTTGATCAGAGCTGCTCGCATCATTCCGTCCACTGCTACCAGAGCGTAAACCCGCGGGTAATTAAAAGGACAAAGTAGGTGGTCAGCCCTTGCGCGATTCGTCGTTTCGCGTTACTCTTGTATCAACTGATCGGCCGATACGAATGACTCGGTAGGCCTGATTGGAGCTTTTCATCACTCGGAGATCGGTGAGAAGCGAAAAAATAAGCAGTCTCGGCTCGTTGAAGGTCGCCTGTGCTGAATGATTTTCGGGGAATGACTTCCCGAAATCCCCCAGTACCAGGTAGCTGGAAGAGCGCCGATTGTCGTTTGTGCCAGTTGTCAAGGCGTGTGCGGTGATCAACCATTTCAGAAACAAAAAACGACCTCAACCACCCCAAGCGACGAAAAGGATTTTACGGCAAATGGACATCACTGAAACTCCCACCCATGAAATTGGGCTCAGTGAAAGCACTGATGCGGCTGCGCTCGCGCGCAACCCCGAAATCGCAGACATTCGCAGGCGCGTGCTCGACGGCAAGCACGACGGTGCCCGCACGCGACACCCGCAGGAATTTGAATCACGCTTCAGCTGGCCGCGAGTCAGCGTTGTCGTGCCTGCTCGCAACGAGGCTCTGAACCTCCCAATTGTTTTTGAGAACATCCCGCATGACGTCTTCGAGATCGTGGTCGTTGACGGCGCATCGACCGACGGCACGGCCGAAGTGGCGCTCTCGCTGCGTGACAACGTCCGCGTGATCGACCAGGACGGCAACGGCAAGGGCAACGCTCTCACCTGCGGCTTCGATGCCTGCACGGGCGACATAATCGTGATGATCGACGCCGACGGCTCGATGGACGCCAATGAGATCCCCCGCTACGTGGATGCCCTGGTCAACGGCGCCGACTTCGTCAAGGGCTCGCGCTACATGCCCGAGGGCGGATCGACCGACATCACGTACATCCGCAGCGCTGGCAACAGCAGCCTGCGCGTTGCCGTGAACATGCTCTTCGGCACCAAATACACCGACCTCTGCTACGGCTACGCCGCCTTCTGGCGTTGGACGCTGCCGCACCTCGCACTCGACTGTGACGGCTTCGAGGTCGAGACCATGATGAACATCCGTGCCCACACCACTGGCCTGAGGACCGCCGAAGTGCCCAGCATGGAGTACGACCGCATCCACGGCTCGAGCAACCTCAACGCCGTGCGCGACGGACTGCGCATTCTCCGCGTGATCATCAGCGAGCGTCTTCGTCCGCGGCGCCCAGCAAGCGTGACCGCCGAGGCCACCCCGGCCGCGGCGCGTCAAGTCGCCTAGTTAGTCAACCCCAAGAAGGCTTCGACCTCCAGAAACTTCGCTGCCAAACGCCGCGATACGTTCCGGCGGGCAAGTAGCCTGTCGCGGGTTGGCGTCGGAGGAACAGACAGCTGCGCGCAAGGACCTGATCCCTGTATTGCTTTACCATTCGGTGAGCGACGCTCCCGCGCCCGAAATCGCCGATTTCAGCTTACGCACGGCCGCATTCGACGACCAGATCGCTCTGGTCGCTCGGAGCGGCCGCGAAGCGATCGGTTTCGCAGAGCTTGCGCGGCGCTTGACCGCAGGTGAGCAGCACGCCCTGGAGAACTGCGTCTGTGTGACCTTTGACGATGGCTGGCGCGACAATTTGCAAGCTGCAGAGACGCTGGCGGCCCACGGCGTGCCAGCAACGATCTTCGTGACGAGCGGGTTTGTCGGGCGGGATGGATTTGTCGACGCCGATGAACTGCGAGCGCTTGCGGCGGCGCCGGGAATCGAGATCGCCGCGCACAGCAAGTCGCATCCGAGACTGGATGAACTGAGCAAGGGCGAGATCGAAGATGAGCTCGCCGGTAGCAAAGCGGCGCTCGAAGAGATCCTCGGTGCCGGCGTGACCACCTGCGCCTATCCGCACGGCAACTATGACAAGCGTGTGATCGCCGCCGCGCGTGCCACCGGATATGTCGGCGCGGCCGCAGTGAAGAACGCCATTTCACATGCCGGCGACGACCCCTTCGCAGTCGCGCGCTGGACGATCACCTCTGGATCTGATGTCGATGAAGTCGCCGACATCCTGGACGGTACGGGAGCGCCGCGCGCCTGGAGGGTAGAGCGCCTGCGCACACGGAGCTTTCGGAATCTGCGGCGCCTGAGGCGTCGCTTCGACAGATGAATTTCCGCTCGATCTTCAGGCCGGTTCCTGACGGCGGCAACCTCAGCCGCGACGTCTCGTTCTTTCTGGCCGGGCTGACGGTTCTCGCGCTGATCCTGTACTCGACCAATCTCAGTGGATGGCCGCAAGCTGCCGTCGCGATCCTCGTCTACACCTTCGTGCCCGGCGCCGCGGTGCTGAGCTTCCTGCCGCGGCTCAGGCTGATCTCGCGCATCGGCCTCGCCGCGGCGTTCAGCATGACGCTGATCGTCCTCATGTCGTACGCAATGCTGTTGACGCGGCTGTTCTACCCGGCCATAATGATCTGGTCGCTGTTTCCGGTGGCAGCGCTCCTGCTCGTCCTGCGCGCACCCGCGCACGGCCCGCAGGTGACCAGGCGCAGCTTGCGCTCACGCGTCAGGATCGGCTGGGGAGACCTGCTCAGCGATCGATCATCGATCATCGTCATAGGCGTTCTTCTGCTCGCGGTCTATCTGTGGATCGTCGGCGCGTCATCGGTGGACTACCGCGAAATCTCGGACTACGGACTCGTGCCGCTGCTCCCGACCAGCTGGAAGCTCGCGCTCGCTCTGACGATCATCGCGATCTCTTTTTACGCGACCCGCAAGTCGCCCCGCGTCTGGCTTGTGGCCTCGTCCGTAGCGGCGCTCGTGGCGATGATCTACATCACCCCCATTGTGATCTACGACGTGCCCCACTATCCGTGGAACTACAAGCACGTCGGCGTCACAGAGCTGGTCCTTCACTACCACCGCAAGTTCAGTTTTGTGGATATCTACAACCGCTGGCCGAGCTTCTTCGGCGCGGCCGGGATCTACACGAACTTCGGCGGCTTCAAGGACACGCTCGACTACGTCGGCTGGGCCGAGCTCTACTTCGTCGGAATCCAGGCGACCCTTGTGGCGGCGATCGCGCTGACCGAGGACAAGCGCATCGGCCTTGCAGCGGTCGCGGCCTCCGCTTTTGTGCTGATTGACTGGATTGGCCAGGCGTACTTTTCGCCGCAGGCAATGGCCTTTACGTTGATGCTGGCGGTGTTGTTGATCGTCTGGAGCCAGCTCTACAACGGCGGGAACGCGCTCGGCCACCTGATGGCGCGGACAGGGGGGTTCCTCGTGCGCAAGAAACAGGAGTGGCCGCAGCGCAGAGAGAATCCCGAATGGTCGTGGAAAATCACCGTCGCGCTGGTGATCGTGATGCAGCTGGCAGTCGCGATGGTCCACCAGCTCACCCCGTATGTGCTGCTGATCCAGATGGTTCTGCTCACCGGCTTCGGATATCTGCGCCCGCGCTGGTTGGTGCTTGCCTGCGCGTTCGTCACGGTCGCCTACCTCGCGCCGCAGTTCGCCTGGGTGAACTCGAACTTCGGTGTGCTCGGTTCGCTCGACCCGTTCGCCAACGCCGGGCGCGAACGCGTGATCGAGGTCACCTGCAATCCCGCGTGTGAGGGCACCAACAAAGCGATCATGCTTACGACCGCTGCGGGCGCCATTGGAGCGCTGGTTTCGGTGCTCATCCTCGGGCGGCGGCGACCCACGACTCGGATCCCGCTCTTGCTATTGAGTTTCGTCGCGCCGTTCCTGACGCTGCTCGGGCAGAGCTACGGCGGCGAGGCGATCCTGCGTGTGGTGATGTTCAGCGCGCCCTTCTCGGGCATTCTGATCGCGCTGGCGTTGTTTGAATTTCGCCGGGGGATCGTGAGGATGGTGGTGGTCGCGCTGACGCTTCTTACCTTGGGCGTGGGGTTCTTCCTCTCGTATTACGGACTCGAAGAGGATCGCTACCTGACCCCTGACGAGGTCAAGGCCAGCAAGTTCCTCTATGCCAACGCGCCTTTCGGTTCGGTCGCCGTGCCGCTGGCGCCAAACTTTCCGGGGCAGCTTGCGTTCAACTACTGGACCGTATTCAGCCCCTACGAAGGCATCTACGTCAATCCGAAGATTCGTGATCGCGCGTACACGCCGGCGATGGTGGACGAGCTGGCCAACTGGATCGAGGCGCTCTCGCCCAACGGCTTCGTGATTTTCAGTCCGGAGATGGAGCGATACACCGTGACCGAGGGAGTTATGCCGATCGGCGCCCCGAAGGCGCTTCGCGACGGGATGCTCAAGAACCCACGGTGGAAGCTCTGGAACAGGCAGGGGGATGTCGAGATATTCCGTACGGTGAACTCGGAATCAAGCGATGCCGCAGCCGGCGCCACCGGCGGCACCGGCGCCACCGGCGGCTAGCTCGTTCAGCGCGAGGGCGATTTGCTCTCAACGTCGACGAACTCATCGCGCGCGCGAGTCCCGAGCTCGTCCGCGATGCGCACTTCTGGATTGCGGATGAAGCCAATGAGCCATGGGCCGGTCGCGATGGCGGTGGCGGCTGCGGCGATCAACCAGGCCGCTGCAATGCCGTTGACTCCCCATGGATCGGCCAGCAGAAAGCAGCCCGCCACGAGCACGACCATGTGGAAGACCTGAACGAAAAGCAGGCGTGGCCCGTTGCCCTGAAGGCGCGCGACCGTTTCGTAAAAGAGCATCGTCGCGCGGAAGATTCCGGCGATGGCGATGATCCGCGCGACCTCGACGCCCTGCTCGCGGTATTCGGACGCGAACGGCAGGAGCAGCAAGGGCGCGAAGATCCAGACGAGGATCGAGGCCGGGACCTGTACGCGCACGAGGCGCTTGACGACCATCTGCGTCAGCTCTTTGATCCGCTCGGGCGAGCGCGATCCCTCGGCGGTATAAGAGGTGAGCACAGCCACAAAAAGAAGATCGAGGCCCGTCATGGCGGCGAAGGGTACGGAGTAGACCGCGTTGGCAGCCGGACCGAGAAGGGCCAGCGTGAGCAGCGGTGTGGCGTAGATCGCGATCTGCGTCGCCGAAGCGCCGACGAAGTCCTGAAACATGAAGCGCACGAGCACGCGTGGGTGCCCGAAGGCGTCGACCACTCCACCGGCCGTCCCCTCTTGCGCGACCGTCGCGGACGGGACGGCGACCTTCGCGACGAGGTAGTTGATCACCGGGACAATGACCACCAGTGGCAGGACCCAGGCGAGAAATAGCCCTTGGTCGGGGATCAGCACGTACATCAGCGGCAGTAGCGTCAGCTTTCCGGCACTGTGGGCGAAGTTTTCTGCCGGCATCCATGTCGCCCTGCCGAGCGCCATCAATACCGGGTCCTCGACCACGAAGATCGCCCACAGCGCGGTAGCAACCGCGAAGACAATGGGCAGCCACGCCACGTCACGGAAGAAGGCATATTCCACCGAAAGCGCGGGCGCGACATAGGCGAACGCGATCGCAGCGACGAAGCTGCAGGCAGCGGCAATCGCATAGGCCTGACTGATCCTGAGGCCCAGCTGCTTGCGCGTCTGCGGCAGGAAGCGCACGATCACGTTTGTCATGTTCAGCTGGAAGACGCTGGCGAGCAGCATCATCGCGAAGACCAGCGCATTGCCGCGGCCGACATCATCCACGTCGTAGATGCGCGTCGCCAGCGCCCAGAAGAGCGCGCCGACGCCGGTCATCAGAATCGTGCTGAACATCACCGCCCATGACGAGCGATGCAACGGCTCCTCAAGGTGTTCGCGTAGTCGCGCGATCGGACTCGGCATCAGGTTTCCGGGTCTGGCTCGTGCACCGCGGCGTCGGTCTGCGTGCGCACGGACTTCGGCAATCCAAACAACTTGCTGCGCATGTAACCAGTCGTGGTGGCCGCCAGCCCCCAGAAAATCGCAGCGGCGCGGCGCGGGCCGGCGGTCTCGCCCCTCAGACCCTGCGCCAGACCCCTGAGGAATCCGAGCGGCAAGACCTTCGCCGTATAGGTGCGCTCGCTTGAGAGTCCGCTCTGGGCCCCAGCCATCTTGACCACCTGCGCCTTCGAGATGCCCTCCATATAACAACGCGTGCGAAAGTACTCCCACGTGCCGCGCTCAGGGGTCACGAGGTGATCGACGGCGGCGGACGGGTCGTAGACGATGCGGCCGTTCGTAGCATCGAGGGCACGGATACACAACTCGGTTTCCTCACAGCCGACCGGGAGTTTGCCGGTGCGACCAACGTCGGAGCTGAAATCGCCAACCCGTTCCAGGACCGTGCTGCGCAGCGACATGTTGGCGCCGATCATGTTGCGCACATCGGCAGTCTCGGTCGGCATGCCCAGATACGTGCAGCCGACGACCCAGTCGAATTCCAACGGGAACCACGCGGGCCGCCCGTTGGCCCAGTCTGGATCGATCCGCCCGCCCGCGCCGATCACCGTGGGGTCGGCGTAGTGCGGGAGGAGGAGCTCGGCCCAGGTGGAAGCGGCTCGGGCATCGTCGTCGAGGAAGGCGATGACCTCATGCCTGGATTCTTCGATGCCAGTGTTGCGCGCGCCCGAGAGGCCGCGCTTGTGGCGGTTGGGGACGACGGTGTGCTGGGCGTGGCGGGCTCGGACATCAGCCAGCAACGACTCGTTGTGGTCTATCACGACGACGATCTGATCGACGGGATGAGTTTGCTGTTCGAGCGAGGCAATCGCTTGGTCGAGTTGCTCGCGGCGCTCGTCCGAGTAGGCGCAGATGACGACGCTCAATGTTGGTACGGCTTCGGGCATGGAGCTAACGCTAGTCAGGCTATGACCTCTCTGGGGGTCGAATCGATTCGACCCCCAGAGGCGTGCCGTTACTTGTCGTCGACAATCTTTTGATCGGAAAGCTTCTCGACGCCGGGTGCCGAGGGGTCCGCCTCAGGCTCATTCGTGGCTTCGGTCTCAGACTCTGCTCCGACAGCAACCGGCGCCTTCTTCTTGGCACGTGGCTTCTTCGGCTTGACGACCTTGATGTTGACTTCGAGCCCGTCGTTTGGTCCACCCTTGATTTCCTCGGGCAGGCGCTCGACGATCACCGTCGAACCGGGCTCGATCGACTCGGACAGCACCTTGTCGGAGACCGGGTCTTCGACGTAGCGCTGAATCGCGCGGCGCAGGGGCCGTGCTCCCATCGACGGATCCCAGCCCTTGTCCACGAGCAGATCCTTCATGCCCTCGGACAGCTCGAGCTGCAGTTCCATCTCCTTCATGCTGGTGCGCACGCGGGCGATCATGAGATCGACGATTTCCTTGATCTCGTCGCGCGAGAGCTTGTGGAAGACGACGATCTCGTCGATGCGGTTGATCATCTCGGGGCGGAAGACCTTCTTCAGCTCGCCCATGATTCCGCTCTTCATGTCCGAGTAGGACAATCCGGCGTTCTCCTCGCCGAGGCTGAAGCCGTAGCTTGCGTCCTTGGCGATCTCGGCTGCGCCGATGTTGGAGGTCATGATGATGATCGAGTGACGGAAGTCAACTGTTCGGCCCTGGGAGTCGGTCAGGCGGCCATCTTCCAGGATCTGCAACAGAATGTTGAAGACGTCGGGGTGGGCCTTCTCAATTTCGTCGAGCAGCAATACTGAGTACGGCTTGCGGCGCACGGCCTCGGTGAGCTGTCCGCCCTCGTCGTAGCCGACGTAGCCCGGAGGCGACCCAACCAGGCGGCTGACGCTGTGCTTCTCCATGTACTCAGACATGTCGATGCGGATCATCATGTCCGGGTCTCCGAAGAGGAAGTCGGCCAGCGTACGGGCGAGTTCAGTTTTACCGACACCTGACGGTCCGAGGAAGATGAACGAACCCGTCGGGCGCGTCATGTCCTTCAGTCCGGCGCGGCTGCGGCGGATGGCCTTCGAAACCGCGGTAACTGCGGCCTCCTGGCCGATCACGCGCTTGTGCATCTCGTCTTCCATGCGCATGAGCTTCGTGGTCTCGCCCTCGGTCAGCTTGAAGAGCGGTATGCCGGTCCACATCGAAACGACGTCTGCGATTTCTTCTTCGCCGATCACTGGGCGCTCACCGGTCTCGCCGGATTCCCACTGCTCTTCGAGCTCGCGCTTCTTGTTGGTGATCTTGCGCTCCTGGTCGCGCATGCTGGCGGCCTTCTCGAAGTCCTGGTTCTCGATCGCGGCCTCTTTGTCGCGGCGCACCTGCTCGATCTCTTCTTCCAGTTCTCTATAGACAGGTGGTGCGGTCATCGACTTGATGCGCATGCGGCTGGCGGCTTCGTCGATCAGGTCGATCGCCTTGTCCGGCAGGAAGCGGTCTGAGATGTAGCGGTCGGCGAGGTCGGCGGCGGCCTTCAGTGCCTCGTCGCTGATCGTGACCTTGTGGTGGACCTCGTAGCGGTCGCGCAGGCCTTGGAGGATCTGCACGGTCTCGTCAATTGACGGCGGCTCGACGACGATCTTTTGGAATCGGCGCTCGAGTGCACTGTCGCGCTCGAGGTACTTGCGGTACTCGTCCAGCGTTGTTGCGCCGATCGTTTGCAGCTCGCCGCGTGCGAGTGCCGGCTTGAGGATTGACGCAGCGTCGATCGCGCCCTCGGCAGCGCCTGCGCCCACAAGGTTGTGCAACTCGTCGATGAAGAGAATGATGTCGCCACGCTGGATGATCTCCTTCATCACCTTTTTGAGGCGCTCCTCGAACTCGCCGCGGTACTTGCTACCCGCGACCAGTGCCGCCAGGTCAAGCGTGTAGATCTGTTTGTCGCGAAGCAGCTCGTGCACCTCGCCATTGCTGATCTTTGTTGCGAGACCTTCGACGACCGCGGTCTTACCCACGCCGGGCTCGCCGACGAGGACTGGGTTGTTCTTGGTGCGGCGCGAGAGAATCTGTAACAGACGCTCGATCTCGTGTTCGCGACCGACGACTGGGTCCAGCTTGCCGTCTTGGGCAAGCTTTGTCAGGTTGCGCCCGAACTGGTCGAGCAGCTTGGAGTTCTTCTTGCCCTCCGCCGAGCCAGCTGCGCCAGAACCAGAGCTTCCGCTGCCGGAGCTTCCGCTGCGACGGCCACCAGGGCCGGAGAGCATGCGGACGACTTCGTTGCGGATCTTCTCGGAGTCGGCGTCGAAGTCGAGCAGGATGCGCGCAGCAACGCCCTCGTTCTCGCGGACAAGCCCGAGCAGGATGTGCTCGGTTCCGATGTAGTTGTGGCCGAGGCTCAGGGCTTCGCGCAGAGCGAGCTCTAGAACCTTCTTGGCGCGCGGGGTGAACGGGATCTGACCAGAGGTGACTTCTTCACCGGAGCCGACGATACGCACGACCTGGGCGCGCACCCGCTCAACAGTGATGTCAAGTGACTCGAGAACACGGGCAGCCAGGCCCTCTTCCTCGCGCAGCAGTCCGAGCAGGATGTGCTCAGTGCCGATGTAATTGTGCTTCAGGGTCCGCGCTTCTTCTTGTGCCAGTACGACGACTTGGCGGGCGCGCTCGGTGAACCGTTCAAACATTTGTAGCTCCTCAGTGCCATTGAAAGGCATTGGCCTATTGCCGAGTCTCGCGCCGGACCTCTCGCGACGGCTCAATGGCTATTGGTATCGGCCTTTTTGGGGATGTTCACCAGACACACCTGGTGGACTTAATGTGGCCGAAAGACAGCTTGCCGGTTCTGCATGAAGGTTAACACCGCAGAGGACGGCGAAAGCTGGTCCATTTGTCACAAATTCCTGTGGTTTTGCACGCCGTCGAGGAACTCGCCGCGCGAGTTCCGCGATACCGGTCTCGTCGATATCGAGATCACCAGCGTTGTGCGCGAGCGGACGAAAGGTGAAGTTCTGTTTCACACAATCAATCACCCTGCGCCAACCGTGATGGGTCACGTCGCTGAACGGACCATCGAGATGCTGACGGCCGCTGTAACGAAAGCGCTTAGTCGCGCATCGCCGGGAACAGCACGACTTCACGGATCCCGTGCCGCCCACTGAGCAGCATCACCAATCGGTCGATGCCAATCCCGAGACCGCCGGTCGGCGGCATTCCGTGCTCAAGAGCCTGAAGAAAGGCCTCATCAAATGGCTGAGTCTCTTCGTCACCTTCGGCGGCCAGACGGGCCTGCGCTTCGAAGCGCTCGCGCTGGACCTGCGGGTCGTTCAGCTCGGAGAAGGCGTTGCCGAATTCCATGCCTTCGGCGAAGACCTCGAAGCGCTCGGTGAGACCGGGCTTTGAGCGGTGCTCCTTGGCAAACGGTGAAAGTTCGACGGGATAGTCCGTGATGAAGGTCGGGTGTTTGAGCTTGGGCTCGACGTGCTTTGAAAGCAGTTCGTCCACGAGCTGCGGCCAGGAATCATCGGGCGGCTCGTGGTGGAAGCCCTTGCCGACCATCTCCTGAGCGAGTGCCGCGCGATCGCGGTGCTCAAGGATGTCGATCCCAGTCTGGTCCTTGATCGCCTCGGCCAGCGGGATCCGCGGCCACGGCGCCTCGAACTTCAGCTCGCCCTCGTAGCCGATCTCCTGGGCGAGCCAGGACACGAGAGTCTCGACGTCGTCCATCACCTTGCTGTAGTCCGCGTATGCCTCGTAGGTCTCGAGCATCGTGAATTCGGGGTTGTGCTTGTTGCTGATGCCCTCGTTGCGGAAGTCCTTGCCCAGCTCGTAGACCTTCTCCAGGCCGCCGACGATCAGACGCTTCAAGTACAGCTCCGTGGCGATGCGCAGGAAGAACTCGCGATCGAGCTGGTTGTGGTGAGTCGTGAACGGGCGGGCAAGTGCTCCGCCGTAGATCGGCTGCAGCACAGGCGTTTCAACCTCAAGGAAGCCGCGGTCGTCGTACCAGCGGCGAACGAGTGAGATCACGCGAGATCGCAGGATGAAAAGCTCGCGCGCCTCTTCGTTGGCGATCAGGTCCAGTTCGCGGTGGCGGTAGCGCGTCTCGACGTCTGTGAGGCCGTGGTGCTTGTCCGGTGGCGGACGCAGGGATTTGGCCAGGAGCGTCCACCCTGTTGCCGCAAGCGAGAGCTCGCCGCGCTTGGTCATGAACGCTTCGCCGTCGATCCCGACGAGGTCGCCGAGGTCGAGTGAGACGAGCTGCTCGAAGGATTCTTCACCCAGTAGATCCGCGCGGGCGTGAACCTGCATCTTGCCGCTGCGGTCCACAACGTCCAGGAACGCCGCCCTGCCGTGGCCGCGTCGGCCAGTCAGGCGGCCGGCGACTCGGTAGGACACGTTCGTCTCGGTGCCCGGCTCGAGGCCCGGGTGGTTCTCGCGGACCTCTTCGCTTGGCACGACGCCCCTGAACTCGTGTGGGAACGGGTCGATACCGGCTTCGCGGAAGCGAGCAAGCTTCGCCTTGCGCTCGGCGATCAGCTCGTGTTCGTTCTGGGTCTCCGGGGCGTCAGACATTGCGAGACGGGAGACTACCGAGGAGATAGTCTGCGCCGATGCCGAGACGGGGATTCAGAGTGGCGGTCGACGAATGGACCAGCGCCGATCAGCAGCGCGCATGGGACGTGATCGTCCCGGTCGACCTGACCGCGGTCTTTACCGGCCTCAAGCCCGTGATTCCCGCCGTCGTCGGCGTGCGCGACCAGACCGGCGACTGGGAACAGGCGGGACAGACAAGAAACATCGACCTTGCCGACGGCTCGTACACCGGCGAAGTCATCAAGGCCGCAGACAGTCCTGAGCGCTTCACCTACACCGTCGGTCCGTTCACCGGCCCCGTCGGAAAACTCGTCGATCGCGCCGAGGGCGAGTTCAAGTTCACGCCGATGAGCGACGGCACTCACGTGAGCTGGACATACGTGTGGCACGCCAAGCGCGGCGGCGCGCCGATCGTCTGGGTGCTCTCAAAGCTCTGGCGCATCTACGCCCAGCGCTGCATTCTGTCCCTGGTCAAGCTTGCTGAGCCAGTCAAATAGAGCCTCCGAGCCGGCGCCCACAGGCGCTGACCACTATGCCTCGATCTTGGTGATCTTCAGCTGACGCTGAGGACCGCGCGGAACCGGCACTTTGACGATGTCGTTGCGCTTGTGGCCCATCAAGGCCTTGCCGATCGGGGACTCGCTTGAGAGTTTGCCGCCGAGCGGATCTGCCTCTGAGGATCCGACGATCTTGTACTTGACCGACTTTGAGGTCTTTTGATCCTTCAGGTGGACCGTTGTGCCGACTCCGACGTGCTCGGTGTCGAGGTGGGCCTCATCGACGATCACGGCGTTGCGAAACTGCTCTTCAAGGGTCGCAATACGGCCTTCGAGCATCGCCTGCTCGTTCTTGGCGGCATCGTACTCGGCGTTCTCGGCGATTTCGCCGAAGTCGCGGGCTTCCTTGATGCGCTCGGCGATTTCGCGCCGACCACGACCAGAGAGATCCTCGATCTCGTTCTTGAGCTTTTCGTAGCCCTCTGCTGTGACGAATGATTCTTTGGCCATTAGAGCGCGCGAGTATACAGATTGGCCAGCGACGAGTAGTAACTCGCCAGTCAGGCTGCGGCAGGTAGCTCGATCGCCATAACAACTGAGCGAGCGGCGTCGAGTGAATCGGTCTTTTGCAAGTCCTGGTTGATCCCGTTCAAGCGGGCCTTGGTGAAGGTTTCCGGGTCGATTTCCTTGAATCGATCGAGATACCAGGGGTGAAATTTGCGCAGATAGCGCGCCGCGCGCTCGTCGGTTTCGAAGTGATCTGCGGATTGTTCGACAACCCAGAGCCACTCCGCAACGACCTCGTCACATGACGGCAAACCCTCGCGCTCGCCGAGCACACGCTGAAAAAGCCAGGGATTGCCGAGCGCGCCGCGGGCGAGCAGAATCGCCTCTGCGCCGGTGATCTCCATCACCTTGTGCGCCTTGGCCTCGCTCATCAGTCCGCCGCTGATCATCACGGGGACGTCGAGCGATTCGACGACCTCACGAGCGAGCGCGTAGTCGGGCAGGCCTTTGTGTTGCTGACTGGCGTGGCGCGGGTGAAACGCGATCCCTGCGACCACGCCCTCCTGCGCAAGGCGCTCGGCCACGACCACTCCGGTGCGCTCACCGGGCGTGATGCCGGGGCGCAGTTTTACAGTCACCGGCAGGCCGCTGCCTTCGGACGCCGCGCGGGCGACATCAACCGCAAGCTGCGGATCTTTGAGCAGCGCAGATCCGGCACCTGTGCGGCAGACTTTTCTGACCGGACAACCCATGTTCAGATCGATCAGGTCGGCGCCGGCGTCGGCGACCATTGCCGCCGCTTCTCGCATGATCGCGGGGTCCGCGCCAAAGAGTTGAACACTCGTCGGGCCCTCGTCCGGGTGAAGCCGCAGAAATTCATTGCGCGTACGCTTGTCTCCGTAGGCGAGGCCGTGGCTCGAGACCATCTCCGAGACCGTCAGACCGGCCCCGTAACGCTTGGCCTGTAGTCGCACGAACCAGTTGCCGATCCCCGCGAGCGGGGCCAGCAGGACACGGTTTTCCACGTCTACGCCGCCAAGCGACCAGGATTCGTTGAGTACGGACACGTTCCTTGAGCCTAGTGGCGAGTCGCACGTGCTGTGCCTTCAGCGCAACCCGCTGTCGCTTGAATCTAGCTCGCGTTGCGCTCGTAGATCAACCGAAGGCCGGTCAACGTGAGCATGTCATCGGTGAGTTCGACGGAGTCGCAGAACGGCACGATATGGCTGGAGAGCCCGCCGGTCGCGATCACTTGGAGTTCGTCTCCGAGCTCGTCACGCAAGCGCTCACAGATGCCGTCGATCTGCGCGGCGAATCCGTAGATCACTCCGGACTGAATCGCCTCGAGCGTCGTGCGGCCGATCAGGCGCTCTGGTTCGGTCAGCTCGACCTGCGGCAACTTGGCCGCGCGTTCGGTCAACGCGTTCAGCGAAATCTCGACACCCGGAGCGATTATTCCGCCCATGTACTCGCCCTGGGCACTGATCGCGTCGAAAGTGATTGCCGTGCCGAAGTCCACAACCACGCAGGGGCCACCCAGTCGTTCGTAGGCGGCCACAGCGTTGACGAGGCGGTCTGCGCCAAGCTCGCGTGGATTCTCGACTCGGATCGGCATACCGGTCTTCAGGCCGGGGCCGACGACGACGCACTGCTCGCCGAGATAGCGCTCGGTCATTTCGACGTACTCGGGCACGATCTTCGGGACGGTGCTGCTGATGATCACGTCGTCGATGTCCGTGAAGCTGAGCTCTCGCAGCGCCAGCAGATTGGTGTAGATCGACGCCAATTCATCTGCGGTTGCGTCGCGCTCGGTGGTGAGCCTCCAGTGTTCGAGCAGGTTGCCGTTTTGGAAGGCGCCGAGGTGAGTCTGAGTGTTTCCGATATCGACCGCCAGGAGCATCCGTGCAGACTAATCGGTAGCAACCCGCCGCAATACGGATTATGCGATGATCGCCCAGTCCCGGAGGAGGGATCTCGATGAAACTGAAGATCTATCGCGTACCCGCGTCACACCCCTGCCAGGCAGTCATCCGCGGCGCAGAGCTGAAAGGCATCGAGCACAAGGTCGTGGACCTCGCGCCCCTGATGCAGCCGCTCGTGGCCACCGCTCTCTTTGGCTCGCGAACCGTTCCAGCAATGAAAATCATCGGCGGGCCGAACGGCACCGAGAAGGCGCAGACGACGATCAAGTGTCTGCGCGCGCTCGAATCGCTCCAGCCCGACCCACCGTTCTATCCTGCAGAGTCGGGCGCCCGCGAGCGCGTGGTCGCCGCAGAGGCATGGGGCGCGGGCGAGCTGCAGGATCTGACGCGTCGGATCATCTGGGTTGCGCTTGCGGCGAAGCCCGATGGATTGCTGACCTTCGATTCAGACCTCCCGCTTCCCGACGCCATGACCAAGCCGCTCGGCCCCGCGGTGATCTGGGGCGAGCGCAAGCTCAACAACGCGAGTGACGATCAGGTGCGCGGCGACCTCGAGCTGTTCCCGAGGCTGGTGGACGAGATCGATGACTACATCGCCGCTGGCGTGATCGGCAACGAGCAGCCAAATGCCGCCGACCTGACGATCCTCTCGAACCTGTGGCTTCTGCGTTCGATCGCCGAGCTGCGGCCGTTCATCGACTCGCGTCCCGCTGGGCGGAAGACTCGCGAAGTGTTCGGCGAAGCCCCCGGAGATGTACCCGAGGGCGCGCTGGACGCAGCATGGCTCACAGCTGTCAACGCAGCGCACGGTGCAGCGGTCAGCGCGTAGGCGTCTTCGTCGTCGACGGCGTTGGAATTACCACCGCGTGAGCAAGGCCTACGAGTTCGTCACTTTCCTGACGGGCTGATCGGAAACGGCGGCGAGCAAGTCCTTTGCGCGCGTGCCGTCCGGAAGCTTGAAGTCTGGTTCGATCTCAAGCAATGGCTCCAGCACGAAACGGCGCGTACCAATTTCGCGGTGCGGTAGCTTGAGGCGCTCTGATTCGAATGGCGCGTCTCCGAGCATCAGGATGTCGATGTCGATTGGCCTCGGGCCGTGGCGCAAACCGTCGGGGTCTCGGCCCATGTCGTGCTCGATCGACTTGGCGACGATGAGCAATTCCGTCGGGGGCAGCTCGGTATCGATCTTCAGCGCGCTGTTGAAAAAGTCCGGCTGATCGAGGATCTCGCCCTGCGGGGCGGTGACGTAGATCGAGGCGCGAGCGAGGATCGTCACACCGGAGGCTTCAAGCGCGTCGGCGGCGGCGCGCAGATTTGCCTCGCTGTCGCCGACGTTTGAGCCGAGTCCGAGGTAGCCGATCATCGGACCCAGTAGTCATTTCCGGTGATCATTGCGTACGAGATCACGCCTCCTCCTCCGACCAAATCCGCGTCGATGGGGATCTCGCGTGATTCGCCTGACGCGGCTTCGTCATCACCGCTCTTTCCAAACCTCCACGGCCACATCGCCCACCGGTAGCGGGATCGGCGGCTCTGGCTTGGTTGCTCTCACCATCACCGAGTCCACACCGAAATGGTCGATCAAGTGGTCGCAGATCGCGCTGCAGAGGCGCTCCAAAGTTTTGTACGAACGGTTCTGCGCGGCGAGCCAGACCTGCTCGCAGACTGCGCCGTAGTCAACCGTGTCGTCAATCGAATCTGTGACGGTCGCGTCGCAGACGTCGAGCTCGAAGCCAACATCGATCAGCAGACGCTGGCCGACCTCTTGCTCGGCAGCCGTGACGCCGTGGTGGGTGTACACGGAGAGCCCGGTGATGTCGATCGAGACGGTTGTCTCGCCCTCACCTTCCTCATCCTCATCATCGTCGTGGAGGTCATCGTCCTCGTTGTCATCGAGCGGCAGCTCCTCCTCGTCGGGGCGCTGGTCGTCGGCGGGCAGTTCGGGTTTATCGTCGCTCATTGCCACGCCAGCGTACTCGCCACCCAAGCTCGTGTCACTCGGTAGATTGAGGCGATGCAGCCGATCCCGCGAGTCGATCCAGTCCAACACAAGAACCTCGCTCTGCGCACGATGGAGGCTTCCGTCGCAACTCCTCCTGGTACGTGGTTCTTCAAGCACGTGGTCAGTCACTTCGAGCCAGCGATGATCAGGGCGAGCGGCGGCAAGTTCCAGTTTGGCAGCGGGCCGCGCGTCAACCTCACAGTGCCGGGCCGCAAGTCCGGAGAGCCGCGCACCGCGACGCTGCTCTATTTCACCCGCGGCGATGAGGTCATCCTGGTCGCGTCCAACTTCGGCGGCGAGAGCTTTCCGGCTTGGTATTACAACCTGCGAGCCGCGCGTGAATGTGAGCTCGAGTGGCGCGGCGGCAGCGGTACATACGTGGCGCGCGAGGCCGACGAGCCAGAGCGCACGGCGCTGTTCGAGTTGGCGAAAAAGCTTTACGGCGGCTACGGCAAGTACGCCAAGAAGACGGCTGGTATCCGAACAATCCCGGTGATGATTCTTACGCCCGGGACCTTGAGCGAGTAAAAGCTGCGGCCGCCACGGCCAGCCCTTGCGCAGTCGCTCGAACGTCGTGAACGCGGAAGACCTGAGCGCCGCGCTCGAAGGCCAACGTGTTCGCGGCAATAGTGCCGGGTAGTCGATCCTCGACTTCCACCCCGCTCACGCCCGCATCCTGGGCGACCCGCGAGATGAACGACTTGCGGCTGACGCCGATCACGACCGGTCGACCAAGAGCAACGATTTCGTCGAGGCGCGCCAACAGTTCGAGATTGTGCGCGAGCGTCTTTCCGAATCCGATCCCCGGGTCGAGTTGAATCTTTGATTCTGGAATGCCTTCGGCGATTGCGAACGCCATGCGCGATTCGAGGTGGGCGCGAACTTCGTCCACGACGTCGGCGTATTGCGGGTCGTCCTGCATCGTGCGCGGCTCGCCCCGCATATGCATCAGACAGCAATCCACACCGGTGCTCGCAACGACGCCGGCGAGCTCAGGGTCCGCGCTGAACGCGGATACGTCGTTAACGTAGGTCGCTCCGACTTCGATTGCGGCGACAGCGACCTCAGCCTTCATCGTGTCCACGGAAATCGGCGCGTCTGGGTGTGCCAATCGGATCTGCGCGATTGTCGGAACGACGCGGGCGATCTCGTCCGCTGCAGAAACGTGGGCTGCACCGGGGCGAGTCGACTCGCCGCCAATATCGACGATGTCTGCGCCCTCCGCAATCAGCGCCTGCGCGTGTGCCGCGGCCGGGCCGGGCGTGTCGTGCGCGCCACCGTCGAAGAATGAATCGGGCGTGACGTTGACCACGCCCATGATCTGGAAATCACGGGTCACACGAGTGATCGTACGCGTCAGCGAAGCGACCGTTTCCACCGTGGGCCGTTCGTCAGCGCGTGCTTTGGCTATCGCCAGCGTCGCTGGTTGGAGCTGATCGATTGGTCTCGTCGTGCTCGTCGGCGTCCGCCTCGAGGAAGGCAGGCGCCGCGACCGCGGCCACGCCCATGCAGACTGCGACGGTCTGAATGATCATCCCGCCCAGCAGAGTCCAGGTGTTCTCAAAGAGAAACATCAAGAGTGCGCCGGCAGTGAAGACTGGGATGAATGCGAGTGATCTGTTCATGCCAGCGGCTTCACTTCGTCGTCAGACTTCTCGAGATCCTCGATCGGTCGATGGTTGGGATCGATCTCTCCGGTCAGCGTCAGCTTGTAGAGCCAATAGAGCGATGGAACGAGGACGACGAGGCCGACGAGCACTGCGATGAACAGCGCCCAGAGCGTCGTGGGATCGCCCGTCGCTTCTTCAAAAGTGAGCGTGCTGCCTGCGGGACCGGGCGGCAACATGTACGGCGTCTGGGCAAACGCCCAACCCGCAGTAACCGCAGCGATCGCGACGGCCGCAGTCAGTCTTGGGAGCTGCGTGTGCCGTGTGAACACGAGCGCGAGCGTCGCCCCGCCGGCGACCGCTGAGACGACCACGCTGACCAGCCCCATTCCGGAGGTGAGGCCTTCGTAGAGATACTCCGCGTCCAAGCGCGTCTCGGCCAGGCCACCGATCGCAAACAGTCCCGCGACGGTCCCGGAAACCAACGCTCGCTTTCTGAATGCCTCGACCATGTCCTCGGCGTCGAACCGTTTCGAGTCTGCGGCCAGGAAGATGGCCGCGATGTAGGCACAGAATGCAACGGCCATCAGGCCGACGAAGATCGAAGTGGGATTGAGGAACGCGGACACTGGATCGCTTGCGGCATTTCCGTAGGCGACGCGGCCGGACGCGATCGAACCAACCACCGTGCCGAGCGCAAACGGCACGATCACGCTTGAGAACGCGAACACAGCACCGAGCACTCGGGCCTCATTCATCGTCGCCGACTGACCACGCAGCGCGAAGGCGGTGCCGCGCAGGATGATCCCGAACATCGCAATCGCAAGTGGAATGTAGAGCGACGACATCATCGACCCGAAGAACGTCGGGAAAGCCGTCCACAGCACCACCAGTACGAAGATCAGCCAGACGTGATTGGCCTCCCACACCGGCCCCATCGCTCGCTCGATGATCGTTCTCATACGCGCGCCGTTGTGCGCAGTACCGGCGGTGAGGTCCCAGAAGCCAGCGCCAAAGTCTGCGCCGCCGAGCACGGCGTACATCGTCATGCCGAGTAGCGCGAGGAAGAGGACGAGATACTCGATCACTTCGTCGCCCCCTCGGCCTGATCGTCTTCCTTCACGCGTTCGGGGTCGCCCGCGAGCCGCCGGAGCAGCCAGACGACCGCGGCGAGGAGTCCGGTGTAGACCGCGACGCCGACCCAGAACAAGATGTTGATTCCTTCGGCCTGAGTGACGGCCTCAGAAGTTCGCATCACGCCATAGACGACCCATGGCTGTCGCCCCACCTCAGTGACAATCCAGCCGGCCTCTAGCGCGATCACCGACAGACCACCAGAAACTGCAAGTACTCGATAGAACCATTTCGACTTTGGCAACCTGCGCCATCGCGCCCAGACGAACAGGTAGTACGCGCCGAGCAGCGCGAGCAGCGTGCCGATGCCGACCATCGCCTGGAACGAGTACCGGATCACATTGATTGCTTTCGGCCGGTCTTCAGCGGGCACAGAATCCAAGCCGGTCACCGTCGCGTTCGGGTTGCGAAAGGCAAGCAGTGAAAGCAGATCGGGAATCGCCACGCCGCCCTTGATCCTGCCTTCGCTCTCACTCCAATATCCGGCAATCGTGAAGGGCGCATTCTTGGTCGTGTCGGGCAGGCCCTCCATTGCCGCGAGCTTCAGCGGTTGCTCCTTGGCGACCACGCGAGCCGCCCAGTCTCCGACCACAAGCTGCGCGGGCGCGATCAATGCCGCGAAAGTGAGAGGGATGATCATCGCCGTGCGCACGTAGCGACTGCGGTCGCCGCGCAGCCAGGCCACGGCATACACGCCGCCGACGAGAAATCCGACGACGATGAACCCAGCGAGGTACATGTGCACGAACTCGTGCCAGAAGAAATCATTGAAGAGCGCCTTGAAGGGCTGGATGTTGACGATCTCGCCGTTCACCACGTCAAACCCGACCGGATTGTTCATCCAGCCGTTTACCGAGATGACCATGAACGCACCCAACACGCCCGTGATCGCAACCGGGATGCCGGAAAGGAAGTGCACCTTGGGCGGCAGCTTCTCCCAGCCGTAGACGTAGATCGTCAGGAAGATCGCCTCGATGAAGAATGCGAATCCCTCGAGCCCGAAGGCGAGGCCGAAGACGTCGCCGAAGGTCGCCATGAAGTTGGGCCAGAGGATCCCGAACTCGAACGTGAGGATCGTCCCAGTCACCACACCGATCGCAAAAAAGATGATGATCACCTTCGACCAGCGCTTGGCGATCCGCTTGTAGAGGAGGTCGCCGGTCTTCAGGTACAGCGCTTCGGTGAACAGCACCATCGCCGGGAATGCGATGCCAAAGGAGACGAGCGGGATGTGGACGATCAGGCTGAGCGCCTGAAGTTCGCGCGCCCAGATCAACTGGTCAGTACTACCGCCACCAAGCTTGCCGGTGGTCTGTGCCACCTCCGCAATCGGCAAGAGCGACAGGAGGTGGTGGAACATCAGTCCGAGACCGCTTGTTCTGACGAAGTCATCACAAAAAGCAATCTATCGCTCGACACCCGGCTCGAGTGTGACTGATTCGACAGATCGGGAGATTAAAAATCGAAGCAGCTGCCCAGTAACGCCGCTGCGACGAAGAGTGGGATGGATCCGAGAACGTAGATGGCGCCGAACGTCAACAGATAGGAGCGACGGCGCAGGCTCGACTCCTGCGCGTCGCGCATGATTCCGAGTCCGACGAAGGAGATCGCGCCAAAGATCACTGCGGCGATCGCCAACTGAATGCCGGTCATCGATACCGCGCGTTCGGGGCCGCAGCCGATGCTCGTCGGCGCCATCCCCCAAGCCATCAGAAACATCCCGAAGAACTGCGCGGACAGCCCGAGGAATCCGCTGAAGATGCCGAGCGGTACAGGCGCAAACCTGCGGCCAGTCGGACGCGCGCCTGGCCGTGCGGAGTCGGGCTGGTCAGGCGGATGATCGGAGAGGCGATACATCGCTTTTCAAACTAGCGCTACTGCTCGTGAACAGGGCCGATGTGATCAACGGCGCGCAATAGGCGATCCGGCGTGCGAGCGCCGCCGGCAATCGAGACCCGTCAGAAAGAGATGGCTACTCGGCGCCGCCACCGGCTAGGCCGGGGCGCGGAAGCGGAGTAGGCCGCGCGCCACGACCGGGAACCGGACGTTCAGGGAGCGGGCGGCCGGATGACTCGGCAGGCGGAGTTTCGGGCTCTGGGGCCTTGAAGACCTCGTCCTCGGGGTCGCCATCGAGCAGGCGCAGGAACTGATCGGCTTCGATCGTTTCTTGGCGGATCAGGATCTTGGAAATTCGGTCGAGCTTCTCGCGGTGCTCTTCCAGCACGCGATGCGCGGTCTGGTGGGCGTTCTCAACGAGGCGGCGCAGCTCGGAGTCGATCTCCGAGGCGATCTCGTCGGAGTAGTCGGGCTCGCTGGAGAACTCGCGGCCCAGGAACGGCTGACCGCGGTTGTGCCCGAAAACGCTGGGTCCGAGCTTCTCGCTCATGCCGAAGCGCATGACCATCTGCTTGGCCGTCTCTGTGACCTTCTCGAGGTCGTTCGATGCGCCAGTGGTGATCTCGCCGAAGATGACTTCTTCAGCTGCGCGGCCGCCGAGCGTCATGGCCATCGTGTCAGTCAACTCCGAGCGCGAGGTCAAGAACTTGTCCTCGGTCGGCATGCTGATCGTGTAGCCCAGCGCCTGGCCGCGGTTGATGATCGAAATCTTGTGGACCGGGTCGCAGCCGGGGAGATAGTGCCCAACGAGTGCGTGGCCCATCTCGTGATAGGCGGTGATCAGGCGTTCCTTGTCGCTCATCAGCCGCGACTTCTTCTCGGGACCCGCGATCACGCGCATTATGCCTTCTTCGAGCTGCTTCTCTGCGATGGCCTTCAGGCCGTCGCGCGCTGCCAGAAGGGCAGACTCGTTGATCAGGTTTGCGAGGTCGGCACCGGTGAAGCCGGGCGTTTGACCAGCGAGCTTTTCGAGATCAATAGATGGCGCCATCGGCTTGCCGCGGGTGTGAACCTTGAGAATCTGGATGCGGCCCTTGCGGTCCGGGCGGTCGACTGCGACCTGGCGGTCAAATCGGCCGGGACGAAGCAACGCGGGGTCAAGAACGTCAGGGCGGTTGGTTGCCGCGATCAGGATGACGTTGTCCTTGGTCTCAAATCCATCCATCTCGACGAGCAGCTGATTGAGCGTCTGTTCACGCTCGTCGTTGCCGCCGCCCATGCCGGCGCCACGGTGACGGCCGACTGCGTCGATCTCGTCCATGAAGATGATGCACGGATTGTTCTGCTTGGCCTGCTCGAAGAGGTCGCGGACGCGGCTTGCACCGACGCCGACGAACATCTCGACGAAGTCCGATCCAGAGATCGAGAAGAATGGCACGCCTGCCTCGCCAGCGATTGCGCGGGCGAGCAGCGTCTTGCCGGTGCCCGGAGGTCCGTAGAGCAGAACGCCCTTGGGGATACGAGCGCCGAGCGCCTGAAAGCGGCGAGGGTCCTCGAGAAATTCTTTGACTTCCTGGAGCTCTTCAACTGCTTCATCAACACCAGCCACGTCCTTGAACGTGATCTTCGGGGTGTCTGCGGTCATTCGCTTGGCGCGGCTCTTGCCGAAGCTCATGACTCGGCCGCCGCCGCCGCCCTGCATACGCCCAAAGATGAAGAGCCAGAAGGCAAGCAGCAGGAGGATCGGCAGGAAGAGCGTGAGCAGGCTGCCGAGCGAACTGCGGTTGCTCGGGCGTACATCAAAGGTCAGGCTCTTGAGGCCCTGCTTCTTTTGTTGAGCGGAAATCTCCTTGGTCAGCTGGGGCGCGAACTCCGGCGGGTACGCCGTCTTGTAAGTGCGTCGATCCTTCGGGACGTTCGGCTTCAGAGTTACCTGAAGGCCGTTGTTGGCCGTGTCCATCGTGACCTTCGTGATCTCGCCAGCGGTGAGCTGCTGGTTGAAGTCGCCAAAGGACTGCTCCTGCTTGTTGGGAGACGGCGCCATGAGCCTCGTCACCAGAAAGACGACGAGGATCAGGAAGAGAATCGGGACTAACGCCCGTTTGGCCATTGGATTCATAGAGCTGGAAAACCGTGAAATTGCAGGCTACCAGTGATTCGGTATCTGGCAGCTAGGTCTTTAATGCAGCCACGTAAGGCAAGTTGCGGAGTTGCTGCGCATGGTCGAGCCCGTAGCCGACGACAAACTTGTCAGGGATCTCAAAGCCGACGTAACGAAGGTTGGGATCGACCTTGAATCGATCGGGCTTGACCAGCAGCGAGCAGACCTCGAGCGAAGCGGGATTTCGCGAGCCGAGGTTCTTCATCAAGTAGGAAAGCGTCAGGCCGGAGTCCACGATGTCCTCGACGATCAGAACGTCGCGGCCTTCGATCGGCGTGTCGAGGTCCTTGAGGATTCGCACGACGCCCGAGGACTCGGTGCTCGATCCGTAAGACGAGACGGCCATGAAGTCAAGCTCGCATTCAATCTCCAACTGGCGCATCAGGTCGGCCAGGAAGAAGACAGCGCCTTTGAGCACGCCGACCAGCAGAAGGTTCTTGCCTGCGTAGTCCTCGTTGATCTCCGCCGCGAGCGCGCGAATCCGTTGGCGCAGGTCATCTGACTGCACGAGGATCTCGCCGATTTGTTCGCTGGGCGGCACTGGAGGGTCAGTGTAGGACGCGGGCGCGGCCGGCCTGGATCGCGATCCGCGCGCCTTCGACCTGCAACTCTCGCGGCTCGCCCGACCTGCCGAGCCTCAGCGCTTCAGCCAGCACACGCGCCGCCTTGGGAACTGGCACCGGGCGGCGTTCTTCGACATATCTCCGCAGCACCGCGCCGCCGAGCGCTGGCGGCAGCTCGGCCAGGCCGTCAAGATCGAGCGCGCCGTCGTCAGTCGTGAGGCCGAGCGTCAGGCCATCAACCACTTCGCCCAGCTCGGCGCCTTCGCTGCGCAGATCCTCGGCGGTGGTGAGCAGGTTTGCGATCGCGGCCGGGTGCAGCGCCTCGGCGTCGGCCAGAAGTTTGCGAGCGCGCACGCGGGCAAATCGAGGGTCGTCGTTTGACGCGTCCTCTCGCCATTCCTCGCCCTGCTCGGCCAGCCACTCGCGCAGCTCGCTACGCCGCACATCAAGTAGCGGCCTCACAATCCGACCGCGCCTGGCAGACATTCCGGACAGCGCGCGACGACCGGGTGATGCGAAGAGTCTGTAAAGGATCGTTTCGGCCTGATCGTCGGCCGTGTGGGCGACGGCGACCACGGCGTCCGCGCCGAGCGATTCGGCCAGTTCTTCGGCCGCCGAGTAGCGCAGGTCGCGGGCCCAATCCTGGAGATTTCCACCAGGATGATCCGGCGCTCTGACCACTTCGATCGGCACCTCCAGACGCGCGCAGAATTCGCGGCAGAAGGCTTCATCTGCGTCACTTGAATCTTTGCGCAAACGGTAATTGACATGCAAAGCGATCAATTTCTCGGGACCCCGGTCCCGCGCCATCGCGAGCAAAAGCGCCGTCGAATCGCCCCCGCCAGAAAACAACACAATTGCAGGAGTTTTACCGGCGGTCACCCCGATTTTGCCTAGTGACCCGGAGGCCACTCGCTGAAGGTCCATCGAAATCCCTGAAGCTTTTCGTTGATTCATCAAACAAACGTCCATAGAACACGCGTCCGTCTATTTCGAGCCCTATAGGGAGGTACGCGCGTACGGGCGACAACTAGGTCGTGCCCGGTGTCACCACAGTATCCCGCAGCGGCGGAGTCGCCCGCCTGATTGCCGTCTCTGGCCTGTTCGCAATCGTGCTGCTTTCCACACTTGCTGCCGCATCACCTGCTGGTGCTGCGTCGACCGCGAATCAGCTGATCGTCGGATTCACGGACGGCACCTCGCGCTCTGAGAGCGCCTCGATCATCGAGGACAGCGATGCATCGATCGAACGCCGCCTGCCGGGTGGATCGGCAGTTGTCACGGTCGAGCCCGGCACGAAGCTCGCCGACATCGCCGACGAACTCGAGGCCGATGGCAGCGTGCGCTACGCCTCTCCGAACTTCATCGTTCGCGCCTCGGCAGTATCCAGCGATCCCTTCGTCAACGACGGAAGCGCCTGGGGCCTGACGCGCATCCACGCTCTGAACGCCTGGCCCGTCGCCGACGGCACTGGCGCAGTCGTCGCCGTGCTCGACGGCGGAGTCAACGCGAGCAACCCGGACATCGCCCCGGCGCTCTGGACCAATGCCGCCGAGATCCCCGGCAACCGGATCGACGACGACAACAACGGCTTCATCGATGACGTCAACGGCGCCGACTGGGTCGAGCGCGACGGCAACCCCAACGACACCGGCGGACACGGCACGCACGTCGCCGGCACGATCGCCGCCGCCGCCGGGAACAACTTCGGGGCATCGGGCGTTGCTCCAGGCGCAAAGATAATGCCGCTGCGATTCCTTGACGGCAACGGATCCGGAACGGTCGCCGACGCGATCGCTGCAGTCGAGTACGCGATCGTCAACCGCGCAGACGTGATCAACGCGAGCTGGGGCGGCCCGGACATGTCGCCGCCGCTGCGCGACGCCTTCGCCCGCGCGGGAGCCGCTGGCATCACCGTGATCGCCGCTGCAGGCAACGACGGACTGAGCAGCGAGACCTCCCCCACCTACCCGGCCGCCTTCAACCTCCCGAACTTGATCGCCGTCGCTGCGAGCGACCGCAGCGATCGCCTCGCAAACTTCTCGAACTTCGGCAACAGCGTTGATGTTGCAGCCCCTGGCGTTGAGATCATCAGCACACAGGGCACGGGAGTCGGACTGATGAGCGGCACCTCGATGGCCGCGCCTCATGTCGCGGCTGTCGCGGCGCTCGCGCGCAGCTTTCGACCGGGACTTGCCCCGAGCAGCGTGATCGCTTCGATCGAAGCTGGCGCACGCAAGAGCGCGACGCTCACCGGGAAGGTCAGGACCGGCGGAGTCGTTGATGCAGCAGGAACGCTGAACGCACTCGGCGCGGGCATCGCGATCACCGACCGCGGCGCGGCCCCGAAGGACTTCAAGCTTCGTAAGCCCGGCAAAAAGGTGAAGATCCGCGGCAAGCGCGGCAAGGTGCGCTTCAGCTGGAGCACCAGCAGTGACAGCGACCTGATCGGTTACGACGTGATCGTCAACGGAAAGGTCCGCGCGCAGGTTCGGGGCACGCACGCCCGCATCAAAGTTCCGGCTGGCAAGCTCAAGTGGAGCGTCGTGGCAATCGACGCCGAGGGCAATACGACCACGGCGATGCGGTCAGCCTCCAGCGACGGTCGCATCTCGGTGCTGAACACGAAGAAGAAGCGTTAGGAACTGTCTCTATATTGATCGCATGACTACTCGGCGATCGCTCACGCTTCTTGTCCTGTCTCTTTCGCTTCTCGCTCCGGCCACGGCGCAGGCAGAGAAGACACCGAAGCCCAAAAGCAGCGGGCCGAAGATATTCATCACGCTCACCGATGGCGGGTCCAACACCAAGACCGTGAATCCGACCGTCTCGGTCACGTTCGCCCCGCCAAAGGGCACGACCGCAAGGGCCGCCTGCAAGGGCAAGGTGACCGTCAGCGTCCCGATTGGCAAGAAGTCCGTGAAGGTCAAGGGAAAGAAAAAGAAGAAGACGATCTACGCGAAGAAGACGGCCTCGATCAAGAGTCCGCTTGGCGTGTGCACTGCGTCGCCGATTGTGAAGGTCCCGATCGCGCTCTACGGCAAGACCTTGAAGTTCACTGCGACGTTCAAGGGGAACGACGCGGTGAAGAAGTTTTCGAAGTCTTCGAAGTTCCTTGTCAAGTATCCCGACCCGCCTGCGCCGCCTTTCGTTCCGACCGCGGGCGCATGGATCATTCAGCAGAATCTGCCTGCATTCAACCCGCAGAACTGGAAATTCACGATCGGGGCCGATGGCGTCGTGGCCAGGATCGATCGACTCACAAACCTGAGCGCGATTTGCGACGGTCCCACGACCGTCTTTCTGCGAACTGACGAGAACGACGCCCCATTCGACACGCCGTTCACCATCGCTTCACCCAACATCACCGCAAGCGACGATTGGATCGATCCCACGTACATGGGTGCGGAGGCAAAAACCACATCGCGATTCACGCTCCAGTTCGACAGCCCGAATCATGCCACCGGAACCTTTCGCCTGACCGGGAAGGTCGCGTATCTCGTTGGTCTCGGCGCCGAGAGCAGAATTGTCTACAACAACTGCGACACGGGGCCCATCAACATCGAGCTGAAGCCCGGGTTCTTCGCCTAACCCTCGCGAGGCTCAACGCGGAAGAGCTCGACGACGTCGTCGAAGCCCTTCAGACGCACTTTTCCGATCGACACGAACCGCAGGCCGAGCGCCTTGCGGTTCTTCACGTTCTGCTTGATTTGCTGGGTCGCGAGGACCTCATCGATGTCGGTGCGACTGAGCACCCGGGCGGCCATGTTGATTGCGCCGCCGAAGTAGTCGCCGTCGCGGTAGAGCGCCTCGCCGAAGTCGAGTCCGATGCGCAACTTGAACGGATGCTCGCCTTCGCTGGCAAGCTCAACTGCCCAGACGGCGAGCGCCGCTGGGTCTGAACCGACGACCATCGCGCCGTCGCCCGTCAGTTTGATCAGCCGGGCGCTGTCGGGAAGCGTCGTCTCGATGTGCTGGCGAAGTTGATCTGCCTGCGCAAACGCCTTCTCGACTCCCTCTTGCTCGGTGTAGCGAGTGAAGCCTGCGATGTCCACAAAACAGATCGCAACGTTCAGCCGGCCGTCGGCCGACTCCGAGCTTCGCGAACTGCCCTGAACGTTCTCGATCTGTACCTGCTCGGTGTACTCCTGCAGGAAGCGCGAGTGCATGTACTCAAAGAGCGGCGAGATGTGCGGGAGGACGCCTCCGATCATCGAGCTCATCGCACCGGAAATCTCTTCGGGCTTTGCGCCGCTCTGGAGCAGTGGCTCGTGCACGAACATCCGGACCAGGCGCGCCTCGGCGTCTGCGATGTCCGAGAAAGCTTTCGCTGCAACGCGGATCACCTGAAGCACTGCGCCGAGCGGTACGCCGGCGTCGAGGATCTCGCGCACGCGCTTCAGCGCCTCGACGTCCTGCTCGGTAACGCGGTCGGTCTTCTGGACCGACATGCCGAGTGAGAGCCAGATCTGCTCGGCGATGTCGAACTTGATCCCGGCAGCCTTCGCCGCCTTCTTCAACGAGTAGTGCTTCGACTCAACCGCGAAGAGCGCGTCGATCCCGCCGAGCGCCAGGCGCCCATCCTGCGCGGCCTTGACGATCTCTTCGAGCGGCTGCCCGCCCTTTCGCAGCTGGCCGACGATGCGCGCGTGTGCGATCGATGAGCTGGTCCAGACGCCGTCGTACTCGGGTATGGCGCCAGCCTTTATCCAACGCTTCAGCGTGGCGACCGAAACGCCAACTCGCTCGGCGACGTCGTCGTCCGTGGTCAGGTGGGCGACCTGAGCGTGGAACTCCTCAGTGTTCTGAGGCGTCGGAAGATTTGCGCTTGATTTGGCCATCGGGGTGTTCGAGCTCCTTGCGGCGATGATTGCGGCGTGCTTGCCGTCGATATCGGGCGAGGCTCAGGGCGAGCGGAGCAGCCGAGAGATTTTCGCAGGCCGATCGATTCGTTCGCTCATCCTCACAGAGCTTTAACACTCCGCCAATGACGCAATTTGCGCGGTACTTTGCGGTTCCCAGACGGCTTGAGCGGGAAACCGAGAGGAAAGCCCATTGCGGGCCCGCCCGAGGGCAGGCCCGCTTGGGCGAGGACTACTTGGCCGCAGGCTTCTTCGCGGCGGGCTTGGCTGCCGGCTTCTTGGCTGCCGGCTTCTTGGCTGCCGGCTTCTTGGCTGCGGTCTTTGCGGCTGGCTTCTTTGCTGCGGCCGGCTTCTTTGCTGCGGCTGGCTTCTTTGCTGCTGGCTTGCGAGCGGCAGGCTTCTTTGCTGCGGCCGACGCAGTATTCGCGGCGGGCTTGGCTGCGGGCTTCTTTGCTGCTGGCTTGCGAGCGGCGGGCTTCTTTGCTGCGGACTTTGCGGCGGGCTTGCTCGCGGCAGTTGTGCGACGCGCGGCAGGCTTCTTGGCGGCCGGCTTCTTCGCAGCCGACTTCTTGGCGGCGGGCTTGGAGGCAACGCCAGGCGCGGCTGCGCGGACGCGTGCCTCAAGATCGTTGAATCGTTCTTCAAGTGAGTCCACGAGGTCACGAGCTGAGTCGAGCTCGGCGGACGCGCTCTTGCGCAGGTCTTCGGAAGCCTTACGCAGCTCGTCGCTCACGCTCTTGACTTCATCGACGATTGAACGACTGAAGCGGTCGGCCGCGTCGGTCACCTCGTCGAGCACGCCCTTGGCACGCTTACGGTCGAAGTTGTCTCCAAGGGTCGCCTCGAAAGTCTTTTCGACGGCGGCGCGGAGCTGGTCAGTAATGCCCTGAGGTGTCTTTTTGGTAGCCATAGGCGGCATACGATACTCCCCAATCTGACGCCATGAAGCTCGGAGAAGATTGATTGCACAGCCTCGCGCGATGCGCCCCCCTTCGATGGAACGCAATCGCAGCGATCACACTTCTGTTTTGCCTTACTCCGGCTGGCGCGTCTGTTCGCACCCAAGTCTTCTGAAGATCATCGTCACCGACCCGCACGCCTTTGCGGGCAAAGGCCAGTACACCGACGTCAGCACGATCACTGCTTCGCGCTGGGCGAGTAGCCTCCGCGGCCATGACGCCGCTGCAAGACATGGAGTTGCCCGAGGGCGACGGCGAGACGATCCACCTGAACCCCGCCGCGGAGTTCTACCCGAACATCCTTCTGCCGGGCGACCCGGCGCGCGCGATGTCGATCGCGATCAAGCAGCTCACCGAGCCGCGAATGTTCAACCACCGCCGCGGGCTGTGGGGCTATTCGGGACTTACGCCTGAGGGCGAAGGGTTCCTGATTCAGGCGACCGGCATGGGCGGACCTAGCGCGGCGATCGTTGCCGAAGAGCTTTGTGATCTTGGGGCGGAGATCCTGGTGAGGGTCGGAACGTGTGGGGCGATCGACCCAGCGGTGAAACTCGGAGACCTTGTGGTGGCCAGCGCCGCGATCGCGGATGACGGAACGAGCAAGGCGCTCGGCGCGTCGCACGCGGTGCTGGCGGATCGCCAGCTCTTTGAATCGCTGCTTGAGCACGCCGAGGGATCCGGGCGTGTGGCTTACGGCGGTCGCATCGCTACGGTTGACCTCTTCTACGACCCGAATGCCGATGGGCGACACGAGTCACTGCTCGATCGCGAAGCACTCGCCATAGACATGGAGGCCGCGGCGATCTTTGCTGTTGCCAAGCGACGTGGCGTGCGGGCGGCTTGCCTACTTGGCGTGACCGATGAGCTTCACGGCGAGGTTGATCGGGTGCGGATGACGCATGACGAGGTGACTGCGCTTGGGGATGACCTTGGCTCCGTAGGCGTCGCCGCGATCAGTCGTCAAGGCCATAAAAGGCAGCAGGATTCATAACTGTGCCGCCCAGAACCGCGATACTCAGAATCAATCGGAGTCGCAAGCGTCCGCGCGCGGATGGCGTTTGAACAACTCGCGCTGTGGCGTGCCAGCACGAAAGAGCCGCCCAGCGACAACCGGTTCCACGGCATCAGGAAGCCAGATCCAGACGTACTGCTCGTCTGGCCTAGAAGTCATTGGTCCTTGTTCGTGGGGAGTCGATCCGGCTCGGGAGGAGCGTCAGCTCGTGCTCAAGGCGCCGCGTTTCGGCTCCGCGTCCTCGCTCGTCTGGGGAATAGAGCGTGACCCCGGTCAACACCGCCGCATCAAAAAACGTGCCGATCGCGACTCTTGGGTCGCCCTTCTCGATTCGGATCGCAGTTGACTTGTCCACACCCAGTCGGCTCGCGAGTTCTTCCAGCGTCCAGCGCCGCTGCTTGCGAGCCGACCTGATCGAAAGCGCAAGAATCCTGAGCGCCCCATTTGCATCGGGTTCGGCCTGCGCCGACTGAGCGCGGAAGTCGAATACCCCATACGAGGGAGTAAACATTTTGGGCCAGACCATTAACTGGTCATGAGCGAGATCCCGCGAGTAAGAAACAAATACCTAAAAGCGCTTGCTTTTTGCCAACTAAGCAGTTATACAAGTCCCAACGCATATCTCGGTGCTCCTTCGGAGCATGTGCGTTCAATCTGGCTGCGCCGCCTCTCGTGCGGGGGAAACGTAAGAACGAGGGGCGGTCGCGCCTACTCCCCCACTGACCTTGATTATCCGACACCGGACCTCACTCGGGAGGCCCGATGAACCCAGCGACACTGCGTGCTCGGCGCGCGACAAATCTCAGAAGTCTGAATCGACTCGAGCTTGATCGGGTCGCGACCGATCTTGTCGTCAAGTACGGCTCGTTGATTCTTCAGGACGCGACCCGATACAGCGCCAACGCCTCGGATGCCGAGGACGCCTACCAGCGGTCGCTCGAGATCCTCTTGACGAAGGCGCCCACGACGGACCCAGCTCAATTGGTGCCGTGGCTCAGGACCGTCGTGCGAAACGAAGCGCTGGCGATCGCCCAGTCGCGTCACAACACAAACCAAGAGTTCAAGCCCGAGCATGCGGAAGCCGCCGCGAGCGACGCGATGCCGACGGACGATGTGGTCGAGTCGTTCGCGGATCTCGAGCGTGGAGCCGAGGCGCTACAACACCTCTCTCAGGACCAAGTCACGTGCTTGATCGCCCAGTCGGCTGGCATGAACTACGACGAGATTGTCGAGCTCACCGGATTCACTCGACGTAAAGTCACGCGCTGCATCGAGAATGGGCGCCACGCTTTCACTCGGAAGGTCGATGCGATCGCTGCTGGATCCGAGTGCGAGCGGATGCAACCATTGATCCACCGGCTACTCGACGCCGACGCAGCGGCCGCGATCGAACTTCGTCCTCACCTGAGGCACTGTCTTGCGTGTCGAGGCCGGCTTCGCGCGTACGACGCTGCGCCGCGGAGCGCTGCCGCTCTGTTCCCGCCGTCCCTGGTCGTCGTTGGCTACCCGAGCGCGACCGTCTTTGCTCGAATCGCGGACTGGTGTCAATCGCTCGCGGATCGCGCCTCGATGCAGTTCCTGGGCGCCGAACGTTGGGCAGAGGCAGCTGGTGTGAAAAAGGTCGCGGTGGTCGCGTCGATCGCCGCCGCTTCGGTCGGTGGCGGCGCGGCAGTACACCAGGCCGTCGAGAACAGCCGGGCGCCAAAAGGAAATTCGGCTGTACAGACTCGCGCAGCTGCGAACGCTCCAGCCAGGGGTTTGATCGACCCGATCGAAGTGACGCGCCCAGCATCGCGCCCGGTTCGCAAACCCGCAAAGCGAAGGAAGGCGGCCGAATCGCGAGTCACGCCGCCCGCGCGGGTGCCAATCAAGGCACCCGAGTCCGTCGGTCAAGCCGACCAGACGATTGACGACGGGTCCGCAGAATTCCTACCAGAAGAGAGGGGATCAGAATGAAGTTGAAGCCCATACGCAAGTATTTGATCGCGGCGCTCACCGTCGCTTCGGTCTTCGCATTCTCCACGTCGGCTCAGGCTGGCACGTATGTCGTCAATCAGCCCGGCTGCGGAATTTTTGCCAGCGGCGGCGCACTCGATGGTTGGGGCGGAGGCATCTATTGCGGCGCATTTGGCGCCACCTGGCTGCAGCTGAACTCAACGCTCAACAATCCGGTCGGCCCTCCCGGCTCCGCGATATACGTCAAGTCCCAGCGCGTGAACAACGGAGCCGCGATGACGGCCCTCACGCTCACCTATGCGTCCTCCGAGACAGGCACCGCAGATCCGAACGTGATTCTGCGCGGCTGCCTGCGCTATCAGGGAACAACCGATGTGTGGGCAGGCGGATACGCCGGCAGCTGCGTCGGTGCAGCACTGCCAACCCCCGATCAAGCAAACTTTGCTGCTCGTTCATGGACCAGTGATCTTCTGACCTGCAACAGCTGCGGCGGCTTTCAGTGGGGTGCAACGTCCGGACCCGGTAATGGTGTCGGACCCGATAGTGGTTTCATGGCGGTCTCAAACGCCCAGGCAACCATCACCGACACGATTGTCCCGACTGTCAGCACAACGCTCGCCAACTATGCGATCAGTCAAGGCAACTGGCTGCGCGGCACCGTCGGCGTCGGCGCAAGCGCGGCGGACACAGGCGGCGGTATCTCGAGCATGGCCTTCGTGCCGCTTTCGGACATCACGCAGACCGTCACCACAAGTCCTGCATGCAACTACGCAAACTTGAATCCCTGCGCGACCTCGCGTAACTGGACCGGCACTTTTGACACCACCAACGTGGATGACGGGACCCAAAGCGGTCGCTACACCGCGACCGACCCCGGCAGCAACACGGCACCTACCGCGAACTTCACGTTCAAGGTCGACAACACCAAGCCGACGACGCCGAACACGATCAATCCGGTCACCAATGGCGACGACGGTTGGAGTTCCAATAACTCCTTCGGCGCGACTTGGACCAACGGCAGCGAAGTGAGCGAAACGGCAACTCAGTCCGGCCTCAGCAGCGTGATCGTTGACGTTTACCCGAACGAGCCCGGTCACACGAACCCGGCACCGGTCACCGTGCCAATCGGCGGAACCGCATCGGGCATTTCCGCAACCAACTCGAGCATCTCCGGCGTCACCGTTCCTGAAACTGGTCGCTGGGCAATGCGCCTGCAGCTGGTCGATCGCGCCGGCAATGTTTCTGACGTGGGGGATGGCACCGGCGGATCTGCTGATTCTGACGTCTCAATTGGCTACGACCCCAACCCGCCGGCAGCGCCGCAAGGACAAGCCAACGGCTGGATCAGCCGCGATGAACTCGCAGCTGGTTTCAATCAGGAATTCTCATACACCGCTTCACCGAGCTCACTTGCACCCGTCTGCGGCTTCGCCGGCGCAATCGACAAGAGCCTGAACGGCACCGCTGGCACCAGCATCAACGTTCCGGGCGGCGGCAGCGTTCGCAGCTGGCAGCTTCCGGGCACGCTTGACGAGGACACGCACTACGTCCACCTACGCGCCGTCAGTTGCGCCGGCATCGCATCACCGACCACCGAGACTGTCACCGCTCCAGTTGACCGCACCGACCCTGTCGGCACGATCACCGGCGTCGAAAACGGCAAGTGGTACAAGAACGGGCAGATCGCAGAGCTGCGCGCCACTGACGCTCTTTCCGGAATGGCACCAGCTCCCACTAACGAAGTTCTTTCGACGAAAGGCGCCTACCTCGCATATTCGATCAATGGAACCGGGCCGCTCGACGTAGACGCCCCGCGAGGTGACACCACATCAATCCCGATTACCGGCGAAGGCCAGAAGGAACTCCGCTTCTCGCCGGTCGACCTCGCCGGCAACAAGGCGGCGGCCAAGGTCGCAACTTTCGGAATCGACGCAACGAACCCCAACGGCTACATCGACCGCCCTGACTCAGCTCGCCCGACGCTTCTGTCGGCCAAGTTGACTGACGCACCATCAGGCGTCTCTTACGCGATCTTCTCTGTTCGCCCGGTTGGCGGCAGTGACGCAGACTGGATTCAGCTGCCGACCTCACTGGCTGGCGCTGACGGCAACGTCGTCGGCTCTGCAGTCTCAAACGGCATCGCAACAGCGCGCTTCCCGGACACGACGCTGGGGCAGGGAACCTATGACGTTCGCGTTCAGGCGTTCGACCAGGCCGGAAACCCGCTCGCAACTCAGCGCTACCAGGACGGATCACTCGCCCGCGTCGAGAACCCGATGCGCGCCGCTTCTGGCGTCTCGGTCAAGCTCTTCAAGGCCCTTCGCGAGTGCGACAAGGGCAAGGACGGGAAGATGAAGTGCGCGATCAAGAAGTGCCCAACCAAGAAGAACGCCGCGAAGTCCAAGGGCATTTGTTACAAGGTGCTAAAGGGCAAGGTCGTCCTTCAGGGCGGATCAACAACGGTCACTTCCGCATACAACCGTGGAGCGATCGCGACTGGCGTTCTGACAGACGCCAATGGATCTGCGCTGAAGAACACCGATGTTGTTGTGACGACAACTGCAAAAGCCAGCGGCAAGAACGCAGAAGTCGGCGTCGCGACAACTGACGCGAACGGCATCTGGGCGATACGCGTTCCTGCCGGTGTGAACCGCGCCGTGAAGGCCACCTACGAGGGGACCGAAACCCGTCGCCCGTCGACAAGCACCGGAACGCTGAACACTCAGGCCAAGCTCAAGCTGAAGGTGAGCAAGAAGCGCGCCAAGACTGGCCAGACAATCACGTTCTCCGGCAAGGTCACGCCGTATGACGCGACCTACCCGTCGGGCGGCAAAATCGTCGCGCTGCAGTTCTTTGCGGCGAAGAAGTGGCGTCCGGCCGTCGGAGTCGGACACACCGACCAGAAGGGCAACTTCAAGCTCAAGTACAAGTTCGACGGCCGCAAGGTGCGCGCAAAGATCATCTTCCGCGTCGTTGCTCCATCTGAAGACGCCTGGGGACACGCATTCAGCGCGTCCAAGCCGGTGAGCATCAAGCTCAACTACTAACCCGACGTTTCCTAACCCCCCAAAGGAAACAAGTAAAAGGAAAGAGCGTCCTGCCAAGTCGGCGGGGCGCTCTTTTTTCGTCTAAAGCTTGTTTCAAAGAGGCAACCGTTCGCCTTTTGGCGACGGATGTTCAGTTGGAAGTTCTGTTGCGCATCAAGCTGCGCGAAACAAGCAGGCCTCACCTGCCGATAGAACTAGTAACGGCAAGCACGCCATGAACACTCAAACCATCAACATTCCGAAGGCACTCACCGTTGCGTTTGCGCTTGCAGTCGGCATCCTTGTGCTCCTGCAGGTCTCTCGCAGCGCGCCGGCTGCCGCCGCACCAACTGCTCCTGCCCTGAGCTCGCCGAAGAGCATTAACGCCGCTCGAGGAACGGTTCTTGTGACCGTGCTTTTGAAATCCAACTCGCTCACCACCGATCTGCCCAAAAAAGCGACCGATCTGCTGACGACGACCAAGGGATCCACCGCTGCACGGCTGGCTGCCCAGCGCAATCCCTTCAAGCGTTCGGAATCCGAAGCGGTTGCAGCCTCGATCGCTGAGAACTCGCGCAACGCTGCGATCCCGATGATCCGTCGCGCTGCAGCTCCAGGCATTAAGGCCAGCGAACTCGTTCAACGCAAGATCCGTCGTCTTGGAGGACGCGTGATCAGCGCGAGCCCGATCCCCAATCAGATCGTGGCGCGAACCCCTAGCTCCGCCCTTCCTGTCATCAAGCGCGACCCTCGCGTCGCACGCATCGCAGCTGCACGCCTGCCCGTTTCGCTCGCAGCACCGCTCGACGGCTCCGCCGTGTGGTGGACCAACGGCTTCACCGGGCAAGGCCCTTCGCTAGACGGTAATGGCAGTCCCGACGCTGTCGTTTTCGATACCGGCATCCGAACCACCCACGACGTATTCAAAAGTCGCCTGCCAGGCGATTGCAGCACATGTCTTGGCTCCGGCCCTTCACGCATCGTTTCGCCAGTGATACGCAACGACTTCTCTGGATCGAAACACGCCAACACCATTGCCGCTCAGATCGCCGGCACCGCCTTCACTCCGAGTATGAATCCGGCCGGCCAAGTAGGCATGGCGTATGGAATAGACAAGCTCTACGACAACTACCAGGCGACCAATCCATATCTCTGGGATCTGGGCATCAACGTTGGCAGCGACACGGGGCTTGGCGGGAACACCGACCTCCCTGAAGTCATCAACTACAGCGCCGGCCTCTACCAAAACACAGTGGACCTCGACCCGGCCTGGAACTACTTCGATGCACTTGAGTCGCGCTTTGGGATTCTCAACACAGTCAGCGGCGGCAACTGCGGCATCGCAGATCCCTTCTACACAAACTGCGGCACCGGACCGCACAGAGTCGGAACACCCGGCGTCAACTACAACGTCCTCACAATGGGCGGCCAAGACATAACCGCAAACCCCGCCGATACATCCACATACGCACCATGGCCCAACTCGTCACCAGGGCCGACATGGGGGGGACGCAAGAAGCCAGACCTCATCGGACCGGTCAACGGAACCGCAGGTACGCCCTCCGCAATCGATGACAACACGACGACATCATTTGGGTACGGCACCAGTTTTGCTGCACCCGTCGCAGCGGCAGGAGCACTCCTACTTGCATCATCTGGCGTCTACCTGCCGACCGCGCAAAAGGCCATCATGGTCAACTCAGCTCGCCCGGTTCAAGGTCAGACCTACTGGACCCCACGCACCGGTTGGGGCGCGATCAACATGGACGCTGCCTACTACGACCGCGGAAACTACGTCAACAGCAACGTTTCCGGCAGCGGGCCAAACAGCGCTCGCTTTTTCCAAGTCACCGGCGTCGCCAACGGCGATCGCGCCACTCTTGTCTGGAACCGCCGCACCAACATCGACGATCTGCCCAACCCAACCAACGGCCAGATCTCGAATCCCGGCTACTACGCGCTCACGAATCTCGACCTCACGCAATTTGACCCAGGCACACTCGCTGTCACCTCAAGTGGCGGATCCGACGCGGCCGACACGGTTGACACCGAAGGCGGAGATCCAGACCCCGTGCAGGCCGCGTCGAACGCAACTTCCGACAACCCTATGCCGGGCAACGGAACTGACGGCGGCGACAACATCGAACAGATTCGCTCGAACGCCACGGGTACACAGATTCTCAAGGTCAAGTCGCTATCCGCCGTCGACGGCGCCGTCTCAGAACCATTCTCGATCGCCGCCAGCGGGCCCATCACGGCGCTCTCAACTCCCATCCCGGAGGTAACGCTTGCCACAGCGCCGACCACGACGGGGCTAGTGCAGGACTTCACAGTTACCGCGACTGTCCAGAATCCGTCGGATGATCTTCCGCTTGATGCGGCCGAGGTGCAGTTGAACGACCCGGTCGGGACGCAGATCCAGAGCGGTGACAACCCCCAACCGCTCGGCACGATCGCACCGTCCGGGACGGCAGTCGCAACATGGACCGTCCAGGCCACCTCGGCTGGCGCAAAGAGCTTCACGGCGACTGCGACCGGCACATCAAACGATGAAGATTTCTCTGGGGAGGGTGAAGCAACAATCAACGTTGATTCCACTCCCCCGTCAGTCACGGTCGCGCCGCCCCCGACTTACACCTCGATAACTTCCCCAACCTTCAACTGGACCGCCACCGATTCTGAAAGCCCCGTGGCCGGCTACGACGTGGACGCCGCAATCGACCAAGGCAGCTGGGTCGCGCAGCTAACCAACTCATCCCAAACCATCCTCACCCTCACCGGCGCCGAAGGCCAACTGATTCGCGTCCGCGTCCGCGCCACAGACGACCTCGGCAACACCTCAGCCTGGACCGAAGTCTCCACCACCATCGACGCGATCCCACCCGTCGTCACCTTCGGCACCCCGGATACCAGCGTGCGCGGCACGATCCGCGTTCCCGTCTTCCTCACCAACGCCGGCTCGCCCGTCACCGGCCGCTTCACCTTTGCCGACACCGCAGGCGGACGCACCGGCGTCGTCGCCAACGGCCAGTACGTGACCTACAAGAACATCACGAGCAAGCAGATCATCGCCAACCTTCGGGCCACTGCAACGGACGCCCTCGGTCGCTCCGCGAGCTTCTCCCAGGACTACTCAGTCCAGACCAGGCTCGCCCCCAACGGGATGCGAGTGCTGAGCCTCTCGCGCGTTGGCAGCTACGTGAAGATCACGGGCTCGACACAGAAGACTTACAACGGCAAGGTCACCTTCTCTTCCAAGCGGATCGGCAAGAAGGGCACGAAGAAGGCAAGCAAGCGCGTGACCGTGAAGAAGGGCCGCTTCTCCATCAAGATTCGCGTTGCCAAGGGCAGGTACAACTTCACGGTGTCGGCCAGCGCCACATCGAAATACGCCGAAGCATCGATCTCGAAAAAGCTCACCGTCAAGTAGCTGCGGCGCTAAATTAATCACTACGTCAGCACGAAGGCTGTTTGGTTCATACCGACCTCCTTCTAGAAACGGCCGGAGCACTCGCTTCGGCCGTTTTCTTTTGTCTAGACACTTCGCGTCTTTGACCTACCCCATGTGCGTCGCAATACATACGTCCAAATTTGAGTACCAATCGGTATATTTGTCCTACCCTTGGTGCGGGACGGAGTTCACGGGGGGTTCCGTGAATTTGCGCAGCTGTGGCTTTGGCCTAGGCGCTCTGGATCAGAGCCGCGCTGCGACGTCCCTCTTTCTTTTGCAAACTCACCATCGGGCACGCCGGCTCCCGCTTTAGGTCATACTGAGGATTCGATGGAAGCGGGGAGCATCAACACAACACTGCTGAAGACCTCCACGGTCGAGGACGCGATGGGCGGCGTCCACCTCGTACTGGCGAATACGCCTATTACCGTCGCTTCGCAGCTCTTCAGAGAGAACCGCGGGAGGGCGCTGGTTGTTGACACAGGCGACGACTCCCCGTCAATCTTCACTGAATTCGACGTGGTCAAGATGGTCGCCGCGGGCGTCTCACCCGAGGGCAAGACCGTCGCCGACTTCCACACCCGCACAGTGGTTGCCGCAAAGCCTTCCTGGACGCTCGAGCGCGCGCTGCACACGATGATGGTCGGCCAGTTCAGGCACCTCATCGTGGTCTCCAAAGGCGAGCTCGTTGGCATGCTCGCGATGCGAGACATCCTCGACCACATCGCCGAACACAATGAAGAGCCAGAGGCCGCCGGCGAAGGCGAGACCGTTGAGATCGCATCGATCGTCCCCGATGACTCAACCCACCTTCTGCACAACCTGCGCAAGAGCGCAAAGCAGCATTGGGCCGCCATCAACTGCGACTGCGAGCTCGACTGGATCGACGTGGTGATCGGCCAGGCCGAAGAGCGCACTGACCTCGACGCCGAAGAACTTCAATCACTCTGGGAGCAACGCCCGCCATGCCCCACGCTTCACAGCATGGGCGGCGGGGGCGATTGACTTATTGACTTCGTGTCATATAACATCACGAACGTGATTGTTCATGACAGTTGATGAGGCCTTCCGCGGTAAGTCGGTGATCGTGACCGGTGCCGCCAGCGGAATCGGAAAAGAGATCGCCAAACAGTGCGCCGAGGCCGGCGCGCGGGTGCTGCTCACCGACGTCGTCGATTCAGTCGAGGCCGTTGCGGCCGAGTTGCCCGGCAATCAGGGATCGATGATCGTTGACGTCTCAGACCGCGACCAGGTCGCAGCCGCGATCAACCGCGTGGTCGAAGGCCACGGCTCGCTCGACTTCATCTTCAACAACGCCGGCGTGGCGATCTTCGGTGAGGTCGAGGTCGTGACGCTCGACGACTGGGACAAGATCATCGACGTGAACCTCAAGGGCGTCGCCTACGGCGTGAAGCTCGCCTACGACCAGATGTACATCCAGGAGAGCGGGCACATCATCAACACGGCTTCGGTTGCGGGGCTCATGCCGGTTCCGCTACAGACTCACTACGTGGCGACCAAGCACGCTGTCGTTGGGATGGGCAAGAACCTTGAGCTTGAGGCCGAGCGTCACGGCATCTCGGTGACCACCTTCTGCCCGGCGTTTGTCGAGAGCGGGATGATCGAGAACAACACTGTGCGCGGGACGATGGACGTTCCCGACGTGCGCGGGATGATCCCGATCAAGCCCCACCCCACTCACAAGGCCGTGCGCACGTTGCTTGAAGGCGTCGCCAAGAAGAAGTCGATCGTCGTCACGCCGTTCTACGGCAAGATCGGTTGGTGGCTCGAACGGATCTCTCCCCGCCTTGCGATGAAGCAACACCGCGTGATGTACAGCCAGATGATGAAACGCGCGGCCAAGCAGAAGCGCAAGGTTGCGGCTTAGTGAATCGGAAGCAAGCGACGCGCCCGTAGAACTTGTGGACGCGCCGCTGCTTCGAGTCAATCTGTTCAGCGTTGAGCCCTAGCCGAGCTTGGTTCCCTGCACCTGGAAGAAGCAGGAGTCGTCGTTCGGAAGCTGCGCTGGTGGCGTTGCCACTGCTCCGTTACGCCCAAATGCGAGCACGTTGAAGTAGAGCCCCTTGCTGTCAGGGCCGAGCAACGAAACACCTTCTGCGTTGTCGTCGTCGATGTCATTCGCCGAGTCCGTCTCATCATCGGTAATTTGGCGCAGATTCTCGGGGGTGGCGGTGTTCAGCAGATCCGGGTCGCCGAACAACGAATCAGAGCTTGAGTACCCCTGGAAGATCGCGCCGTTCGTATTTGTCCGAGCGATGACCTCGAAGTGCGTTGCGTTGGCGGTGGTGTCAATGAAGCACTTTGCATAGAGCGATACGTTTCCATGGGACACGAGGGGAACTTCGGTTGCTGCCGCTCTGGCAATATCCTCATCGGCGTTGGTCGCGGATGAGCGAGTCGACTTGACGACGCTGAATGTGTCGGCCGCAGTCGCCGCGGTCCCGGCCGATGTTGCAAAGCCAACTGAGGGAATGGTGAGCGTGGACTCGTTGATCTGCGTCCCGGTGAGCGTGTTGCTCTTCACATCGGCGCCAACGATCGTCTTGTTCTTGATCTTTTGACTGGTGACGGCGCTTCGCTTGATTGTTTTCGTGGTGACGCTGTTCTTGGGCAGCTTGACGGCCGCCCAGCTGACGCCGCCGAGCGCGATGAAGAGGGCCATAGTGGCGATGATGTTTGCGTAGGACAGCCGCGAGCGAACGCGACGGAGTGTGGGCTTCTTCACGAGAATCTCCATGGTTGAGGTCTGAGGGGTATGAGCGTGCGTACCGAAATGCGGTAGCGAGCCTTGAAAACTAACCGAGCGTGCGGCGTCACGTCAGACGGACGTCCATGTGTCGGTAGCGACCGGCTCAGGAGACATCTCGCCCCAACGCAGTCGTGGATGCGCGTATGCCGCAGCCAGCGTGTTTGCGCCCAGATGGTCAACCGCGCGAACGGTGATTTCACCGCAGGCGATTGCGTCCGAGAGCGCATTGTGGTGGTCAAGCTCGATCTCCAAGAACTCGCTGAGCGTGTTGAGCTTGTGGTTCTCGGGGGCCGCACGCAGCTCTGCGACGGTCGCGACCTCGAGATCCTTTGCGCGCCGCTTGGGCCAGGCGCTTCGCGCAAGCTGCATCGAGCAGCCGTAACGGATAGAGGGACTAGCGAGGTTTGAACGAGCGAGTTCTGCGCGCAGCACGCCGATGTCGAAGTTCGCGTTGTGCGCCATGAGCGGATAACAGGCGGCGTAGTGGATCAGCTCGGGCCAGATGTCGGCGAAGGTCGGCGCGTCGATCACGTCGTTCGGGCGGATGCCGTGCACGCGGATCGCGCCGTAATCCCAGCGCCTTGCCGAGATCTGCGGGTTGATCAGCGTGTAACGCTGATCGATCTTCACGCCATCCTCAAAGTGCGCAAGACCGATCGCGCAGGCCGAGCCCCGGGTGGCGGTTTCAAAGTCGATCGCGACGAAGGAATCCATCGTGCGATCACCGTACCTATCGCGCCGGCCCGTCGGAGCCGCTCGGTCAGCGAATCCTGAGCTTCTTGACGAGCGTCGATGCGGCGGCGGCGGCGTTGCCGCCGAACGTCACGGTCGCCTTGGCCTTCATGCCCTTTGCCTTTGCGGGCAATCGCGTGATCAGTGTCACCGAGCATCCCCTGCTCGTCCAGCCCATCGTGCCGCTCCTCTTGACGAGGCCTCTCACTTTCGGGATCTTCAGCGAGAGCATGACCGCCCCGATGCAAGCGGCTGGCGAGCCGGTTGCCGGCGGCGGCAAGAAGTTGATGCTGAACCTGGTCCTGAGCTTGCCGTCCTTCATTTTCGACTTGCGAGGGATCGAGAGCTTCAGCACGATTGGCGTGGTTGTGGCAATGCTTGTGCCGATTCCCTGCAGCTTGACGCGCGCTGTTGGAACGCCAAGAGAGTCAGTGCTGATCGCAAGTTCTCCAGAGCGCGGGCCGGCAACGGTCGGGTCGAAGGTCACCACCACAGAGCAGGACGCCTGCGCCGGGAGCGGTCCAGCACACGAGTTCGACTTGACGGGGAAGTCGCCGCTAGAACTGACCCCAAGGATGCTGACCGAGCTGTCGCCGTCGCTGCGGAAGGTGATCGTCCGATCAGCGGTGCCAGATGTGGTGTCCAGCGCTCCGAAATCTTCTGAATCTGCCGAAGGCGTCAACAATTTCTGGCGCGCGCCGTCGATCCAGGCGTTGTAGGCCGAAACACGCGTGAAGACGTTCGGAGCGTCATCGAAACAGCCCGAATAACCAAAGCTGACGATTCCGACCACCTTGTCCGCAAAGAGAAGCGGACCACCGCTGTCCCCGTTGCAGGCCTGGCGAGCGCCGGCGCCGGTGTTGTAGTGGATCGCGCAGAGCTGTTTGTCGGTGACGAAATCAACGCCCTCGAGCGCCGCCCAGTCCTGTTCGCACTCGGTCTGATCAATCACGTCGAGCGTCGCGAGTTTGAGGATGCGCGACGAGAAGGCGTCATCGCCCGGCGTCGTGAGGCCCCAGCCAATCAGGGTTGCCAGGTTTCCGGCGAGTGGGTCGTCGGTCGCGGTCGCGCGCACGGCCGGGGTCGCCGGCGTCGGCGCATAAGCAAGTTTCAGGAGCATGATGTCGTTGCTCAGGTAATTCGGGTCCCAGTTGGGATGGATGACGTGCCCAACCACCGGCACGTACTGGCCAACTCCCAGTCGATCCTCGCTGCCAATGCGAATGAAGGCCGGATCAGCACCTTCCTCGGGCGCGTAGCAGTGCGCGGCGGTCATAACCCACTGCGGGGCGATCAGCGTGCCGCCGCAGAACTGGGCGCTTGGATCCTGCGCCGCCATCAGTCCGACCATGAACGGATACGCCGTCGTGTACTGGCTGTTGGTCACATTGGTCCCGCCGATCACATCGATCGAGGGGTCGGCGCTCGCCGTACTCGCGAAGGCGAAAGTGAGCGCCAGAAGCGCGAGTGTGAGAGATGACCTGATTCGCATGGCCCAGATTGATCGACAGCACTTTATGGCACCTGAAGTTCGGGCCAGACAAAAAGGGGGCCGGCGCCGGCCGGACCCCCTTTGGAGACGTCTGCTGGAGCTGATCGCTAGTAGCGGTAGTGCTCCGGCTTGTACGGTCCCTCGACCTCGACGCCGATGTAGGCGGCCTGGTCGGGGCGCAGCTCGGTGAGGTTGACGTTGACCGCTGCGAGGTGCAGGCGGGCGACTTTCTCATCGAGGTGCTTGGGCAGGACGTACACCTGCTTCTCGTACTCGTCGTTCTTGGTGAAAAGCTCGATCTGGGCGATCGTCTGGTTCGTGAACGAGTTGCTCATCACGAACGACGGGTGGCCGGTGGCGTTACCGAGGTTGAGCAGGCGTCCTTCGGAGAGCACGAGGATGCTGTGCCCGTCGGGGAACTTCCACTCGTGAACCTGCGGCTTGACTTCGATCTTCTCGATGCCCTCGATGGCGGCGAGGCCGGCCATGTCGATCTCGTTGTCGAAGTGACCGATGTTGCCGACGATGGCCTTGTTCTTCATGCGCGCGAGGTCCGCGGCCATGATGATGTCCTTGTTGCCGGTCGTGGTGATGAAGATGTCAGCGGTGCCCACGTGGTTCTCGAGAGTGTCCACCTGGTAGCCCTGCATCGACGCCTGGAGGGCGCAGATCGGGTCGATCTCGGTGACGATCACGCGGGCACCAGCAGCGCGGAGGGACTCAGCTGAGCCCTTGCCGACGTCGCCGAAGCCGCAGATGACGGCTGTCTTGCCGGCCAGCATCACGTCGGTTGCGCGGTTGATTCCGTCTACCAGCGAGTGCCTACAACCGTACAGATTGTCGAACTTGCTCTTGGTGACCGAGTCGTTGACGTTGATCGCCGGGAAGAGCAGGTCGCCGGTCTCGGCGAGCTCGTACAGGCGGTGAACGCCAGTGGTGGTCTCTTCGGTGACGCCCATGATCGCGTCGGCGACCTTGGTGTAGCGGTCCGGGAACTCGGCGATCGACTTCTCGAGCAGGCCCAGGAACACTTCGAATTCTTCGGACTCAGCGTCGGCGGGGTTCGGCACTGCGCCTGCAGCTTCGAACTCCTTGCCCTTGTGGATCAGCATCGTGGCGTCGCCGCCGTCGTCGAGGATCATGTTGGCGGGCTCGCCCGGCCAGTTGACGATCTGCTCGGTGCACCACCAGTACTCCTCCAGCGTCTCGCCCTTCCAGGCGAAGACCGGGACACCCTGCGGGTTGTCCGGCGTGCCGTTGGGGCCCACGGCGACGGCTGCTGCCGCCTCGTCCTGGGTCGAGAAGATGTTGCAGCTGGCCCAACGCACTTCGGCGCCGAGAGCGGTCAAGGTCTCGATGAGCACTGCGGTCTGGACGGTCATGTGCAGCGAGCCGATGATGCGCGCGCCCTTGAGCGGCTGGGCGTCTGCGTACTCCTCGCGGGTGCTCATCAGGCCGGGCATTTCGTGCTCAGCGAGCTCGATCTGCTTGCGGCCCGCGGCGGCGAGTGAAAGGTCTGCGACCTTGAAGTCTGTTGCTTCGAGGGTGGTGGACATGCTTGGGTGGTTCTCCTTCAGGAGTTGCTTGTTTGGGTGGCGTTCAGAAGCTGCTGATGCTTTTGCTGTTCGAATGACAGCCAGTCGTCCGCAGGGATTTCCTTCGGCTTCTCGGCGGTCTGATCGAGCCATTCGTTGACAGCGCGATCGATCTCGGGCTCGTCGCGCATGCGCTGGATGAATCCGACGTCTGCGATTTCGAGCTTGTTCCCCTTGAGCAACTCCTTCAATGTGCGAAGGCGCTGCAGTTCGCCCGGTCCGTACAGGCGATAGCCCTTTGGTGATCGAGGGGGCTCGACGAGTCCGACGCTTTCGATGTATCGCAGCATGCGCGGCGACCAGCCACTGGTCTCAGCGGCCTCGTTGATCGTCAGAGCGTCGGTCGGAACCTCCGCGTTCGGGGCTTTGGTGGCTGGGGGAGCCATCGTGTGAACCTTACCATAAGTGTGTGAAGGTTGAGCGTTGACTGACCAGTAACGGACATTTGTCTCTATTGGCCTTGAGTGGACGGCCCTCGTAGTCGATTCATGTAAATCAAGGGCGCGACATCTCGGATCCGCAAAACGGAGTAGAGAATGTCAGTGCAAGATTTTCAAAGCAACACCATCGTTTCATCCATAGCTCTGGATGTGCTCGCGCTCGGCCTGATCACATTCGTTCTGTGCCTCTATTTCGAGCTGCGCGACAGCCGTCGACGTCAGTCCTTTGAGCGCGACAACCGGCAGGTTGAGATCGACGCAAAGTTCTTCGAACTCTCGGACGATCTTGCGCTGACGATCGATTTCGCCGGCAACATCGTCTCTTGCAACCGCGCCTGGACAGATCACCTCGGGCTCAGCCTTGAGATCCTGCGCACCGAGCCGTTCGGCTCGAGGATTCACCCCGACGACCTCGCAGACACCCCCGCCGCGTTTGCCAAGGTGGCCGCCGGTGGCGTCGATACCGAACCCTTCACGCTTCGTTTCAAGCACATGGATGGAAGTTGGCGCTGGCTCGAATGGGTTGTGATCGCCTCGCAGGAGGACGAACTCGTTTTCGCTGAAGCCAGGGACGTCACCGAGCGTTTCGAGCTGCAGAAGGCGCTTGAAATCGAACGAAGCCAGCTCCGCAGCGCGCAGGACATCGCCCGCATCGGCAGCTGGCACCTTGAGATCTCAAGCGGCGAGATGTTCTGGTCCGACGCAACCTATGAGCTGCTGGGTATCGCGCAGCCCGAGGGAATGCCAGACGCAGAGCTTTGGCTTTCCAGCCTCGACCCGAGCGAGCACGCACGCGGGCAGGCATGCCTTGCAGACGCGATCATCAATGGTGGAGATTTCAATTTCAACTTCCAGCGCGCCCGTCCCGACGCCAACGGCGAGCCCATTTACATCGCGACCAAGGGATTTGCCGAGAAGAGTCGCGACGGCAGGACCACCCGACTGATCGGGACGATCGTGGACATCACTGAACGCAAGCGCTACGAAGACGGCCTTCAGTTCATCGCCGACCACGACCCGCTGACTGGTCTGCCGAATCGCCGCAAGTTCGACGAAGTGCTCGCTCGGCACATCGCCGAGTGCGAGCGCTATGGCCCGCGTGGCGCACTCCTGATGCTCGACCTCGACAAGCTGAAGGAAGTCAACGACGGCCTCGGCCACATCGCGGGCGACTACATGATCAAGGCCGTGGCCGACACTCTTCGAGAGCGTCTGCGTGACACGGACGTCGGCGCACGCATCGGCGGCGACGAATTCGCGATCCTGCTCACAGAGACGACGCACGAGGGAGCAAGGATGCTCGCTCGCTCGCTGATTGAGCGGCTGCTGGATGCTTCGCCCGAACTTCGAAGCGCGGGAGTGAAGCACGTGACCGCGAGCATCGGAATCGCGCTGGTCGAGGATCTCGAAAAGATCGATCCCGAGGCGCTGATCACCGCAGCGGACGAGGCGATGTACGCCGCCAAGCGGCAGGGCGCTGGGAACGTGCGTGAACACTTTCCTCGCCTGCGCGACAGCCTCAGGCCCGCCGCTTAGCGCCGGTCAGGCGGTGATCGAGATCATCCGCTCGATCGGAATGCGCGCCTTCTCGGCAATCGCGGAATCGACCTCGACGACGTACTTCTCGTCGCGCAGTGCGTCGCGCAGGCGTTCAAGCGTGATCGTCTTCATGAAGCCGCATACGGCGCCCTGACTTGCAGGCACGAACTCGCGGTCAGGCGCGGCCAGACGCAGCGGATGGAAGATGCCTTCCTCGGTCGCAACGATGAACTTCTTGGCCTTGCTCTTCTTGACGTGTTCGATCATTCCGCCCGTCGAGAGGATGAACGTGCGCTCGGGGTCGATGTCGCCGCAGGCGAGGTATTCCATCGCGCTCGTGGAGCAGCCGCACTCGGGGTGGATCATCAGGTCGGCGTCGGGGCTGTCGTCGAGCATTTTCTGCAGGTCGGCCGGGCGGATACCGGCGTGCACGTGGCACTCCCCCATCCAGACCTTCATCGGTCGCTTGGTCATCTTCTCGACGTAGCTGCCCAGGAACATGTCCGGGCCGAACAGAATCTCTTCGCCCTCTGGGATCGCGTTGACGACGTTCACCGCGTTTGAGCTGGTCACGCAGTAGTCGGTCTCGGCCTTTACCTCGGCGGTTGTGTTTACGTACATCACGACCTTCGCGCCGGGATTCTCGGCCTTCCAGTCGCGTAGCTGCTGCGCGGAGATGCCGTCGGCGAGTGAGCAGCCGGCGCGGGTGTCGGGGATCAGCACTGTCTTCTCGGGGCTGAGCACCTTGGCCGTCTCGGCCATGAAGTGGACGCCACAGAAGACGATGCGCTCGGCATCGGTCTTGGACGCTTCGATCGAGAGACCGAGCGAGTCGCCGGTGTAGTCGGCGACGTCCTGGACCTCGGGCACTTGGTAGTTGTGGGCGAGGATGACGGCGTTCTTCTGCTTGGCAAGTTCGCGGACCTCTTCGGTCAGCCGGGCGATCTGCTCGGCGCTGGGCGGCTCGGGCAGAGGTGGGGGTACGAGCGGAAGCATGAAGGCTTCGGCCGTTTGGGGCTGCGTGACTGTCGGTGGGGGTGTCATGCCTGTCCGATCCTTATGTTCCGCTGCGATCTGTTCTCGCAAGCCGGAATGTAATGGGCTTCAGATTGTATAGCGAGCGAGGGCGATCAGTCGTCGATGATCATCGACAGGTCAAGCGCGGGCGCGCCATGCGTGAGCGAGCCCATCGAAATGAAGTCAACGCCGGTCTCTGCCGCTGCCCTGATGTTGTCGAGCCGGTAGCCGCCCGAGGCCTCGAGTCTTGCCAGTCCGGCGACCTGCGAAACGGCTGCCTTCAGCTCAAGATTGTCCATGTTGTCGAGCAGCAGGTGGTTGGCGCCGGCCTTGATTGCTTCGTCGATCTCGCGCTCGTTGCGGACCTCGATCTCGAGCGGCAGGTCTGATCCGGCACGGCAACGCTCGATCGCCTGCGTGATCCCGCCGGCCGCGGCGATGTGGTTCTCCTTGATCAGAATTGCGTCGTAGAGGCCGGCGCGGTGGTTGGTTGCGCCGCCTGCAGCCACTGCCGCCTTTTCGAGAGCGCGCATACCCGGCGTGGTCTTTCGAGTGTCGAGAATCTGCGTTCCGGTCCCCTCGACCGCTTTGACTGCTTGCGCGGCGGCGGTAGCGACGCCAGAGAGGTGCATCAGGAAGTTCAGCGCTGTGCGCTCGCCGGTGAGCAGGCCCGCAGCCTGGCCCGAGATCGACGCGATTTCGCCCCCGTCACTCCAGACACCTTCTACCTGGACACGGGCGTACTCAGTCGTGGGGTCGATCTTGCGGAAGACGTACTCGGCTACGTCGTGGCCGAAAATCACGCCTGGCTGCTTCTGGCGGATCGTGGCGTGGGTCGGTGAGATCAGCTCGACGGTCAGGGCCGTGGTGACGTCGCCGCTTCCGACATCTTCGGCGATCGCCAGTGCGACGAGCTCGGCGTAGTCCTCGCTATTCATTGACGCTCCCTGCGCGCTCGCTCGGGCGACCGGCCGCGCGGCGCGATAGCTCGGCGTGGACGAATCCATCGAGGTCGCCGTCGAGCACGCGCTGAACGTCTCCGACTTCAAAGTTGGTGCGGTGGTCTTTGACCATCGAGTACGGGTGCATCACGTAGCTGCGGATCTGGGAGCCGAAGTTGACGTCGATCGCGTCGCCCTTCTCTGCCGCCATCTCTGCCGCGCGCTTCTCTTCTTCGAGCGCGACGATCCGGGCGCGCAGCATCTTCATCGCGGTGTTCTTGTTTGCTCCCTGCGAGCGCTCGTCCTGACACTGGACGACGATGCCGGTCGGCAGGTGCGTGATGCGAACGGCGCTGTCGGTCTTGTTGACATGCTGGCCGCCTGCGCCCGAGGCTCGGTAGGTGTCGATCTGCAAGTCCGACTCGTCGATCTCGACCTCGACGTTGTCGTCGACGAGCGGCGCTACCTCCACGCCGGCGAACGATGTCTGCCTGCGATGGGCGCTGTCAAAGGGACTCTGGCGCACAAGCCGATGAACACCGCGCTCGGCGCCGAAGAGGCCGTAGGCGTTCTCGCCGTGGACGAGGAATGTCGCGCGGGTGATGCCGGCTTCCTGGCCGGCGGCGACTTCCTTCAGCTCGACCTTGAAGCCGCGGTTCTCTGCCCAGCGGGTCTGCATGCGCAGCACCATCTCGGCCCAATCCTGGGCGTCGGTGCCGCCAGCGCCGTCCTGGATCGTGACCACGGCGTCGCCGGAGTCATACTCGCCGGTGAAGAGGCGGGCCTCTTCGAGGATCGACATGCGCTTCTCGAGGTCGGAGAGCTGCTCTTCAAGCTCATCGCCCATTGATTCGTCTTCGAGCGCCATCTCCGCCAATGAGCTGAGGTCTTCGACTTCGGATGAGACGGCGTCGAACTCTTCGAGCTTGCGATTGCCCCGGGCGTATTCGGCGTTGACCTTGGCGGCATTCTCCTGGTCGTCCCAGAAGCCCTCGCCGCCCATCAGGCCTTCGAGCTCTTCAACGCGAGCGGCAACTGTCGGGCGATCGAGCGCGTCGGAGAGCAGGCTGAGCTGCTTCTTGATCGCTGCGATGCGTTGTCCGAGTTCGTGTTCGTCGAGGGCCATGCCAATTGAAGGCTATCGGCGACGTCCTGCCGGCCTCGTAGTCTTCGCGCATGGGAACTGGTGTTCGTGTGCCGAGCCGCGTGGCGGCGATCAGCGTGGGCGTGCTCTGGGGCAAGAAGCACCGCGATCCACAGCCGGAGCTTCTGCCGGTCACGCAGATCGGCGTGGCGATCCTCCAATCGGGGTCAATCACGGATCGCTACACACTTGCATCAGAGGAACTACTCGGCGCAACTGAGCGCCTGCTCAAGATCGATGCCCCACTGCTCGCCTTCACTGCGCTGCGCTTTGACTGGCTCTCGCTTGGTTCGCTGGTTGATGTGTCGCCGCTGATTCCGCGCACGATCGATATTTACAGCGCGCTTTACCCCTGCGTCGCGGACCTTGTGGATGCCGAGGGCGTCTCTGGATTTCCGATGCGCGGCGACTACGGCGTGCTCAATCCGTATCGCCTTGCCGAGACGAATCTTGGCTACGTGCCTGGTGCGTCAGATGATGCGCTCGGCGACGCCGAGCTGGCGGCAGAGATGTGGCTGCACCTGATTCAGCGCGAGCGCGCGGTGATTGCCGGGCGCACCCACGCACTGTCCGACGATTCGCTGGCAATGCTGCGCGGCGATCAGCCCGCTTTCGAAAGCGCCGCAGCCTGGCGCGAACTTATCGCCGCTCGACCAGAGCCCAAGCCGCACAGGCGGAAGACTCGTCATCAGGTGACTTTCCCGCGCATCGATCAGCGGTACCCATGAGTGATCGTGCGAACTCGTAGCGCTTTTATTGCGCTTGTAGCGCTAAATTAGCGCTGATTTCCGGTATGGTTTTTGCATGGCCACCATTCAAGTCCGCAATCTCCCCGACGCCACCGTCCGCGCATGGAAGGTGCGAGCCGCCAAACGTGGTCAATCGCTCCAGGAGTACATGCGCGAGTACCTCACGGCCGAGGCCGAGCGCCCGACCGTCGAAGAACTCTTGAACGAGATCGAAACGCGACACGACAGCTCCAAGCCGGATCTGCCACTCGACATCACTCTCGCTGGAATCGACGAGACGTGGGAGTGACGGTGATCGATGCGTCGGTCGTCGTGGACGCATTCTCCGGTGTTGGGACTCGCGCCGAGGCCGCACTGCGAGCAATGCGCGACGCCGAGCTCGTGGCACCCGCCCATATGAAGCTTGAGGCCGTATCCGCATGGCGCAAGCACACGCGCCGGGACACCCTCAGTGAAACATCTGCATTGGACGCCATTGCCACGCTACGTCGGCTCGACATCCGCGAGCTCCCGGTCGAGCCTTTGCTTGAGCGCGCTTGGGAACTACGGGAGAACTTGAGCGTCGCAGATGCAGCGTACGTCGCCCTCGCGGAACGCCTGCGCGCGCCGCTCGTCACCTCCGACGGCCGCCTCACGCGCGCATCAGGACCACGCTGCGAGTTTCGGTTGATCGAGTAGCCCGGCGGCTACTTGCCGTGGCAGTTCTTGAACTTCTTGCCCGACCCGCAGTAGCAAGGCTGGTTACGGCTCATCGGGTTGCCGTCGGGGTCGTAGCCGGCCGGTGCAGCAGCGCCGCCGCCGGTCGTCGAAGTTGAACGCGCCGGGCGCGGAATCACGCCGGGCGCAGAATCTGCCAGCGCCGGTGCGCCGTCGAGCTCGCCTTCGGCCATGTGCGCCGCAACTGCCGCGCCGACCCCGTAGTTCGGGCCGTCACTCGACGTGTAGTTGAACTGCTGGGTGTTTGAAGTCTTCGATTCTTCGAGCTGCTTGCGTGCCTGCTCGCGCTGGCCCTCGTCGGTCAGCTCGTAGTGGTAGATCACGCGGGCGAATTCGTCCCAGATCGATTCCATCAGCTCGCCGAACATCGTGAAGCCTTCGTTCTTGTAGGCGATGATCGGCTGGACCTCGGCGAAGCCGCGCAGGTGGATGCCCTCGCGGAGGTAGTCCATGTCATTGAGGTGCTCGCGCCAACGCTCGTCGATGATCTCGAGCAGTACGTGGCGCTCGAGGTCGCGAAGCAGCTCGGGCGTGAGCTCTTCTTCCTTTTCCTCGTAGGCCTCGACGGCCTCTTCGGCGATCGTGTCCACGAGGTCATGGCGCTCCATGCCCATCACGTTGATGTCTTCCGGGCCGAATGAGATCGGGAAGATCTGATCGATCTGGCTGAACAGCTCGACGATGTCCCAGTGCTCGGGTGCGTCGCCCTGGGTGTAATCGGCAACCAGGCGCTCGATCACTCCGTGCAGGCTCTCGCGGGCCTGCTCGGACATGTCTGCGCCCTCGAGGATGTTGTCGCGGAATTCGTAGATCACTTCGCGCTGCTGGTTCATCACGTCGTCGTACTCGAGGACGCGTTTGCGCGAGAGGTAGTTCTGTTCTTCGACCTTCTTCTGGGCGCCTTCGATCTGCTTGGAGAGGATCCCGGCCTCGATCGGCTCTTCGTTGCCGTCGTCGTCCACGCCGCCGAGGCGGTCGAGAATCTTGTAGATCCGGTCGCCGGCGAAGAGACGCACGAGGTCGTCCTCTGCCGAAAGGAAGAAGCGGGTCTCGCCCGGGTCGCCCTGGCGGCCGGAACGACCGCGAAGCTGGTTGTCGATGCGGCGGGACTCGTGGCGCTCGGTGCCGCAGACGTACAGCCCGCCAGCCTCCAAGGCCTTCTCGCGCTCGGATTCGACGCGCTCTTCCATCTGGGGCAGAACCTCGGCAAGCGCGGCTTCCCATTCTTCGGTCTCTGGCTCGATCTTTCGCTTCTGCAGCTCGTGAAGAGCGAGTTCTTCGGCGTTGCCGCCGAGCTTGATGTCGACGCCACGGCCGGCCATGTTGGTCGCGATCGTCACGGCGCCGGGGCGGCCTGCCTGGGCGATCGTCTCGGCCTCGCGCTCGGCGTACTCGGGCTTTGCGTTCAAGACCTCGTGCGGCACGCCGTTCTTCTTCAGCTTCTTGGAGAGCTGCTCGGAGGTTTCGACCGCGATCGTGCCCACCAGGATCGGCTGGCCTTTCTCGTGGCGCGCGAGGATCTCGCGCTCGATCGCCGACCACTTGCCTTCTTTGGTCTTGTAGATCTGGTCGTTCTTGTCGAAGCGGATCATTTCCTGGTTGGTCGGGATCTCGACGACCTGGAGGTCGTAGATCTTCATGAACTCGGTCGCCTCGGTGAGTGCCGTACCGGTCATGCCTGCGAGTTTCTCGTAGCGGCGGAAGTAGTTCTGATAAGTGACAGTGGCGACCGTCTGGTTCTCTTCCTGGATCGCGACGCCCTCTTTGGCCTCGACTGCCTGGTGCAGGCCCTCGCTCCAGCGGCGACCTTCAAGGATCCGGCCGGTGTATTCGTCGATGATCTTGACTTCGCCGTCGATCACGGCGTAGTCGATGTCGCGCTTGTAGAGCGACTCGGCCTTCAGCGCCTGGATCAGGTGGTTGACCAGCGTGCCGGTTTCGGCGAGGTACAGGTTGTCGAGACCGAGGAACTTCTCGGCCTTGGCAACGCCGAGCTCGGTGATCGAGACCGTCTTGTACTTCTCGTCGGCCTCGTAATCGAAATCTGCGACCCAGACGCGGTCCTTGGCCGAGATCTCCTTGGGCTTCTCGCCCACGATCATCGTGCGGGCCAGCTTTGCGAACTGCTTGTAATAGTCGGCAGCCTGCTCGGGCTGACCGCTGATGATCAGCGGCGTTCGGGCTTCGTCGATCAGGATGTTGTCAACCTCGTCCACGATCGCGTACACCTGGCCGCGCTGGACCTGTTCCTCGCGACTGTGGGCGATGTTGTCGCGCAGGTAGTCAAAACCGAACTCGCTGTTGGTGCCGTACGTGATGTCGGCCTCGTAGGCGGCGCGCTTGTAATCCCAGTCGTACTCGTCTGATTGGAGGATGCCGACTGTCAGTCCCAGCATCTCGTAGATCGGGGCCATCCACTCGGCGTCTCGCTTGGCGAGGTAGTCGTTGACGGTGACGACGTGGACGCTCTTCCGCGTGAGCGTGTTCAGGACCACGGGAAGGGTGGCGGTGAGGGTCTTTCCTTCACCGGTCTTCATCTCGGCGATATCGCCGTGGTGGAGAACCATCCCGCCGATCAGCTGGACGTCGAAGTGGCGCATGCCCATAGTGCGCTTGCCGGCCTCGCGAGTCAGAGCAAAAGATGCCGGGAGCAGATCCTCGATGCTCTCGCCGCTGTCGGCACGCTCGCGCAGCTCGGCGAATTCCTTCGCGAGCTCGTCGTCCTCGAGAAGTTCCATCTCGGGCTCATATGCGTTGACAAGTTCGACTTGCTTCTCGAACTTTTTGAACTTTTTACCTTCTCCAATGCGGAGGGCGCGATCAATAAGCGACATAGGGGCTTACTTTACCCCTAGCTTGCAGTGGTCCTGCCTATCGGCGGGCGGCGTAACTAAGCCTTTATTTTCAGACGCTTGACCAACGTCGAAGTGTTGCCGGATGCGTCGGTCACGGTGGAAGTGAGCGTCGCCACACGCGAGCCGCGCTTTCGCATCTTCTTGAGTGCCTTCTTGCCCGCCTTGGTGAACTTCAGAGCAATGGTCGTTGCGCCGACCTTTGCGCCTTTGCTCGCCTTGGCGAGGGTCACTGCCCTCCCCGCCTTCGCCTTGGGGAACGCGAGCGTCAGTTTCGCCTGGCCGACTTCATCGCTCCTGAGCTTGACCTTGAAGCCCCTCTTGAAAGCCTTCACCAGCCGAACGCGCGACAACTTGGCCGCCAACTTCATCGAGAGCTTCGGAGCGACCGGATCGCCTGCGGGCATCGCGAATCGGTACTGGACCGGTTCACTCGCCGACTGGAAAGTCCCCTCGACCAGCGAGTCCGGGAGCAGATCGGTCACAGGCTCACCGCCGTCCGACTTCGTGAAGTCGAAGAACGCGCGGCCCGGCGGGGTATCGAGCAGCGTTCTGCCGCTTCCCGTGCAGATCAGAGGTGTACAAGCGAATACGCGTGACTCCCGGGCGGCCGGACCGTCGATCGCCGCCAGATCCACGGCCGGGTCAAACGTTCCAGATACTTGAGGAATGGTGACGACCTGGGTCGGCGTACCGGCGGCCTGGGGTCGGTAGATCTCGATCAGATCTCCAGGTCGCGGCGCGGTGGCGAGGTTGGCGCTGAATGAGGAGGAGCTGGGGCCCGATTTGTCCTCCAGAATCCCGCCGCCGCGCCGCAGGACGAGGCGCGTGGTCGTGGTCGACTGCGTGAGCTGGTCAAGCTGGATGTAATACGGGGTTGGATCCTTCGCCCCGGGATTGCGCGAGAGCGATTGAGAAGACGAGCCGTCTGCGTACACGCATGCCCGCTCGCCCGGGGCCACCGCGCTGAACTCGAAGTTGAACCCCCTGTTGTCCACGCTGCCCAACTGCACACGCGCACCAGGCGGAAGCGTGCCGGCCGCGAACGACTGACTGAATGGGCCGCCAGATGCCGGCAGCTGGATTCCGGTTTGTTCGGTGAGGCACGTGCCCTGCACCGACAACGTGTTCATGGATCCCGCCCCAAGCACGCCTGTCACGCTGGACCCGGCGAAGCTGAGTGACGCGGCGGGCGTCTGAAAACTCACCGTTGGTGTCGGCGAGGTGCTCGGCTGGCGTATCTCAAGAAGGTCGCCGGGCTCAAGCAGGTCGAGATCGTAAGTCGAAAGGCTCGAGGCTCCAGAGAATTCGAATTCGTCCTCGATCGGAGTCGCAACGCCCGCGCGGCGCACCGTGAACTGCGTGCTCAGCGCCGGGTCCACGCCTTCAATACTGAGGTACACCACCTTGCTGGCGCCCGAGTAGCCGGGTTGATAGACCGAGAGCTGCAGCGAATGGAGCGCGGCGCCTGCGGTCGACGGCCCGCTGAGCGTCGCGGCGAACGCGGCGGCCGACATCCACGCAAGCGTGATCATCTGGCGCGAACTCATTTGGCCACCAGTTTCATGGCGCGCGTCGTCGTCGAGGTGTTGCCGGATGCGTCGGTCAGGGTGAGAGTGAGCGTCGCTGCGACCGGGCGCATCGACTTTCCAGCGCCGCGCAGTCGCTTGAGCGCCTTGAGGCCGGCCTTCGAAAGTTTCAGTTTCACGGTCCTTGAGCCCGGCGTCAAGGCGAGCTTGGCCGAAGCGAACTTGAAAGTGCGCTTGCCGGGCTTTGCCTTGGGGGCCCCCTTACGCGGCAGGTTCTTCGCGACGAGCAGCGATGCGGCGCCAGTCGCGGACTCGGTCGAGTTCAGCCGCACCGAAATCGTCTTCTTGATCTTCGAAAGTCGCAGCTTGCTTTTGAACTTGGCCTGCACTTGCGGCGGCACCAGGTCCCCGGGTGCCGCGTTGAAGCTGTAGTTGATTGCCGAGTCAGCGCTGTACCAACTGATCACCGCGCGCCCTCCTGGGTGCATCGGGAACGCGCGCTGATCGGCCTGGGGGACGTTGAAATCAACGAGCGTGCGCCCGGCAGCCAATGCCATGAGTACGCGCCTGGATGTGTGCGAGCTGGGACTCGTGTCCCCCGCAAATACCTCAACGTACGAGGCCGGCAGGTTGGCGTCGATCGCGACGAGCGAGGCCGCCGTGTCAATCACGGCCGAAGCCGCGGGGATGGTCACCGTGCGGCTCGGCGTGGCGGCCGTCTGCGGGCGGTAGACCTCAAGGACGTCGCCGGGCACGGGCTGAGTCGCTGACTTCAGGTAGATCGAGCTGCCGCCAAGTCCGGTCGTGTCGCCGAGGATCGCTGCTCCGCGCCGCCAGACGAGCCTGGAATTCGGCGCCACCGATTCCTGCAGGTTTGCGACGCGAACGCCATATGGCGTGGCCGCCTCGGGGTCTAGCGTTGGCTGTTCGGGATACGGATATGCGTAGGCCGAGAAGCATGGAGTTTCGCCTGGGACGGCGGTACGAAGCTCGGTGTAGTCGCCCACGCCGCTGAAGATCCTCAGCTGGAGATCAGCGCCCGCGGCGAGTGGGGATGTGGCAGTGCTGAAGGTGCCGCCGACAGCGATCACCGGAAGCGAGGTCTCGCCTGCTCGCTCGCAACCCACTCCAACGAGCACTCGGGCGAGCGCGCCGCTGGGCGCCGCGCCGTTCACGCTCATTCCTCCTGCCACTCCCGCAACTCCGATCGCCGGGATCGCATACTGGTCGACCGGTCCGACCGAGGGCGGGCCGGCGGGTAGCTGTGGCTTGTAGATCTCGACGATGTCGCCCGGTTCCATGGCCGCGCTCACGACGGACACCCGCGTGTTTCCGGCCGAAGAGGACCCCCGGGCGATTTCCGTCGAGCCGCGGCGGATTCGCATCGTCGTGCTCGTCGTGATATCCGCGAATTTGTAATCGGCGCTACCCGCGTTGGAAGTGACGTACGGCGGGCGGTCGAGAGTCACGACGAAATCGCCCGCCGTCGTCGCCCCTGCCGGCATGGCAGCGACGACGCTCACGAAGATCGCGAAGGCGCAGACAAAAGCGACGTGGCGGATCACGAATGCGCCGCCAGAATCGAAAATCCCCCATCCATTGCTTTGCAACCTACCAATTACTGGGGCGACCTGCCGGTCGGTGCGCCGAAACGCGGGTGAATCAGGCGCTCATCCCCGGTTGCTGCATACCCATCTGCTTTGCGGAGAGCTTGTGGGCGGTACGGCGCGCCCGGCGCTTGGCCGAGAGCTTGTCCACCTGGCGGGCGAGTTCGTCGGAGACTTCGTGCATTGCGTGCTTGAGATCAAATGAGCTGTCAGTCGCTCGCAGCGTCTTGCCCTTCATATATAGCGTGGCGTCAACGCAGAAGTGGTTGGCGATCTTCGGGTTGGACTCGTCCATCAGTTCCAGCTCGAGTCGTGCGAGGTCCGAGACCATTCGATCGATCTTCTCGAAGCGCTTTGCGGCGTGTGCCCGCAGGTCGTCCGTGATCGCGATCCCGTTTCGTGACTTGATCTCAATCTGCATGTTCCACCAACTCCTTGTGTATTGGAAGTTGATCGGATTGCATGCAGCCGGGTGGTTGCCCGCACTCACGACGCGAGTGGCGCCGGTGCAATCCGGTCACTCGTGCGTGTCAGTCACCCGGCGCTTGCAAACGACACGGACCTGACCAGGGCTGAGCCTGTCGGGTGGTGCCTTTCGCGGATCGCCTGGGCGCATACCTCCAATGTAACGCCTGTGGTCGTCACGTCGTCGCACAAAACAACGTTCGTCGGAAACTCGGCTAAAGACTTGGCCCCGCCCTGTCGAAGCATTCGCCCGTCGATCGAGATTGCTTTTTGCGGGAACTCGAGTCGCTGAGATCGGGTGAGCTGCGACTGTGGCGGCGTGATCGTCGTACGTCGAAGGCAGTCAACCACTCGCGCTTCCGTGCTGCGCGCCAAAGCCTTTGCGAGCAGCAGCGATTGGTTGTAGCCACGGGCGCGACGACGAACCGGGTGCGCAGGCACTGGAACTATCCACTCGGCATCTTCAAACCACGACGGAAGTCTGGGCCGCATCAGCTCGGCCAGGTCGCGGGCGATCGCCACCGCGCCGCGAAATTTGAGCGCGGCGACCAAGGGTCGGACCTCTGCGTCGTACGGGAATGCAGAGGCGGCGGAATCCGTTGCGCGGCCGAGCGGCATCTCGGCGAGCGCGCGTCTGCAATTGGCACAGATCCACCGGCCCGGATCGGTCGCCCTCGCGCACCCCGCGCACTGCGGAGGAACGATGAGAGCTACGGCGCGATCGACGACCTGGCGGTACACCTGGAGAGCATGACCGCGAGCGAGTCACGCTACAAGACCGAAATGTAAGAATTCGACCAATGGACATCGGCGAAACCGTTACAGCCACTGGCGTGGTGATGTTCTACTGGGACTCGGGCGATGAAGAGAAGCATCTGCTCGTCAACATCGAGCCCGACGATCACCACAAGCCCAATGCGTACGAGCTGACCGGCGAGCTTCGTGATTCAGCAATCAGCGAGATCGATGAAGGCCTGCGGATCGAGGTCGACTATCTCGTTGAGCATCAGGAGCTCGTTGACCCCGATGGCGCGACAACGATCGACCACTCGAGAGCGAAGATTCTCGCCGTTCGCTTTCTCGCCAACGACTAGAGGAGTTCGATGCGGATCTTGGCCTTGCCGGTCTTGCCGCGCGCCGAGACCCTGATGTCCCACTTGCCGACGTCGATGAAGTCGAAGTAACTCTCGGTGCGGCCCCTTGTCGCGGCCTTTGACCAGAGCTTGCTCGTTCCGCGCGGATAGACCCAGATGTCGAAGTCGCGGCCCTTGGCTCCGCTGACATAGACATATAGGAAGCTGATGTTGGGCGTGGTGACGGTTTTCGTGTAGGTGCGATTGCGCTTGATCGTCTTCATCAACTTGATCTGTGCGAGCTTGAGGCCGCGATCAATGTCGAACTTCATCGCCTTCAGAGCGCCGCTGCTTGGCGGGGACGCCGAGGTCAGCTGCCAGCTGATAATTCCGTTCAGAACGACGAAATCCTCGGCGAAGAGCTCAGGGAGCAGGTTCTCCCATCTGTCGGTCCTGCAGCCGAATTTTTGCGAGAGACTGCTGTTGATCACGCGCACGAAGAACCAGCCGCGCGAACCGTCGGAGTCGATTCCGCATCCGGCATCGAGCTTGAAGTCACTCAGATGAGCAATGTTGAGCAGCTGGTTGTCCATGTGATGTCCGTACTCGTGGACCAGCGAGTGCTTCCAATCGGGGTCGTCGGCCGCGAACCAGAGCTGGCCCTTACCGTTGCGCGTCGGGTCGGCGGGCAGATAACACGCGAGCGCCTGTGGGCTGCCGCAGATCGTGGGAATCTCCGAGAGCCGGACCACATGCACGATCAGTTCTGTGACCTCCGCGCCGTGGTAGGTCGAGTTCAGGACCGCGGCGACGGCGTCGAGGTCCGCGCTCGGGACCGTTGAATCGATCGTGATGTTTCTCCCGGCCGAATCGACATAGGAGGCTCGTGCAGTCACCTTGGCGATGCCAGCGACCTTCGGAGCCTTGTCGAGGATTGCGTCCTTGACCGGGCCCTTGGCCCTGACCTTTGTGAGATCAACCGTGCCAGCTGGCTCAATCGCCAACGCCGGCCCGGCCATCAGTGCGGCCGCGCACAGCGCGGCGACACTGAGGAGGGCAGTCTTGAGAATCAACACAGGTGGATCTACTGGCAGTATGGGAAGATCGTCGGATTCGCATTCATCTGCGCGACGATCGGAATCGTGTCGGGGCTGGAAATCTTTGGCTTGGAAGACTTGACTTCAACCGTGTGCTCCCGATAGCCGACGCGAACCTTCTCAGGCTTCTCACCACCGCTTCGCTTGATCTTCGCCTTGAACTTGAGCTTGTAGGTGACGACATCCGGCGCCGTGCGGCAGAGGTTTGTGGCTTGATAGCTGACGGTCACGTAGATGTATGCAGCGCTTGCTGCTGGAACCGCGACCAACGCGACTGCAAACGATGAGACGAGAGCTAAAAGAGCGATTTTCTTGCGCAAGGGGAAACCTTTCTAGATAAACGTATGCATTCGCCATCGCCTGTCGAGCAGGCGAGTACTGGCCAGTCAGCCGAGTTGACGCAGATTGGCAGCAACGTCACCCTGCCCCAGAATCGCACCGATCGCGATTGTCTGCGCCGGAATCTCGCCGCCCGGAAAAACAATCGTGTCACGCACTGCGGCGCCAGAACCAATAGTTGAACTATCGCCAATTACGAGCGGACCCTGAAGCTTGACGCCGTCACCAATCGAGACGTTCCGTCCAATCCAGACCGGCCCCTCGACCAGCTCGGCGTTGTCGAGCGCGCCCGCTGTGGAGCTGTGAATTCCCTCGCTGCCGCCAGTGCCTTCGATACCGAGGTCCAGGGCGCCCGTCAACGCGTCGAAGGTACCCTCGCGCAGCTCGCGCAGCGAACCGACGTCGTTCCAGTACTCGTCGATCTCATGGATGTGGAACGGCACGTTTTTCTCGAGGAGCACCGGGAAGACGTCCTGTGCCCAGTCGACAAACGCCGACTCGGGGAAGTAGTCGAAAATCTCGGGGCTGAAGACGTAAATGCCGCAGTTGCCGAGGTCGCTCAATGCGTCTTTTGGCTCGGGCTTCTCCTGAAAGCCGGTGACTCGGCCTGCCTCGTCGTGCAGCACGACCCCGTACTCACGTGTGTCGGCCACGCGCTTGACGGTCAGCGTCGCGACGCCACCGGAGCTTTTGTGGCGCTCGACGAGCTTTGTCAGGTCAGCATCGGTCAGGGCGTCGCCGCTGATAATCAGGAACGGCTCGCCACCCTTGGTAAGAGAGTCGGCGACTGCGCGGACGCCACCGGCAGTTCCGAGCAACTCTTGCTCAAAGTTGTATTCGAGGTTCACGCCGAACGCCGAGCCGTCGCCGAAGTAGTCGCGGATCGTGTCGGGGAAGTAGTGGAGGTTTGCGACGGCATCGGTGAAGCCGTGCCTTTGAACGAGCGCCAGCAGGTGGGCCATGCAGGGGCGATCGATGACCGGGACCATCGGTTTCGGAATTCCGAAGGTGATCGGCTTCAGTCGCGTGCCGAGTCCGGCCGCGAGAACCATTGCTTTCATAGGTCAGATCCTTTCAGTTGGTCCCAAGATGTGAGGTAGTTCTTCTGCGCTTCGGTCAGCTCGTCGATCGTCACGCGCAGTGACTCGAGTTTGAGGCGGGCGATCGTCTTGTCGATCGCCGGTGGAACGGGATAGATGCGCGGCGCGAGCCCCGCGCCGTTCTTCACGAGATGCTCGACCGAAAGCGCCTGGTTGGCAAAGCTCATGTCCATCACCGCCGCCGGGTGACCTTCAGCGGCCGAAAGATTCACGAGGCGGCCCTCGGCAAGCAGATAGATCCTGCGGCCGTCCGCCATCGTGAATCGTTCAACCAACGGTCGGACTTCGGCGCGAGCGACGGCGCGCGATCCGAGGTCGCCTTTGTTCACCTCGATGTCGAAGTGGCCGGCGTTACAGACGATCGTGCCGTCGCCCATCACGTCGAACAGCTCGCCCGCGACGGCGTCGCGGTTTCCCGTCACGGTGACGATCACGTCGGCTCGCGCTGCGGCTTCGATCCCCTGGAGCACTGTGAAGCCGTCCATCACGGCCTCGAGCGCGCGCAGCGGATCGACCTCGCAGACGATCACGTTGGCCCCGAGGCCCTTCGCGCGTTCGGCCACGCCGCGCCCGCAGGAGCCGTAGCCGATCACCACGACCACGCGCCCGGCGATCAGCAGGTTGGTTGCGCGCATGATTCCGTCGAGCGTGGACTGGCCGGTGCCGTAGCGAGTGTCAAACAGGTGCTGGGTCTCGGCTTCATTGACTGCGATCACTGGGTACGCGAGGCTGCCTTCGCGCTCCAGCGCTTTCAGGCGGATCACGCCGGTCGTCGTCTCTTCGGTTCCGCCGATGACGTCGCCGAGAAGTTCCTTGCGCGGGCCATGCAGCGCGCCGATCACGTCGGCGCCATCGTCGAGCGTGATCTGCGGCGCGATGTCGCAGACAGCATCGATGTGGCGCAGATAGGCGGCGGCGTCCTCGCCGTGCACCGCGAAGACCTTCGCGTCGTAGCGCTCGGCCAGCGCGGCGGCGACTTCGTCCTGCGTCGAGAGCGGATTGCTTGCGCAGAGTGCGACCTCTGCCCCACCCGCGATCAGCGCGCGGACGAGATTGGCGGTCTCGGCGGTGATGTGGAGGCATGCTGCCACGCGAGTTCCGGCCAACGGCTTCTCGCGCTCAAAACGCTCGGTGATGCGCGCCAGGACGGCCATCTCGTTGCCCGCCCATTCGACGCGCAGAACTCCTGCGTCGGCCAGTGCGGGATCGGCGATTTCGATTGCCGCGGCCATCAGAGCGGCTGCTCAGCCCGCGGTCGTCGGGCGGCCGAGCTGGTCTTTGAGGTTCTCGATCAGCGGCACGGGCGTCGGATCGACGCCGTGCAGTACGGCGAGGTAGAAGGACATCAGATCACCGAGCAGCACGAGCGAGAAGAGCCGCTCGGCGCGGGACTCGCCTGAGCTCTGGATGATCTCGGCGCGGGCACCATGGCTGCTGGCGATTTCAGAGGTGATGCGGATGCGCTCGGCGATGCGCTCGTTCTGATCAGAATCGGCAAGCAGCCAGGCGGCGTTCTGGCCGGACTCGCCAGCGCCTTCCCAGCCACAGATCTCGTTGTGATTTGCCTCCGAGAGCGCGGCGTTCCAGGCGGGACGCTTTGCGTTCTCGTTGATCTGGCACTTCCAGCGATACGCGACCGGGTCGGTGAGGCCCGCGCCGTAGACGATCGGCAGGCGCCCGAAGGCTTCGCGGGCGAGCTGCTTGGGCCGAGACTCCTCCGAGTCTGCGCCCCACTCGCTGGTCAGTCCGCGCATCAGCTCGGCGGCGGCCTCGAGGTCCTTACGGATGCCGACCGGAGCGATGCCGTTGGCGATCGCGATCTCGATCACGGCGACGACGCCGTATGCGACGGCCGCTCGCGGCTGGAAAATTCCGGGCAAGCCGATCAGCGGGATGCCCTCGGCGTGCGCGGTCTCTGAGATCGGGCCGCCAGAGCTGATCACGTAGAGCTTTGCTCCGGAGCTGCGGGCCTGCTCAAAGCAGGAAAGTGTTTCTTCGGTTGAACCCGAGTAGGTAGAGAGGACGACCGCATCGCCTTCGCCAACCCAGGAGGGCAGGTCGTAGCTGCGGTTGGAGAAGATCGGCTTGGTGGCTGAATCGCCGATCACTGCAGCGGCGAGGTCCGCGCCGATCGCCGATCCGCCCATGCCGCAGACGACGAGCGAGTTCGCGCTGCCGGGTTCGAGCATCGCGCTCTCGGCACGCCACATGGCGTCGGAGATGTGGTCGGGGATCGCGATGATGTCGTCGAGCAAACCGGACTTGTCGACGGCGGCGATGCCAGATGGATCGAGCGCGTTCTCGCTCATGCCGCGATCCCTTCGCCTGCCTCGACGCGGGCACCGTTTCCTACCGTCGCGCCGGGATCGATGTATGCGCCTTCGCCGATCACACTCTCGGCAAGGACGCTCGCGCCGTATCCAACAACAACCGACGGGCCGATGATCGAATCTTCAATGCTTGCGCCTGCGGCGATGCGCGAGCTCTCCATCACGACCGAGCGCTCGACGCGGCAGTCGGCTGCGATACCCGCGCCGTTGCCGATCACGGTGTCGGGGCCAAGCCTTGAGCCCGGTCCGACGGTGACGTCTTCGCCGATCACGACCGGGGCGTGCAGCGACACGTTCGTCAGCTCAGTGCCCTCGGGGATCACGTTGCCATCGGGGTCGCGCAGCGCATCGAGATACGAGTGCACTTTGCCGCTGAGCAAGTCTCGCGTGGCTTCGACGTAACGCTCGGGCGTGCCGAGGTCGAGCCAGTAACCGTCTGCGTTATAGGCATAGATGCCGTCGCCCACAAGCTGCGGGAAGACGTCGTGCTCGAAGGAGCGGTTCTCACCGGCGGGGATCATCTCCAGCACGTCTCGCTCGAGCACATAGGCGCCGGCGTTGATACGCGGATCGGGCGGGGCGTCCTCTGCGTCGGGCTTCTCAAGAAATGCTTTTACTCGCATTTGCTCGTCGGTCAAGACCACGCCGTAGGCAGTAGGGTCCTCGACCGGAACGAGCGCAAGCGTGGCGCGCGCGCCGGTTTGCTCATGCTGGGCGATCTCGGCAGAGAGGTCGTAGTCGGCGAGCGTGTCGCCATTCAGGACGAGAAAACGTTCGTCGAGGTGCTGCTCGGCAAACTTGATTGCGCCGGCAGTGCCGAGCGGCTCGGGCTCCTCGACGTATGTGATCGACACACCCTTGTGCCCGGCAGCATCGAGCGCAGCGCGCAGGCCATCGCCCTTATAACCCATCGACATCACGACTTCTTCGACGCCATGCAGACGCAGCCAGTCGATCATGTACCAGAGCATCGGCCGGTTGACCATCGGGACGGCCGGCTTGGGCATCGTGGTGGTCAACGGACGCAGGCGCGTGCCCTGGCCACCAGACAGGATTACCGCCTGCAAGGGCTCTACCTATTCCGCGGCCGCGCTGGCGACGGCGGGCGCCTGCGCATCTTTGAGTGTGCCGACAGACGGGCGTCCGACACCTTCGTATGCGAATCCTGCGGCGGCCACGGCGTCGCTGTCGAGCAGATTGCGGCCGTCGATGATCAGTGGGGTGCTCATCGCGTCGTGCATTGTGGCGAGGTCAAGCTCTGCAAACTGTGGCCATTCTGTGACGATCACGGCCGCATCAGCGCCTTCAAGCGCGGCCATGGGCGAATCCTCGATCTCAACGCCCGGCAGCAGCTCTGCCGCGCGCTCGGAGGCGACTGGGTCGAACGCCGAGACCAACGCGCCCTCTCCGCGCAACCGAGCGCTGAGCACGAGCGAGGAGGCCTCGCGCATGTCGTCGGTGTTGGGCTTGAAGGCAAGACCGAGCAGCGCGATCTTCTTGCCGACGAGCGAGTCGCCGAGATGTTTCTTGAGCTTGCCGATCACGCGGCGCTTCTGCAGTTCGTTGACCTCGATCACTGCGTTGAGCAGTTGGAAGTGGTATCCGCTGTTGCCGGCCAGCTGTTTGAGCGCAGTGACGTCCTTCGGGAAGCAGCTTCCGCCGTAGCCGATACCCGCCTGGAGGAACTTCGGTCCGATGCGGGTATCGAGACCCATGCCGCGCGCGACTTCAGTGACATCAGCGCCGACCTCTTCGGAGACGTTGGCGATCTCGTTGATGAAGCTGATCTTCGTGGCGAGAAATGCGTTGCTGGCGAGCTTGATCATCTCAGCCGACGCGATGTCCGTGCGGACCATCTCCCCGCCGAGCGGCCGGTAAAGCTTTTCGACGGCATCGCCGGCCCAGTCACCCGCATCCGCGCCGACCACGACGCGGTCGGGCCGCATGAAGTCGTCGACTGCCGTGCCCTCTTTGAGGAACTCGGGACAGGAAACGTAGGCAAGATCGTGCTTGTCGCGGCGAATCGCCGAGCCCGTGCCGACCGGCACAGTGCTCTTCATGATCAGCGCGTGCTCGCTGCTGTCGCCGACTTCGCGGACGACCTGCTGAACGCGCGTGAGATCGGCGTCGCCCGAGTACGTGGGCGGCGTGTCGACGCAGACGAACATCAGGCGGGTGCGGCCCAGCACCTCGCCCATGTCGGTCGTGAAAGTCATGTGGTCGATGTTCTTCTTGAGCAACTCGGGCAGCCCGGGCTCGTGCATGATCAGCTCTCCGCGGCTGAGCACGTCGACCTTTTCCTGAACGATTTCGCGGACCACGACTTCGTGGCCAAGTTCGGCGAAGCAGCAGGCGGTTACAAGACCGACCCAGCCCGCGCCGATTACGCCGATTGGCGGTTTTTCACTGTTTTCAGGCACATTTGACATGCCGCAAGGGTAGTAGCTGCCGTTTGGCTAGCGACCCACGCGCAGCGAGGTGGCCAGGGCCAGCATCTGCTTCTCGGTCAGCTTGCGCAGCAGAGTGTTTGACACCCAGTATGAGGCGCTCTCCCGCTCGAAGGCGACCATCGCCAGCTTTCCGCCCTCGTAGAAGAGCTCATAGTCGCGACCCTTGATGCGGCGGATCTCGGATGGGTTGTTGAGGATTGGTGGATCCTTCCAGTTGACCCCCTGGATGCCGTAGTAGTCACCGAACGAGCCTGCGAGTTTCGCGACGATGCGGTAGGCCGAGACGCGCTGACCCCGGGCCGTCGTCATGCGGTATCCCCGGGTGCCCTGATCCTGGTAGGACGCGCCGTTGACCATCGCCGTCGGATAAAACACCGGCAGCTTTATGCCGATCGTTGCAAGTCCAGCCTGCTTCCTGCCCTCGTCCTTGGAGTAGCGCATCGAACCCGGCAGGCCGGGCACGCCAGCCTTTCTCCTCTTTGGGGCGCTGGTAGCTGCAGTTGAACCGGCCTCGGGCGCAACGTCGCCCTTCTGGCGTGGACCCTTGAGGAAGGTTCGCGCCGCCTTCTTGAGGGCGGGGTTGGACACGGTCACAACCGACGCACCACCGATCGTCGGCGTCTCAAGGTCATCGAACTGCACCTGGTAGACCGGCTTGCGGGAAGACTTGACGGCGAGCGTCAGGAGTCGCTGGAGGTTCTTGCCGCTGGCGAGCCGGTCGTCGGTGCGGATGTTGTTGGCGATGATCTTCTTCAGCTTCTTCGCGCTCCCGAAGAGTTCCGTGACGCCGACCTGTTGCTTGGCCTGACGCAGGAAACTCTGCTGGCGCGCACCGCGGTAGATGTCGTTGTCGAAATGGCGAAAACGCACGTAGTCCAGCGCGCGGTAGCCGCAGAGCTTCTGGTAGCCGGCCTTGATGTTGATCGCGGCGAACTGGTTGCCGTAGACAGCGCCCACATTGTTGTTGAAATACTTACGATCTACATCCACATAGACGCAATCGATCGCGTCGACGGCCTGAGCGAATCCGCCAAAGTCGACCTCCGCGACATGATTGACCTTCAACCCGAGCGACTGTTTGATCGTCTGCACGACCAACTTTGGTCCGCCGTCCGAATAGGTTTCGTTGAACTTCGCGACGCCCCGCCCGGGGATCGTCACCTGCAGATCCCGCGGGATCGAGAGCACAGTCGTGGTCTTCTTGCTGGGATCCAGTCGCACCAGCATCATCGTGTCCGAACGCGCACCGTACGAAGTCTTGTCGCCTTTGCGCCGGTCAGAGCCGATCAGCAGCAATGTCTGCGGGCCGCCCGTACTGCCGTCGAGGAATTTGCTGATGTTCCCTTTGATCGCGTTCTGCTTGATCTTCCTGGCAACGTCCTCGCGCTGGCTGAAAGCTGTCAGCGACGCGGCCAGCGCCGCGACGATGATCATCAGCGTCGAGCCGAGAAGAAAGCGCTTCCAGGGCGCAAAGCGTTCTGGTTCATCAAACATTGTCGGTTACGTTAGAGGTCCGGGGTGCGGCGAGGCTCGAATCAACCGCTGGCACGCAGGGACTGGGCCAGCGCAAGCATTTGCTTTTCCTTGAGCTTGCGAAGGAGGGTGTTTGCGACCCAGTAAGACGCGCCGCCGCTCTGGAAAGCGACAAGCGCGAGCTTGTTGCCCTCGTAGTACAGGTCATAGGTGCGCCCGCCGATCCTGCGCGATTCCGATGGGTTCTTCAGGATCGGTGGATCGGACCAGTTGACCCCTTGAACTCCGTAATAATCACCATTCAAGTTGTCGATCTTGGCCACGATCCGATACGCCGAGACGCGCTTGCCGTCGGGCTTGGTCATTCGGTAGCCGCGGGTGCTCGAGTCCTGATAGCTGGCGCCTTTGACCAGCGCGGTCGGGTAGAAGACCGGCAGATTGATACCCACCGAAGCGAAGAAGGCCTGCTTCCTGCCGGCATCCTTGGCGTAGCTCATCGACGAAGGGAGGCTGCGCAGACGCCGCGCGCGCTTGGGCACGGACCCTTCCCCAGATCCAGACTGGTCCGCGCTGTAATTGCTGCCCTTCTGGCGCGGGCCGTCGGTGAAGACTTCGGCCGCCTTCCTCATCGAAGACGTGCTCGCGACCACGTACGAGACCGCGCGTATAGTTGGGGTGGAGGTGTTCGGAATCGTCACCTGGAAAACGGGTTTGTTGGAGGACTCGGCGGCGAGCCTGAGAAACTTTTGAAAGTTTTTTCCGCTGGTCAGCCAGCGATCAGTCTTGATGTTCCTGTTGACGACCCTTGTGAGCTTGGAGACGTTGGTCAGCAGGCTGGCCACGCCGACCTGCTGCTTCGCCTGCCTGAGAAAGCCCTGCTGACGAGCCTCGCGGTAGATGTCATCGTCGTAATAGCGGAAGCGGACGTAATCCAGAGCGCGGTAACCGCACAACTTCTGGTAGCCGGCCTTGATGTTGATCGCGGCAAACTGCTGGCCGTAGACCCTTCCGACGTTGTTGTTGAAGTACTTGCGATCGACGTCAACGTAGACACAGTCGACGGCGTCGACGGCCTGCGCGAACCCGCCGAAGTCGACCTCCGCGACTCGTTGCACCTCGATCCCGAAAGATTCCTTGACCGTTTCCATCACCAACTTCGCTCCACCGACCGCGTACGCGGCGTTGAACTTGTCCGTCCCGCGCCCCGGGATCTTCACCCGGAGGTCGCGTGGTATCGAGAGAACCGTGGTGACGTTGCTCTCGGGGTCCAGTCGAACGAGCATCATCGTGTCCGACCGGGCCTTGAGGCCGAACTTCTTGTCGTCCTTGCGACTGTCGGCGCCAATCAGCAGGACGGTTTGCGGTCCGCCCTCGTAGGTCGGCGTGGGCGCGAGTCCTGCGATCGCCTGCGGCAGCACGGTGTCACGCGCGGCGAATGCCACCACGGAACTCACCAGCGCCGCCATGACCACGAGGGTCACCGAGCCGATGATGAAGCGCCGTTTGGGCGCGGAATGATCTTTGTCTTCAAACAAGTGAGTGAATGAGCCTGGTCTGCGGCGCGGCGGATTGCACGGAGGTGCCGCGCGCAATCAATAGTGAAACACGCTCGGCGGCTGAAGGCACCGGTTCAGACCGCGCGGATGTGACTTCGCGAATCGGTCTGCTGGGCGGCGACGCGCTGTGCGAAACCGACCAGAGCGTGACGATAGTCCGCCAGAGAACGCAATGAAACGTATTCGCATGGGCCGTGATGGCCGTTGCCTACCGGGCCAAATTCGACGGCTGGGATGCCCTGGGCGAGGAATGCGGTCGCCTCGGAGCTGCCGTCGCGGCCGACGAGCTCGGCCTCTTCGACGTTCGCGTCTGCGAGCGACTGGTGTAGCGCCACGACGTACTCATTGTCGTTGGCAACGTACGCCGGCTCGCGCTCGAAGACGACCTCTACGGCGACGTCGTCGATCGCCTTGATGTCCTCGAGGATCGCGTCTGGATCCTGCCCTGGAACGTAACGGATGTCGACGTGCATGATGCACGTGTCCGGCACCTTGTTGATGGCATCGCCGCCCTCGATCTTGCCGAGGTTGATGCTTGGGCGATCGAAGAAGTCGCTGCTCTGGCGCGCGAATGGCATGCCCTCGATGCGGCGGAAGACGTCGTTGGCTTTGAGTACTGCGTTGTCGCCGAGCCATGGCGTTGAGCCGTGCGCGGCGGTGCCGCTGACCGTCAGGCAGAGCGCGAGTACGCCCTTTGCTTGCACGCCCACGTGAAGGTTTGTCGGCTCACCGGTGATCGCGAAGTCGCCGCCGTAACCCCGCTCGACAAGAACGTCAGTACCGCGGATGCCCATCGTCTCGGACTCCTCATCAGCGACGCAGAGAAAGCGAACCTCCACACCTTCCTGATCGCGCAGGTCGCGCATCGCGCACATCATCGCGGCGAGCGCGGCCTTCATGTCGTACGCGCCGCGACCGATCAGTTCATCGCCCTCGACGCGCGGCTTGAACTGGCCGGGCTTGCCGGGGACGACATCGATGTGGCCGTGGAACACGAGGACCGGGCCGGTGCCCTTGGTGCTGGTGATCAGCACCGGCAGTCCGGCAACCTCCATCTCCTCGATCTCAAAACCGTTGGACTCGAGCCAGCCTTTGATGAAGCTCACGCCGGTGGTGATCCCTTCCGGTGTGGAGGTGTCGTACGCCATCAGGCGCTTGGCGAGGTCTGCTTCGTCCATTCCCTGAGGTTACGGGATGAGGACGATCTTGCCAGTTGCGCGGTGTGTCTCGATCAACTCGTGGGCCTTGTCGGCCTGTTCAATCGAGAGGACTGCCGCGAGTTCAATCCTGAAGCGGTGTTCGGAGATCAGCTTGACGATCTCGTAGAGATCCTCGGCGCTTGGCTTGACAAGCACCCCGTGGTATTCGACTTCGCTGTCGGCCGCAAGTTCGGGCAACGCTTCGTCGCGATACTCGACGATCGTCACGAGGCGACCGCCCGGCTTCAAGGTCGGAAGCGACTGTGCGGCGGTGCCGGCGCCGACCGTGTCAAAGACGACATCGATGCTGCCCGCGAGGACCTCGGCGACATCGATTTCGCGGTAGTCGATGACCTCGTTGGCGCCGAGCCTGGTCAGAAAATCGTGCTTGATTGCACTTGCGGTCGTGACCACGTGCGCGCCGCGCGCCTTCGCAATCTGAATCGCGACGTGGCCAACTCCGCCGGCGCCGGCATGAATCAGCACGCGCTCGCCGGGCTGAACGTCAACTGCGTGAACAAGCGCCTGCCAGGCAGTCTCAGCAACCAGCGGAATCGCGGCGGCTTCGGCGTGCGTGATCGTCGGCGGCTTGAGCAAAAGCTGATGAGCTGGCGCCGTGACGTACTCGGCATACGCCGCCGCCTCCTGCGGAAAGCGGATCAGCCCGAAGACCTCGTCGCCGGGCTCGAAACCATTCCCCTCGACCACGACGCCACTGACGTCCCAGCCCACGGTGAACGGCGGCTCGCCGAGCAGGCCGCTGCCACTCCGAACCTTCGCGTCCACCGGATTCACGCCCGCAGCGCGAACCTCGACGAGCACTTCGTCGGGGCCGGGCTTCGGGCGTGGCGCGTCGGTCACCAGCTCCAAAACTCCTGGCGGGCCGACGGCGAATTGCGTGATCTTGCGCACGGCGCGATCCTAGTTGCGGAGCGCACAACTACCCGCAATCAAGCGGGAAGTGTTCCACAGTTTGCGCCGGGAGCGCAGACTGTGGAGCGAATCAGGCTTGGAATCGGGGTGCCGGCCAAACCGACGCGGCGGCGCCGTGGCAGAATTAGGAGTTGGCGATCTCGAGGTAGCGGCTCCAGCGGTGCACGTCGCGCTCGGCGCGCTCCTGCTGGGCCGAGCCGTCTTCCGCGGCATCGAGGCGCGCCTGCGCCTCTTCCTGCTTGGCGGTCAGGTCAGCAACGTCGAGTTCTTCGACCGGAATCGCTTCTTCGACGAGCATCAGCAGCGAATTCTCTGCCATCTGCAGAAAGCCATCACCCTGAGCGAAACGCTTGATCTCGGTTTCGGACTCGTAGATGCGCAGTTCGGTCGGGTCGAGCATCGCCATGAGCGGCTCGTGGTTTGCGCGAATACCGATCGAACCGACGAGGGTGCGCGTTGACACCATCTCGGCCGTGCCCTCGTAGGCCGGTCCTTCCGGCGTCATGATCTGTACTGGAAATGTGGATGCCATTACTTCTTGGCTGCCTCGATTACCTCATCGATGCCGGCCTTCATGTAAAAGGCGCGCTCGGGAAGTTCGTCGTGCTTTCCTTCGACGATCTCCTTGAATCCGCGGACCGTGTCCTCGACCTTGACGTACTTGCCCGGAGACCCGGTGAACGACTCGGCGACGTGAAACGGCTGCGACAGGAACTGCTGGATGCGACGCGCGCGGCCGACGGTCACCTTGTCCTCGTCGGAGAGCTCGTCGATTCCGAGAATCGCGATGATGTCCTGGAGCTCCTTGTAGCGTTGGAGGATTTCCTGGACCTGCGTCGCTACGGCAAAGTGCTCCTCGCCGACGACGTCGGGCTTGAGGATCGTGGAGGACGAGTCGAGCGGGTCGACTGCCGGGTAAATACCCATCTCCGAGATCGAACGCGAAAGCGTGGTCGTTGCGTTCAAGTGCGCGAACACCGACGCCGGCGCGGGGTCGGTGAGGTCGTCTGCCGGGACGTAAATGGCCTGCACCGAGGTGACCGAGCCCTTACGCGTTGAAGTGATCCGCTCCTGCAGCTGACCCATTTCCGTCTCCAGGGTCGGCTGGTAACCAACCTGCGAAGGCATACGGCCCATCAGTGCGGACACTTCAGAACCGGCCTGGACGAAACGGAAAATGTTGTCGATGAAGAGCAGCACGTCGCGCTCTTCGACGTCACGGAAGTACTCAGCCATCGTGAGGCCGGTAAGCGCAACGCGAAGACGCGCTCCCGGCGGCTCGTTCATCTGTCCGAAGACCATCATCGTCTTGTCGATGACCCCGGCCTCGGTCATTTCGTGGTAGAGGTCGTTGCCCTCACGCGTGCGCTCGCCGACGCCGCAGAATGCGGACAGTCCACCATGCTCTTGCGCGAGGTTGTTGATCAGTTCCTGAATCAGAACGGTCTTGCCTACTCCGGCTCCACCGAACAGGCCGATCTTTCCGCCCTTGGCGTACGGGGCGAGCAGGTCGATGACCTTGATGCCGGTCTCGAACATCTCACGCGTAGGCGAGAGCTCCTCGACCGACGGAGCCAGTGCGTGGATCGGGCGACGCTCGCCCTCAACCTCGGGCTTCTCGTCAATCGCCTCGCCGAGGACGTTGAAGATCCGGCCGAGGGTCTCCTTGCCTACGGGCACGCTGATCGGTCCGCCGGTGTCGCGCACTTCTGTGCCGCGGGGCAGGCCGTCGGTTGCGTCCATGGCGATCGTGCGCACACGGTCGTCGCCGAGGTGCTGCTGCACTTCGAGCGTCAGCCTGAAGCCTTCGCGGCCCTCGCTGGACGGGACGTCAACTTCAAGGGCGTTGTAGATGGCGGGGAGCCCGTCAGGGAAGTGAACGTCGATTACGACGCCCTGGATTTCCTCAACGAGTCCGGGCTTGATTGCTGTGGCTGTATCTGACATGGCTTAGGTAGTGCTCCTGGTTGAGGGGGCGGCTTCGATTTACGGGCTAGACGCCTTCGGCGCCGCCGACGACTTCCAAAATCTCTTGCGTAATGGCAGCCTGACGCTGCCGGTTCATTTCCAAGGTCAAGTTTTTGATCATGTCCGACGCGTTGTCGGATGCCGACTGCATCGCGGTCATCTTTGCGCCCATCTCACTGGCGGCGCTTTCGAGCAACGCGCGGAAGATCGTGATCTCGACGAAGTCCGGGATCAGGCGCTTGAGCAGCTCTTCCGGTTCGGGCTCGTAGAGCCAGAGCGGTGGCAGCTTGTTCGCGTCCTCGGCGTCCTCGCCGCCAGCTTCGTCGTCGGTGTTGGGCTCGCCGAGTCCTCCGTCGAGGATCTCTGCATGCTGCAGCGGGAGGACGCGCTGACTGGTGACGATCTGCTGCAACGGCGAGATATAGCTGTTGTAGACGATCTCGACGGAGTCGATCTTGAGGTCGACGTAATCGGCCATCAACTCTTCGGCGATATGGCGCGCGTCAGCGTATGCCGGGCGGTCCGTGAAGCCTGTAAAGGCGGCCTGGACCGTGAGGTTGCGGAAGTTCAGCGAACCATCGATGCGTCGACCGACGGCGTAGAGCGTTACTTCCTTGCCCTCTTCCTTCAGCTCGTCGAAGCGACGCAGTCCCTGGCGGATGATCTGCGAGTTGAATGATCCCGATAGTCCACGGTCGCCAGCGATCAGCACGAGGCCGATGTTCTTCTGTACCTCGCGTTCTTCCAGAATCGGAAGCTGCGGCACGTTGCCCGCGGCCTCTGCTGCCTGACGTGCCATCTTGGTGAGGACGTCCGCGTAAGGACGCAGAGCATGAATGCGCTGCTCTGCGCGGCGCAGTCGTGCTGCCGCGACCATCTGCATCGCAGAAGTGATCTTCTGGATGTTCTTGACCGACCCGATCCGGGTCGAGATGTCGCGAGTGGACGCCATTATGCAGTCGCCGCCGCCGTTGCTTCTTGCGCCGCTGATTCTGCGGCTGCGCCGGCCTCGATCACGCGCTCAGACTCGCCCTCTTCAAGCGCGAGGCCTTCTTCGTCGAAGTCGGGACCGAAGTCGTCGATCGCCTCGGAGAGTGTCTTTCCGAGCTGCTCTTCGATGTCGTCGCCCCACTCGCTCGCGTCAAGACGTTTGAGCAAGTCTGCCTGCTCGGCGTGGAAACGCTGGACTGCGAACTCGAGGAACTCCTGGACGCGCTCGGCCTTGATGCGGTCGAGCGATCCACCCGTACCGGCGTAGACTGACACGACCTGCTCGGCCACGGACAGTGGCTTGAGCTCGCCCTGGTTCAAGGCTTGCACGAGGCGCGTACCGCGGGCGAGAGTCTTCTGGGTGTCGGCGTCGAGGTCCGAGCCGAACTGGGCGAACGCTTCGAGCGAACGGAACTGCGAGAGCTCGAGGCGCAGACCGCCGGAAACCTTCTTCATCGGCTTGGTCTGAGCGGCACCACCGACTCTGCTGACCGAGATACCGACGTTGATCGCCGGGCGGACTCCCGAGAGGAAGAGCTTGGGCTCGAGGAAGATCTGACCGTCAGTGATCGAAATCACGTTGGTCGGGATGTATGCCGAGACGTCGCCGGCCTGGGTCTCGATGATCGGCAGAGCCGTCAGCGAGCCAGAGCCGTGGGACTCGTTCATCTTCACGCCGCGCTCGAGCAGCCGGGAGTGCAGGTAGAAGACGTCACCCGGGTATGCCTCACGGCCCGGCGGGCGGCGCAGCAGGAGTGACATCTGGCGGTACGCATACGCGTGCTTTGTGAGGTCGTCATAAACACACAGCGAGTGCTCACCCTTATAGGTGAAGTACTCGGCCATCGCGGTACCTGCGTACGGCGCCATGAACTTGATCGGCGCGGCCTCGTCAGCAGGCGCGGCAACGATGATCGTGTTGTCGAGGGCGCCTGCCTGGCGCAGGGTTTCTGCAACCTGGACGACGGTGGCCATGCGCTGACCGATTGCTACGTAGACGCAGACGAGGTCCTTGTCCTTGTTGTTGATGAAGGTGTCTATGGCGATCGCGGTCTTACCGGTCTGGCGGTCGCCGATGATCAGCTCGCGCTGTCCACGTCCGATCGGCACCATCGCGTCGATTGCCTTGATTCCGGTCTGCATCGGCTCTTCAACCGGCTGACGCGAAATGACGCCAGGCGCCTTGAACTCGGCGGGACGCGTTTCGGTGGTGTTGATCTCACCCTTGCCGTCGAGGGGACGACCGAGCGGGTCGACGATGCGACCGAGCAGCTCGCGACCGACCGGGACTTGGAAGAGGTGGCCGGTGCGCTTGACGGTGTCGCCTTCTTCAATTTTGTCCCACTCACCGAAGAGCACGGCACCGACGTTGTCCGCTTCGAGGTTCAGTGCAAGGCCGATGACGCCGTGGGGCAGCTCGAGCATTTCGAGCGCCATGACGTTGTCGAGGCCGTGGATGCGCGTGATTCCGTCAGCAACTGAAAGGACGGTTCCGACCTCGGAGAGGTCAGCGTCGCCGGCTTCGAGGCCCTCGATCCTGCTGCGCAGAATGCTTGTGATTTCGTCTGGCTTGATCTCCACTTGAAGACTCCTGAAAAACGTTTCGTTGGGTTAGGCGGCCGCAGCCGTGACTTGCTTGGACAGGCGCTCAAGACGTCCCTTGATGGACGCATCGAGAACCATGTTTCCTACCTGAAGGACGAGGCCACCGATGATCGAGTCGTCGACCGTGTCCGTCAGTACGACCTTGCGGCCGGTCTGTTGCTCCACGCTGGATCCGATCTTGGCGATCGTCTCTGGCGGCAGGTTTACGGCGCTTGTGACCGTGACCGGCAGGAGCTGGTTGTGCTCGGCCCAGAGGGCCTCATACTGGTTGCGCATGCGCGGCAGGGCCGGCAGGCGATGACGCTCGGCGAGCAGCTTGAGGAAGTTTATGAACTCGGGTTCTGCGTCGGTGACGATGCGGTCGATCCCGGCGGCCTTCTCTTCGCCAGAGAAATATGGCGAGAAGAGGAACAGCTGCAGTTCGTCGTTGCTTTCCAACGCGTCGGTGAACTGCTCGAGCTGCAGCTTGATCGAATCGAGCTTGCCGCGGCCTTCTGCAGCCTCGAACAGCGAGGTCGCGTAGATGCGTGCGATTTCTTCCATCGTGCGCTCCTGGACAGCCTTAACTGAGTTTCGCGTTCTTCGACGCGTTCCCGCTCAGGGCCGAGAAATCAACCTCACTGAGCGCCTCTTCGACGAGTCGCTGCTGGTCGTCGCTGGTCAGAGTCTTGCGAGTGACCTTTTCCGTTGCCGCGACCGTCATGCTCGCGACCTCGCGACGCAGGTCCTGCAGCGCCTTCTGGGTCTCGAGCTGGATCTCGTTGCGAGTCTGCTTGAGCAGTTCTTCACGTTCAACGGCTGCCTTTGCCTGCGCGTCAGCCTCGCGCTGGTCGGCAGCGGTGCGGGCACGGGCGACGATTTCGTCGGCCTGGGCGCGCGCCTCGGTCAGACGCAGGCGGTAGTCGGCGAGCAGGTCGTCGGCTTCCTTACGCGTCGTCTCGGCGTATGAGATTGACTCGGAGATCATGTTCTGCCGGCGCTCGAGCGCTTCAGTGATCCGGCCGAAGCCGAAGCCCTTGGCTCGCCGAAGGATCAGGAATGTGATCCCGAACGTGAGCAGCACCCAGATCATCAGGCCGATGCCCGGCGAGACGAGGAATGTGCCGCTCTCATCCTCTACAGCGAATGGAACTACGGTTGTGGCAATTGCGTAAATCACGGTGTGACCTTCGTTTCCGGGGTTACCCCTAGGCGATGAAGAAGGCGACGAATGACATGACCAACGCGTAGAACACGATGGCCTCGGTCAGTGCGAAACCAATCCACATCGTTCCCATGATTTCGTCCTTCATCTCGGGCTGACGGGTGATTGACTCAATCGTCTTGCCGAAGATGTAGCCGACGCCGACGCCCGGGCCGATGGCTCCGAGTCCGGTGCCGATACCGAGTGCGAGTGCCTTCGCAGCGTCGACGCTTTCTGCGGCGACGATGATTGGTGCGATGTTGCTCATTGTTGGAATTACTCCTTAGTGGCTGTCGGAGACAGCGTCCCCGATGTAGATGGCTGAGAGAGTTGCGAAAATGAATGCCTGCAGCGTGGTGACGAGCATCACGTCGAGGAAGTAGATGAAAATCGCGAGCGGTACGGTCAGTGGGAAGATGTAGGGAATCCCGAGCAACACGACCATTCCTCCGCCCATGATCAGGATGATCATGTGTCCGGCAAGCAGGTTGGCGAAGAGTCGGGCCGTCAGCGAGACGAGCTGCAGGAACTTGGAGAGGGCTTCGACGGGGAAGATGATCGGCAGGATTGCCTTCGGCGTACCGGCCGGCACCCAGCCCTTGACATATCCGATCGGACCCTTGGCGAGGATGCCTTCGGTCTGAACACCGATCCAGACGATCAGCGCCAACGTCAGCGGAATCGTGACGTTGGCAGTTGCCGAGTAGAGCGCGAAAGTCGGGAAGTTGATGCCGAAGATATCCACCCCGTTCTCGGTGTTGAGCGGCAGCGGGATAAATCCAATGGCATTGCTGAACCAGATGAAAAGAAACATTGTTGCGAGGAAGGGGAACCACCGCTTGGCGACCTTCTCGTTGTGGATGTTGCGCTTGGTGACGGTGTTTGCGGCGACGTCGTAGAAGATCTCCACGGCGGCCTGGATCTTGCCGGGCTTGTCGCGCGTCTCGGGATCAGTCATCTTGCGGGATACAAACCAGATCGTGAAGAGCGTCAGACCGCACGCAATCCAGACCAGGAAAACTGCCTTGTTGATCGACATATCGATGCCAAAAACTTCGATTTTGATCCACGGTAGGAGCTTGAACTCATTCTGAGGCTTGAATTCCTCGGTGACCTGCGCGAGCGCGGCTGCCGGGCCGGTTAGAGCTGCCATGAGCGCGAATGCGATGGCGGAGAACTGTCGGCGGATACGGGTCAAGTTGGACTCCTTCAGGCCTTCGGGGCGGGCTGAATCAAGTGGGTGATCATCTTGTTGAAGAAATAGATCGTGAAGAGCGCGATCATCAGCAGGGCGCTCGCAAGACCGGCGTCGTTCCCGCCGATCAGGTACGCGATCAGGATTCCTGCTGCGGCGATCCACGCGCGGGCGATCGAACCGCCGACTACAAGACCGACCTGGTGGCGCGCCTCAGTGGCCCGGGCTGCGCGGCGTTGCATGAAGATGACCAACGTGGAGCTGCCAAACCATGTGACTGCCGCAACGATCCAGCCGACGATCGGCAGGTCGGCGAGGATGAAGATGGGAAGTGCGACGCCGAGGGCGATGAGGTCGGGGAACCTGAGCACAGTGCGCATGGCGTTCGGCCCGGCGGGGCCAGGATGGTGACCTTCGGCTACGACTGCGGAGGACATGTGTCTGTACCGCGTCGGCCGTGTTCGCTGCGTCCACGTGCCGGGTTTGCGTCACGGAGTTCGCTCAGGCGGGTTTCGCCACATCGCGGGCGCTCCACGCGGTTCGCGCGGTCGCGGCGCTGGGCGAGCGCGAAACAATCCGCGAAACTGCGCGACGAGGAGCCATCGTTGTGGGAAGAGAAGTTCATGGGGACGTTCTGAGCTCGGATCAAACTGGCTGGCAGGGCGGTGAGTCCACATGCCGATCAAGCTCTAAGGAGAAAGATACAACATCGCACAAAGTCTTCTAGTGCCTTAAGTCACTTGAAACCGCAGGCGCGATGCGGGTTTGCGCCGTTTGCAGGTTGGATGGCCGTCACGGTGGGTAAATTGAGGGACATGCCTGAAGCAGTGACATACGAAACACGCAGGAACCCCGGGTTCATCGTCCGCATCCTTGCAACCGGCGTTGTCTGCCTTCTCGGGCTGTGGGTTGCTTCGCTGCTGGACCTCGTCTCCTACGACGACAACTATCTCTACCTGGTGATTGCGGCGCTCGTACTGGCGGCTGCCAACCTGATCATGCGTCCGATCTTCTATCTGCTCTCTCTCCCCTTCATCATCATCACACTCGGCCTGTTCATCTGGCTGATAAACGCGTTGATGCTGTGGGTCACGAGCGTTTTGGTGCCGCCATTCGAGCTCGATGGTTTCTGGAAGACGATCGGCGCGGCATTCATTCTCTGGATCGCGAACCTGCTCGTTGGCGGTTTCATGCGGGACTTCATCGAGAAGCCCAAGCGCGAGACGTACGTGATCGATTAGGTCGACGTCAGCGCGCCCGTCGCGTCCAGGTCTTTTTTCGTGTCTTCATCGAGGACCTCACGATTCGTCCGGGATAGTCCGCTGCCGCGGCGACCTTCACCGTCGTTCGAAAACCCACAGCACGAGACTGACTCGCCTTGTAGGGGCTGGACAGACACTCAAATCACTCAGCTGGATAAGGCGGGTCCCGCCACGTCGCGGCTGCCGAATGTAGGCTCCGAGTGGAGCCCTACCGGCAATCAGTCGGGGCGAACGGCCGGAAAGTCCCCCGTGGCGAGTTCTTCCGCAACCTCTGCGTCTACCTCTTCGGATGTCGCCTGCCCGCGACGCCATGAGCGCCCGCGGAAACGCCTTAGCTTGAGGATCTCAAGCACCACGACAAGGTAGAAGCTGGCGATGATCACAAGGACGCCGATCCCGGCGAGCACGAGCGTCCAGCCGGTGTCGAGGTTGCCGTGACCGTCGGTGTACGGAATGAAGCGCAGCGCCAGCGCCATGCCGGCAAGACTCAGAGTCCAGGCGTAGAGGTAGAGGACCGTGCGACGTTGGGAGAACCCGATGTTGACGAAGCGGTGATGGAAGTGCCATCGGTCTGCCGCGTAGATCGGTTTGCCGTACTTCAGGCGCTTGGCCACCACGAACCCGGTGTCAAGGATCGGGACAGCGAGAATCACCAGCGGGAAGAACAGCGCGACGGCTGCTGCGGTCTTCAAAACGCCCTGGATCGCGATGCAGGCGAGCAGGTAGCCGAGCAGGTTTGAGCCTGCGTCTCCCATGAAGATCGTCGCCGGGTAGAAGTTATGAAAGAGGAACCCGAGCGATGCGCCTGCAGTCGCGGCAGCGAGGATGCCCGCGGCGTCGCGGTTGAGGGAAAGGGTGATGATCGCAAAGGTCGCCGCCCCGATGAAACACACGCCCGCCGCCAGGCCGTCGGCGCCGTCGGTGAGGTTGACGACGTTGATCACCGCGACGATGCCGAGCATCGTCAGCGGCACGGCCCAGTCGCCCAGGGCCACAGGGTCGATGAACGGCAGCGTGAAGTTGGTCACCACCACACCGGAGAAAACTGGAATTGCCGCGCCGCAGAACTGGCCGATCAGCTTGACCAGCGGCGGGAGATCAAAGATGTCGTCGAGCGTTCCGACCAGAGCGATCACGAGCGCGCCGGCGATGATGCCTTTGCTCTCGGTGCTTTCAGGCAGGAACGCGAGCGAAGCGACCAGCAGCCCGGACAAGATCGCCAGCCCGCCGAGGCTCGGCATATCGTGGTCGTGCAGCGATCGGTCGCTGACGTGCGCGACGGCACCGACGCGGAAGGCGAGCTTCGCGACGAGCGGCGTCAACGCGAATGAGACGATCGTCGCGACCGCGAAAGCTGAGAGTGCTTGCAGTTCCAAGCTCACGATTCGCCGCTCACGTCCGACGACTTTCCTGCCTCGGTTTCGATTTCATCGATGATCGTGTTTGTCCGTGCCACGGCAGCTTTCACGTCTTGGATTGCGAATGCGGTCCCTTCGATCGCTCGCGCGTAATCCGACTCCCATCCGTCAACAACTTCGACTGTCGGCGGCCAAGCCTGCTTGCCACGCAACTCGAAGATCTCTACACAGGCTCCACGAACGTCCCGACGTAACCCGTCGGCCAAGGACTCCCAGAGGACGATTACATCCGGAACGTCACGAGCTCGCTCATTCGGTCGCCCCAATCGCGAGTGGTCCGTACACGCGTGCAGCTTCTGGGCGATCATGTATTGCTTCTCGACAGCGGACACACTCAGTATCGATTCAATGCCGACCTCTTCCGGGTTAAATGCCGCGTTCTCTACGGTTCTGACTCCCATTCCGGATACGCCCTCCGCCGGTCCCACCTCAAGCTTCACGGCTCCCCATTCGCGAGAGAGGTAACTCACTTTGATATCTGCCCCGAATTCGCCGGTTTCCCAAATCGGCTCCAATGGTCTCGATATTCGAAATTCAAACCCACCCCATCCGGGAGCAAGCGCGTCCGCCAAGAGGTCTGCCAACTCGCTCACCTGAGCGCGAAATCCGACGTCGAGATCGGTTGTGGTGCGCGCCGAAAACCCGAACTCGATTTCCATCGCCACGCCCCCCTTGACAGCGAATATCGGATCACCGTTCGTATCCAGCAGCCCGCTCAACGCCTTTAGCACGGCCAAGTTCGAGAGTTCTCGGCGCGTTCGGTTGAATGTCGCATTCTCGACGCGGTTTCTCATCCGCTGTTCAAGCGTCTTCACGTTCACCGGCGCATCTTCGTATGTCCTAGTCATTTGACGCGCCCGCAACGATCAGCCCCATCAGAAAGTCGCGCTGGTCACGCGTGATCAGCGCCGCGGCACGGGCTTCCTCGACTACTTGCCTGGTCAGGTCGCGTCGCGACTGTCCCGTGATCATTTCGAAGGCGGCACGAAATGGGGATACGACCGGCACGCCTTCGACTCGCACGATTGATCCTTCCTCAAGGTTCTCGCGGTGAAGTTCAAGGAACGCCGGTGGTCGCTTCCCGAACCGCATGGCGCGTGGCACGGTTACGTCGATTTGCGCAGGATTTACGTTCCCGAGCTGGTGGAGCACGGCTGCCGACTCGTGCGAAATCACCCCAGCTCCGCGTGGCCACAGCGTGGCGAACATGTACTGGTCGTACTCGTCGTAGGGAATCTGCGACAGGCGGTATATGCCGTGCGCTTCACGAGTCGCCTGCCCATTTGCCTTCAGGTCAACCAGACGCCGCGGGTCTATACCAGCGCGACGCGCATCGCTGCTGGTGACGTAACCGTGCTGATCCCACGCAATATCGAGGAGAGTTCGTTGTGCGATTCCCGGCATTTCGCACAATATACCGGTTTTTCCGGTAGTTTATGCATGTCACGAAACGTAAACTGCATAAAGTACCGTTTTTTCCGGTATTTTATGCCATCACGCTATCGCTGGTGAACTCAGATGCTCGTACAGCGGAAACTTGTTCGCGAGCGCAGTTGCCCGCCCACGCAGCTCGGTGCGGATTGCATCGTTCCACTCCTCGGCGGCGAGCGCCGTGGCGATCACTTCGCCGACCTCGGCGAAGTCGTCGTCCTGGAATCCGCGCGTTGCCAGCGCTGGCGTACCAATCCGCAGGCCACTGGAAACTGACGGCGGGAGCGGGTCGAAAGGAATCGAGTTGCGGTTGACGGTGATGTCGATCTCGTGCAGGCGGTCTTCGGCCTCCTGGCCGTTGAGCGGGCTGCCCTGCAGGTCGGCGAGCACGAGGTGCACGTCGGTGCCGCCGGTCAGGACATTCACGCCCTTCCCGAGCATCTTCTCGGCGAGGATCGAGGCGCCGCGGCGCGTGCGCTGTTGGCGCTCCTTGAATGAGTCGCTCGCCGCGATCTTGAACGCAACGGCCTTGCCGGCGATGATGTGCATCAGCGGTCCGCCCTGCTGTCCGGGGAAGACGGCGGAGTTGATTGCCTTGCCGTGCTCTTCCTTGGCGAGGATCATTCCGCTGCGTCCGCCGCCGATCGTTTTGTGGATAGTGGTGGTCACGACGTCTGCGTACGGCACCGGTGAAGGATGCTCACCTGCGGCCACGAGGCCGGCGAAGTGGGCCATGTCGACCATCAACAGCGCGCCAACGGAATCTGCGATCTCGCGGAATGCCGCAAAGTCGAGCTGACGCGGGTACGCGCTCCAGCCGGCGACGATCAGCTTGGGTTTGCGCTCTTCGGCGATCTTTGCGACGTCTTCCATGTGGATCCGGTAGTCGTCCTTGCGCACGCCGTATGCGGCGATGTCGTAGAGGCGACCGGAGACGTTGATCTTCATGCCGTGTGAGAGGTGCCCGCCGTGTGAGAGCTCGAGGCCCAGCAAGGTCTCGCTGGGCTGCAGAAGCGCGTGGTAGACGGCAGTGTTTGCCTGCGCCCCTGAGTGCGGTTGGACGTTCGCGAACTCCGCGCCGAACAGCGCCTTGGCGCGATCGATCGCGAGTGTCTCGGCAACGTCGACGTATTCGCAGCCGCCGTAGTAGCGCTTGCCCGGATAGCCCTCGGCGTATTTGTTGGTGAGCACGGAGCCCTGCGCTTCGAGAATCGCGCGCGGGACGAAGTTCTCGCTGGCGATCATCTCAAGCGTGTTCTGCTGGCGGCCGAGCTCGTCTTTCAGGACCTGCGCGATCTCGGGATCCACCTCTTCGAGGGGGGCATTGAATAAGTCTTCCGGTAGCTCGCTCACAAGTAGGTCTCCTTGGCCGATGCCCTGGTGGTGGTGTGTCCCTCGACCAGCGCGATTTTGTCGACGCGCTTCTGATGGCGGCCGCCTTCAAATTCAGTTGAGAGAAAAGCATTGACGATCTTGATTGCGTCCTCCGGAGCGGTGGTGCGCTCGCCCACCGTGACGACGTTCGCGTCGTTGTGCTGGCGGCTCATTGATGCCTCGTCGCTGTCATGCGCGTGCACCGCCCGAATGCCGTCGACCTTGTTGGCGACGATCGACACGCCAACGCCGCTTCCGCAAACGAGCACGCCGCGTTCGGCGTCGCCAGCGGCAACTTCACGCGCGGCTGGTTCTGCGAAGTCGGGGTAGTCGACGGACTCCTCGGACTCAGTGCCGAAGTCCTTCACGTCGTGTCCTTCGGCCCGCAAGGCAGCGGCAATATGCTGCTTCAATTCGAAGCCGGCATGGTCGGATGCGATCGCGATTTTCACACCGTCACCGTAGCAACGGCAAGGGTCGCGCGACCACGACCTTTTCAGGCGCTGAGCTGCGCCTCTAAGTCGCTGTCGGCCTGGCGCACGAACTCATTGCGGTCGTAAACCTTGATGCCCGAGTCCATCTCGTCGTGAAGGCGCTTGAGCGCAAGCTTGGCGTTGTCGACGACGTGATGAGGATCGACAGTGTCGTCGTCGAAAGCGGCAATTCCGGCCGAAACGGTCAGTGGCCTGGTCACGTGCGCGGTGTCGTTGTGACCGCAGCTCTGAAAGAAGAATCGCTCGCAGGCTCGGTCGCAGCCGATGATCGCACCCTCGGCGAGCGTGTCGACTAGCAGTACGGCAACTTGGTTGTCCGCGACGCGGCCGAGCGTGTCGGTGTTGCGAATCGATTCGTTCAGAGATTCGGCGAGCAGCTTCATCCCGTTCGACTTGTCGGCGTCGCTGAGCAGGTCGTAGTTGTCGATCTCGAATGTTGCGATCGAGTAGCGCTGGTTGGTGCGCTTGGTGCGCGAGTGCTCGGCGTTCAGCCGCTCATAGAAGAGACGCTCATTCGGCAGGCCGCTGTTGAAGTCGACGCGCTGTTCGGACGCGATCTTCACGAATACCTCGCCCTCCTTGGCCTGAATCATCAGTCCAAAAGCAACCAGCGCCATCCCGATGGACGCACCCGCGAGGAAGACGATCTCGCTCTCGACCGCAATACCGATCGCGAAGCCCACTGCCGTGAGCAGAGCGGCCCGCGCGTAGGTCTGCGCGGAGCGCGAGCGGAAGCCACCCCTGGCCTTCCGCGCGCCGGAAATTCCGACGAGCGCGGCTGAGAGTGCGAAACCTAGAGCTACGTAATGGGCGATCGAATCTTGCATATCTGCATACGGGTACGCGGGATTACGTACGCATACGTCTTCCGGTTATCGGTCGCTGCGAGCAAACCTCAACCCCTCCGGGCGAGATCCGTCATTTCAGTCAGATTCGGGCGGAAAGCCGATCAGTTCAGCGATGCGGCCACTTGTGCGCGGCAACTGCGATCGGAGCAGCCGCCAACGGCCGTCTTCGAGCTCAGATATGTCCGCAACGGTCGAGCCGTAGCCGAGCAAGGGGCCACCGTCGAGCACAAGGTCCACCCCGGCGATGATCGCGGGGTCGATGTCTTCGACTGCCGTCGCGTCGGGACCGCCGCTGAGGTTGGCGCTCGTCTGCATCACCGGGATCTCCACGCCGCCGAGCGGCTCGATCGCGGGACCGAGCTTCGGTACGCGCAGGCCGAGCTTCTCCGGCGATCCAGCGCAGGCCGGGACGAAGCGATTGCCGCGGTTGGCGACAACGAGGGTGAACGGGCCCGGAAGGAGCTGCTCCACAAGGTTCAGGGTCCTCGCGCCGAGGTCACCTCCGACATCGGCGAGCAGACGATCGAGTGAGAAGTACATCACTGCGGATGGTTTCTTGGGCGGCCGACCCTTCAATTCGTGGATGCGCTCGGCCGCTGCGGCGTCGTCGGGATCGCAGGCAATTCCATAGAGCGTGTCGGTCGGGAAGATCACGATTTCTCCGTTGCTGATCGCGTCCTGGAAATCAGCGCCTGAGTCTGGAGAGATCGCGGTCATCGCGCGGCTCGGCCGCTCACCACGCGCTCGGTCCCGGAGAGGTCCTGGTGGCGCTCGATCTCGGCGAAGCCCGCAGTCTGAAGAATCCGCTCGGTCTCGGCCGCGTGCCCCTCGCCGATCTCAAGTGCGAGCAGGCCGCTGGGCTTCAACTGTGCCGGCGCGGTCGCTGCGAGCTTTCGCACCAGGTCGAGACCGTCCGCGCCGCCATCGAGAGCGAGACGTGGCTCGAAGGCTGACACCTCCGGCTGAAGGCCGGCGATATCTCCGGCTGCGACGTACGGCAGGTTCGCCGAGATCGCGTCAAAGATGCCGTCCACCGAATTGAGCAGATCGGATTCGACGAAACTCACGCGATCACTCGCGCCCGTTTCACACGCGTTTATTCGAGCGACCGCAAGTGCGGCGGGCGAAATGTCGGCGGCGGTGATCGTGGCGTCGGGGAGTTCATCCGCGAGGGCGAGGGCAACGGCCCCGCTTCCCGTTCCAAGATCAAGAATCCCGCACGGACGACCGACCTTCACCACTGCCACGAGGAGCTCGGTCTCTGGTCGCGGGATCAATACCCGGTCGTCGACGCGCAGGACGATCCGGCGAAAGCCTTGACGGCCGGTGATGTACGCCAGCGGCTCGCGACCGACACGGCGCTTGAGCCATGCTTCGTAAGTTCTGATTGAGCCAGTCGGATCAATCAGTCCGGCGACGATCTGTGATCGCGTGACTCCCGCTGCCTCGGCGAGCAGGAGTTCGGCGTCGAGCCTCGGGGTGTCGATGCCGGCGGCGCGCAGGCGCGCCTCGCCGTGATCGATCAGCTCGCGAGCCGTTGACGGCGCGGCCATCGCCAGCATCAGCCGGTGGTGCCCGTCTGCGCCTCGAGCATCTGGCGCTTTTCGTCCGCCTGAAGGGCGCTTGTGAACTCATCGAGCTCGCCGTCAAGCACCGCATCGAGGTTGTGCGCGGTGAGCTTTATCCGGTGGTCGGTCACTCGGCCCTGCGGGAAGTTGTAGGTGCGGATCTTCCCCGAGCGCTCGCCGGTGCCAACCTGCGCCTTGCGCTCGGCGGCCGCAGCGGCGTGCTGCTCTTCAAGCGCGCGCTCGAACAGGCGGGCACGCAGAACACGCATCGCCTTCTCACGATTCTGAAGCTGCGACTTCTCATCCTGCATCGAGACGACGACGCCTGTTGGTTTGTGCGTGATGCGGACGGCGGAGTCGGTCGTGTTCACCGACTGGCCGCCCGGGCCAGAGCTGCGGTAGACGTCGATCTGCAAGTCGTTCTGATCTATCTGCACATCAACATCGTCTGCCTCGGGCATCACGGCGACGGTCGCGGTGGAGGTGTGGATGCGGCCCTGGGACTCGGTCTCGGGAACGCGTTGAACGCGGTGGGTACCACCTTCGTACTTGAATATGCTGAAGGCAGCGTCGCCCTTGATGGCGAGCGTGTAGTGCCCGCCGTCGTCGGCCTCGATCAACTCGGGTTTGAACTTCAAGCGCTCGGCGTAGCGCGTGATCATGCGGTACAGATCGGCTGCGAAGTTTCCTGCCTCTTCCCCACCGGTGCCCGGACGAAGTTCGATGATCACGTCCTTGTCGTCGTTGGGGTCGCGGTCGATCATCGCCATGCGGATCTCGTCTTCGAGCTCTGTGATGCGAGCCTTTGAGCTGTCGTAGAGTTCGGCGAACTCTTCGTCCTCGTCGACAAGGTCCTTCGCGCCCTCCATGTCGGATTCGGCACGGCGGTACTCAACGACCAGATCGTGCGCCGGCTCGAGCTGGCTGTACTCGCGCCCGACCGCGGCGTAGCGCTCGCGATCGTTGATCACTTCGGGATCACTCATCTGCGCCTGGACATCGGCGAAGCGCTGTTCGATCTGGTTCAGGAGTTCGGTGATCATGCGGCGCTCAGTCTAGGTCGAGCAGGCCTGGGGCGGTGAATCGTACGAATCAGCGCCTCAGGCGACAATCTCCATGCCGATTTCGTCGTCCTTCACAGCCTCACGAGGATCTTCCTTTTCAAGCACGGCCTCAAGCGACGCAATCGCAACCTCAAGCTGCTCAAGGTCAGGCTCGCGTGTGGTCAGTCGCTGCAGCTGTAGCCCCGGCCACATGATCGCTCGGGCCCAGCCCTTGGTGCGGTGCTTGCCGATCAGCTTGATCAGCTCGAAGGCGAGACCGGCCACGATCGGCACGGCCAGAACGCGCGACGGGAAGAGGATGTACCACTCCGGGCGGCCCAGGGGCAGAAGCACGAAGATCGAGACGATGAAGACCAGCAGCAGGAAGCTCGTACCGCAGCGCGGGTGAAAACGTGAGAAGCGCTGGGCGTTCTCCGGGGTCAATGGCCGGCCAGACTCGTAGTTGAAAATCACCTTGTGTTCGGCGCCGTGGTATTCGAATACTCGTCGTAGGTCTGGAAGCAGCGAGATCACATACAGATAGGCGATGAAGATCGCAATGCGCAGGAGCTTCTCAAACAGCACGAACTGCAGTGAGCTGCCGCTGTCGCCCTGGATGAGGCTGATCAGGCCCAGCGGCAGAAGGAAGAAGAACGCGACCGAGAAGATCAGCGAGGCCGCGACGGTCAACGCCCAAGTTGTGCCGCCAATCTCTTCTTCTTCATCGCCGAGCTGCTTGTTGGCGGCGATTCCGAGTGCCTTGATGCCGATGCCCATCGATTCGACGAGCGCGACAACTCCGCGCACGACCGGCAGCTTGTAAAAACGGTTCTTCTTGACGGCGCTCTCGAAGTCATGAACTTCTTTCTCGATCGTGCCGTCTTCCAGGCGAACTGCGACGGCCCAGTGATGGATGCCGCGCATCATCACGCCTTCAATCACGGCCTGGCCGCCGACTGGCGCGTCGCGCGTTGCGATCAGGTCGCCGCTGCCGCGATGAACTCCCGCTTCTTCTACTCCAGAGCCGATTGCAGCGACGCCGTTGGGCGATGCTGACTCAGGTGCGGTGACGCTGTCGGACGCCATCCACGGCCTCAGGCAAGAAGCGCGTTAGCGCTTCGACGACTTGGCAGCGCGACGCTGGAAGCGTTCGACACGGCCACCGGTGTCAACGAGCTTCTGCTTACCGGTGTAGAACGGGTGGCACTCCGAGCAGAGTTCGACGTGGAGCTCTGACTTGGTCGAGCGCGTGACGAAGGAGTTTCCGCAACTGCAGGTGACTTTCGCCTCGACGTATTCGGGGTGGATCTCAGTCTTCATAGTTCAGCGAAGTTTAGACGGTCGCCAATCAATCGCTGTCAGCTACAGCGAGCGATCGGAAACGGCGTGCGGTTGTGCATCGGAATTCGCACAATCGATCGCAGCGGATCGATCACGGCGTTCGCGCCGGTTTGGCACGAAGCCGCCTCGATCTGCACGTCAACGCTCTGGTTGGGTCCGATCGAATCGATCACTGCGATCGACGGTGACAGCGAGTCCACGAAGATGCCCACAGGCAGGTTCACGACCTCGGATCGGCCATCGTTGACGACCGTCACCGTGTGTTGAAGCGCCGTTGATCCGACGATCGGCACCGCAATGACTTTGGTCAGCTTGAGCTTCGGGAGTGGGACCTTCTGCATGCAGGCAGTGGAGACGATCTTTCGCTTCCAGGAGACGGAACCGTCGGGCGCAGTCCAGCGGAAGGTGACGCTGGCCTTGTAAGTGGCAGCGGTCTCGACATTTGTGAGGGTGAGATCACGCTGATACAGCGTCGCAGAATCGCTCGACTTGAACCAGGTACCAAGGCCGTCGGCCTTGAGCTTCTTGTAACGCTTGTTCTCGTTGAGGCGCTGGAGCACCTCGAAACGCATTTGCAGGCTCTGCGGATCGCTCGTCTGATTGAAGCGGCCCATGCGCACTCGGAAAGAGACCAGACGGTTGTCGTAGTAGGCGCCGCCGCGGCAGACTCGCAGCTTGACCGAAGCCGGCGGCTTCGACCCGTCGCCAAAGGTTGCAACCTTCGCGGTGGGCGATGGCTTGACCGAAACTGAGGCGGCCGAAGCATGCGTGGCCCAGACGAGCGTGAGCAGCAGAGCGAACGTGAGCGATTGTTTGATCTGGCGGGGCATACCGTGCATCTGAACTACTAACCGCTCAGATACGCGGAAGTTTTGCACCTTTAACGAAAAACGCCCTGCTCTCGGTAAGAAAGCAGGGCGTCTCTCAGTTTCTGTGTTGACGAGCGAGTGCTAAACGATCTGGTACAACGGACCGTCGCCGCCTTCGGGCGGTGTGAAGCGGCCGCCCTTTGCCGTGATCGCGCCGCATTGAACGCAGTTCGACGGCGTGACGTGGACGTTTACGTTGCCCCTTGAGGGCTCGCCCTCGGGGATCTCATACACCTGCGCGGGGCAGAGTGACACCCAGGTCTGCGCGACTTCACGCGGGACGTTCGTCTGGATCTTGATGTGGTTCGGAGCCGAGTCACGCGTTGCGTTACCGGAACCGAAGACCGAATCAAGCTTGCTGAACGTCAGCACGTTGTCGGGCTGCGGGTACTTGTCGTAGCGGTCGCCGAGGAACATCGGCTCATCTGCGTCGGGCTCTGAGATCCACTTGCCGAACGGCAGGCGACCCAGCGAGATCGTTCCCATCGAGGCAAGTGCGCCACCGACGAAGAATCCCTTGCTGAACACCTGACGCATGTTGCGCTCGCGGTAGAGCTCGTCGCCGATGATTCCGCCCTGGACCTTCTTGTCGTACTCGGCGAAGTCGGTCGAGCCAGCCTTGAGCTGGTCGGTGATGACCTCGGCCGCGTACATGCCCGAGTGCATCGCGTAGTGGATGCCCTTCAGGTACGGGACGTTGACCATTCCACCAGCGTCACCGGTGATCACGGCGCCCGGAACCGAAAGTGACTTCGGCATCGAGAACCATCCGCCAGACGGGATCGTCTTGGCGCCCCAGGCGACGCGCTTGCCGCCCTCGAGGATCTTCTTCGGCAGCGGGTGGGTCTTGAACTGCTGGAGCAGGTCGTGGCATGAGAGCGTGGCGTCGGTGTAGTCGAGGCCGATCACCATGCCGATGCAGACCTTGTCCTCGCCCATCGGGTAGATGAACGATCCACCGAACTCGTTGTAGCGAGCGCCCTTGCGCAGCGGCCAGCCCATCGTGTGGATGACCTGGTCGAGCGGCTCCTTGACTTCCCAGACCTCCTTGACGCCGAGCTCATAGCGCTGCGGCTGCTCGGGCTGGATGTCGAAGAACTCCTGGGCGGCCATCGTGAGGTGGCCGATCGTGCCTTCGGCGATGATCGTTGCCTTGGCGACAACGTCAACACCGGGCTCGAAGTTGCCCATCGGGTTGCCTTCACGGTCCTGTCCACGGTCTCCGGTGCGAACACCGACGACCTTGCCCTCTTCGACCAACAGCTTCATCGCTGCGGTCTCGGTCAGCACGTAGACGCCCATCTCCTCTGCCTTCTCCGCGAGCCAACGGGAGAGCTCGGCCACCGAGGTGACGAAGTTCCCGTGGTTCTTGAAGTTCGGCGGGGGCGGCATGAGCTTGATCTTGCGCTTCTTGGTGAGCAGGTAGGTGGAGTCCTTGTGGACCTCCCCGTAGACGGGCCACTCGGATTCCGGAAGGTCCGGGAACAGCTCGCGCATCGCGCTCGGACGCATGTTCGCGCCCGAGAGCGTGTGCGCTCCGCAGGCCTTGCCCTTTTCGATCACGGCGACAGGGACCTCGCCGAGCGACTCGAGCAGCTCAGGGTCTTTCTCGAGGATCTGCATGATCTTGATGGCGGCTGCGAGGCCGGCGGGTCCACCGCCGACTACGCAGATGCCAACTTCGATCCGCTCATCCTCTGGATCGGTGGGAGCACCAACGTACTCCGCCACCTGATCCACAGGTGGCGGGTAATCGCTGGGCTTGACGCCGTGACCGGACATCGGCTATGCGCCCTTCTTGGCCTTGATGGCCTCGGTCAGCTTCGGCGCGATGGAGTGAAGGTCACCCACGACACCGAGGTCACTGAATTCGAAGATCGGCGCGTTCGGGTCCTTGTTGATCGCGACGATGTTCTCTGATGCCTGCATACCGACCTTGTGCTGGATCGCGCCGGAGATTCCCAGCGCGAGGTACAGCTTCGGTGCGACGGTCTTGCCGGTCTGACCGATCTGGCCCGCGTACGGGAACCAACCGGCGTCAACCACGGCGCGGGTAGCGGCAACGGTTCCACCGAGCGATGCTGCGAGGTCATCGGCCAGCGAGAAGTTCGCTGCCTCGCCGAGGCCACGGCCTCCGGCGATGATGACGTCGGCGTCCTCGATGTTGACGTCGGCACCTTCCTGGACACCACGTGCGACCAGCTTGGCGCGCAGTGAGTGCTCCTTGAACTCAACCGGGGTGTCCACGACTTCACCGGCTGCGCCGATCGAGTCGTTGGGCTCGAACGCGTTCAGACGCGAGACGATCACTCCGCCGTCGCCCTTGTAGGCAACGTCAACGATGGCCGAGTCCTGAAGGACCGGACGCTCGACGATCAGCTTTCCACCCTCGGCACGGATGCCGGTGGCTTCAGCGGTGACGCCCCAGTTCAGGCGAGCGGTCAGTCCAGCACCGATCTCGAAGCCGAGGAGGCCTCCGCCGAACAGCGCGTACTTGATGTCGTTCTCGGTCGCGATCTTCTCGATCGCGTCGACTACCGGCTGGGCAACGCCCTCCGGGCCGGTGACCTTGTAGACCTTCGCGGCGCCGTACTTGCCGAGCTCGGCAAGCTTTGCGTCGTCGAAGCTCTCGCCAACGACTACTGCGCTCGCCTCGCCGCCGATCTCGCCGGCCAGCTGCGCTGCCTTGGAAATTGCGCCGAGCGAGTTCTTGTTGAATTCGCCGTCCTTACCGAGGACGTAAACGATGATGCCTGCCATTTAGATCAGCTTCCTTTCTTCGAGGAAGGACACGATGCGTGCGACGGTTGCGTCGACGTCGGCGTCTGCGTCCTCGATGAGCTCGCCGGCTTCCTTCGCCGGGGGCGGGTTGATCGCGAGGACTTCGGTCTTTGAACCGGCCTCTCCGACCTGTCCGGCGTCGATTCCGACGTCGGCAGCCGACTTGGTGTCAAGCGGCTTCTTCTTGGCGCCCATGATGTCCTTGAGCGACGGGTAGCGCGGCTCGTTGAGCGCGTCACCGACTGAGATCACGGCCGGCAGGTCAACTTCGACCGTGTCGTAGCCGTACTCGGCCTGGCGCTTCATGGTGAGGGTGTTGCCCTCAAGCTTGAGGTCAACGACCTGGGTCAGTGACGGGAACTGCAGGTGGTCGGCGACAACTGCGCCGATCGTGTAATTCTCGCCGTCGTCCGACTGCTGCCCCAAGAGGACGAGGTCGGGTGCCTCTGACTCGAGCACCTTTGCGAGTGCGTAGCCAGTGGCGTTCACGTCTGAGCCGGCGAGTGCGTCGTCGGTCAGCTGGATTGAGCGGTTTGCGCCCAGTGACACTGCCTTGTGCAGCGTACGGACTGATGAGTCTGGTCCCATGGTGACCGCAACGATTTCCTCAACCGGGGCGCCGCCTTCTTTGAGCTGCACCGCGGCCTCGAGGGCGTGCGTATCGAATGGGTTGAGGTTCTTCTCGCCGGAACGGTCGATGCGCTTCGATGCTGGATCGAGGCGCTTTTCGACTGCGGCGTCCGGAACCTCCTTGACAAGGACGGCGATCTTCAAGATGTCCTCCTGTTAGGGGTTCGGCCGTAACTGGGCACGGACGGATTGGTGGTCATGACTGGCAATTGCGTCCTGGGATTGGGATCCGGGACAAAAGAGAGCTCTCTGGGAAGTGCGGAAAGCTTGTGTCGTCGCGTTCCAGACGGTCAGATACGCGCGGGTGAAAGTTAGCGGGTTTACGAACGTTCATGCGGATGTTGGCCGGACGTTTTTGGGTAACTGCTTTGGCTAAGTGACTCAATAGTTACTTAGGTGGGTGGAATTGTAGTGCGCCTCGTGGGGTGAGGAGGCGTTGACCGTGCTGGGCTTGCCGTGTCGATGGCGGCGATGGGGTGAAGTCGGGGTTGGCGGTGCGTGGCGTTTCGCGCGGGGGATCGGCGCCGGTCGCCGGGGGTGCGAAATGCTGGGCGGCTTAGGTATGCGGGATTTAATCCACAGTCTGTCCCGCCGGGGTGGACTGTGGAAGTTTCTCCGCTTAGGTATGCGAGGTCGCCAATCGCGCCGCCCATCCCATGGATCGGTCCCCTCCGTGCGGACTCCGAACCGATCCCAACGACTCCACCCCATCGCCGCCATCAACATGGCAAGCGAAAGGCAACAGCAATCAACTAAGCCGCAACAGCCCCAGTAATGAAGTCAACAATGTCAGTCGTCGGCGAACCAGGCGTGAAGATGCCAGCCACGCCGAGCTCCTTCAGCGGCTCAATGTCGTCGGCCGGGATCGTCCCTCCTACGCAGACCAGGATGTCGGCGGCGTCCTGCTCGCCCAGAAGCTTCATGATCTTCGGCACGAGCGTCATGTGGGCGCCGGAAAGGATTGAAAGGCCGATCGCGTCGGCGTCTTCCTGCAGCGCTGTTTCGACGATCTGCTCGGGCGTCTGGTGGAGGCCGGTGTAGATGACCTCCATGCCGGCATCACGAAGTGCGCGGGCGATGATCTTCGCTCCACGGTCGTGTCCGTCGAGGCCGGGCTTGGCTACGACGACGCGGATCTTTTTGCTTGTGGCTGAATCGCTCATGCGCGGCGAAAGACTAGCTGCGCCGCGCATGAGCTGATCGCTACTGAGTGTTGGTGCCTTCAACTGACGGGGGTTGACTGCCCTGCGGCGGTCCGCCCTGGCCTCCGCCCGGCGGGCCCTGCATCGCCCGCGACTCGGTCACCTTGAATTTGGCGCTGACCGTCACGATCGTCGGCGTGCCTTCTTCGGTCTGGACGATGACGATGTAGCCAGAACCCTGCGGGTTCTTCATCACGCGCTGGGCGGTGCCATCCACCTCAGCCTCGGCGGCCTCCTTGGCCTTGGTCGCGGCAGAACCGGTGACCTCTTCCATCTGGCCGGGACCCCCTGGACCGCCGCCGGGAGGACCGCCCTGCCCCATCCCGTCGCCTCCAGCGCCGCTCGGGTCGGGCCCGGGCATCTGCGCGTTTGCGTTGGCGCTTGTGTCGGAATCAGATGTGTTCAGTAGGGAGAAACCCAGCACAAGCACCACGACGGCGCCCAGCGCGATCACGAGCCAGGTCTTTTGCTCTTTGTCGAGATTCATCTGCATCTTCCTGGTTGAGGATGCAGTGATGCTCCACGCTTTAGCTGGGAATCAGCTGAGCTGCGCCTCAGAGACGCTGAGAGTCTTACTCGTCGGGCGGCTTGGGCAGATCTGACGTCTTTGGCTCGCGCTGAAGGTTTTCGTCTGGCTCACCCGGCAGCAATGGCTTCTGACCGCGAGTGGCAAGCAGGGACCAGACGATCGAGCCGCCCGCGGCCAGCACGATGAAACCGAGCGACGCGCCGATCGGCACGTGGTAGACGTCGCTGATCATGAACTTGATCCCGACGAACACCAGCACCACGGCCAGTCCCATCTGCAAGTAGATGAAACGGTCCATCGCGTCGGCGAGCAGGAAGTAGAGAGCGCGCATACCGAGCAGCGCGAAGGCGTTTGATGTGTAGATGATGAACTTGTCGTTGGTGATTGCGAAGATCGCTGGGATCGAGTCGATCGCGAAGACGAGGTCGGTAGCTGCGACTACGAGAATCGCCGCAGCAAGCGGGGTCGCGACAAGCTTGCCGAGCAGGCCCTTTTGCCCTGGCTGGCGACCTGAGTCGAACTCTTCGCCCGGATGGACATCGTCAGGACGTATGAAGTACTTCTCGCCGTGGTACCTGTGACTGACCGGCATCAACTTGCGCAGAAAGCGCAGCGCGAGGTTCTTGGACGGATCGGTCTCGCCAACATCGTGGGTCGCCATGCGGATACCGGTGGCGATCAACAGGATGCCGAAGAAGTAGATGACCCAGTCATAGCGCTCGATCAGCTCGGAGCCCGCAAGGATGAAACCGGCGCGCATGAACAGCGCCATGATCAATCCCCAGAACAAGACACCGTTCTGCAGCTTTGCGGGGACCTTGAAATAAGCGAAGATGACGGCGAAGACGAAGACGTTGTCAACGGACAGAGCTCGCTCAAGCAGGTACCCGGCGTAGTACTCGCTGGCGCTGGTGCTTCCGAGTTCCCAGAGGACGATCAGGCCGAAGCCAAGGCCGATCGCGACCCAGATAATGTTTGCCCAGAGCGCCTCCTTGATGTCCACCTTGTGCGCGCCCTTATGAAAAACGAAAAGGTCGAGAAAGAGGAAGAAGACGACCGACACGGCGAAGCCGATCCACAGCCAGGTCGGCGCGGACGAACCCGAAGCAGCAGCGACCTGTGTGAATTTGCCGAGGAGCATTGGGAGCGGAGGTTATGTAACCGCGCCGGGATTTCGTCCGATCAGAAGACCGGTACCTCACGATATGTGCCGAAGACGTCCTGCAACGCGTGGACCATTTCGCCCTCCGTCGCCATCAACCGGGCGCAGTCAAGGATCGGGTACATCAGATTCTGATCGGTTGCTGCCGCCTCGCGCAGCGCCTTCAACGACGCTTCGACGGCGGTGGCGTCGCGTGAGGTGCGAACTGCCTTGACGCGATTGACCTGCTTGCGCTCGAGCTCCGCGGAGATGCGCAGAATCTCGGGTGAGTCGTCGGTCTCGAGCTTGTATTTGTTCACGCCCACGACGATGCGCTCGCCGGCGTCGACCTCTTGCTGGTAGCGGAAAGCAGCGTCGGCAATCTCGCGCTGCGGGAAGCCCTGCTTGATCGAGTCCACGATTCCGCCGAGTTCGTCGATACGCCTGAAGTAATCGTAAGCCGCCGCCTCCATCTCGTTGGTCAGCGTCTCGACGTAGTAGCTGCCGCCCAGCGGATCGGCCGTGCGCGTCACCCCGGTCTCGTGGGCGATTACCTGCTGGGTGCGCAGAGCGATTCGGACTGCGTCCTCGGTCGGCAGAGCAAGCGCCTCGTCGAACGAGTTGGTGTGCAGCGACTGCGTCCCGCCGAGCACGCCGGCAAGCGCCTCGATCGCGGTGCGGATGTGATTGACCTCGGGCTGCTGAGCGGTCAGTGAAACGCCTGCGGTCTGCGTGTGGAAGCGCATAAGCATCGACTTCGGGTTTTTTGCCCCGTAGGTGTCGCGCAGCTCGCGCGCCCAGATGCGACGGGCAGCGCGGTACTTGGCGATCTCCTCGAAGAACTCGATCTGGGCGTTGAAGAAGAAGCTCAGACGAGGCGCAAAATCATCGACATCAAGGCCGCGCTCAATGCCGGCCCGCACGTATGCAAAGCCATCGGCCAAGGTGAAGGCAAGCTCCTGCTGGGCAGTCGATCCAGCCTCGCGGATGTGGTATCCGCTGATCGAGACTGGGTGCATGAGTGGCATTTCGCGGGTGCAGTACTCGATCAGGTCCGTCACGAGGCGCATGGCCTCGTCGATTGGGAAGCACCACTCCTTCTGAGCGATGTATTCCTTGAGGATGTCGGTCTGGAAGGTGCCGGCGAGCTTCTCGGGCGGAACACCCTTGCGCTCTGCGGCGGCGACGTAGAAGGCGAGCATGATCGCGGCAGGCGCGTTGATCGTCATCGACGTGCTGACTTTGTCCAGCTGGATGCCCTGGAAGAGCGTCTCCATGTCGTCGAGCGTGTCGATCGCCACGCCTTCGCGGCCGACCTCGCCGAGCGAGCGGTTGTCGTCGCTGTCGTGTCCCATCAGAGACGGCATGTCGAATGCGGTCGACAGTCCGGTCTGACCGTGATCAAGCAGGTAGCGAAAGCGCTCGTTGGTCTCCTCGGCCGTGCCAAAGCCCGCGAACTGGCGCATCGTGAACATGCGACCGCGGTGCATCGTCTCGTAGGGCCCGCGGGTGTAGGGGAACTCGCCCGGATCTCCAAGGTCGCGCTCGTAGTCGATGTCGGCGTCGTCGGGCCTGTAGAGCGGCCTCGACGGCTCTCCGGAAATCGTTGTGAGCAGCTCGCCGTCGGGCGTGCGCTCCTGGCCGTCGTCCTTGGGCGGCGCGGTCTTTTTGCCGGTGAGCGTCACTGGTGGGGGCTTCATCTGACTCCGATTATGCGCGTCCGGCGGTCGACACGTGGTCACCAACGGTGAAAAACTCGCTTGTTACGCGTTCAGCGAGTTGGAGAAGGAGTCTAGTTCGTTCGCCGGGGCTAAAGGATTTCCAGAACCCGTTCGTAGGGCCGACAAAGCACGGCCCTGCCGCCCTTCTCCGCGATCGGACGTTCGATCAACTCTGGATCGTCGGCCATCAGCTGGATCAGGTCGAGGTCGCTGTGATCGGAGTCGGCGAGGCCGAGCTCTTTGAACGCAGTCGCTCGCGTGCGCAAAAGCTCACGCGGCGTGATCCCCGCTTTGTCGAGCAACTCGGCGATCTTCGCCGCGCTAAACCGGTCGACAAAGTAGTTGACGCCCTCAAACTCGATCCCGCGCTCGACCAGAAGAGCGACGGCCTTTTTGCTCGTCGTACAAGTCGGCTTCTCGTAGATTATGAGTTCGGCGGAATTCATCGCGCGGAGACTACCGATTGAGTTCATGCGCAGTCTGGGTAGTGGGCTTGTATGAACGCAACGACAACATCTCCGCTCCCGCCGCTCGCAGAAGTTCCCGAGCCGGCCGAACCGCCAACTCAACCGACCACGCCGGAATCGCCGATCTCGGACGACCCGACGCCAGAACGGCCCGAACCTGCCGATCCTCACGATCCCGACACCGGAGAGGACGAAGGCGCCGACTCCTGACCTGCCGGGAGTCAAACTTCAGAAAATCATGTCCAACGCGAACGGCAACGTCGCGAAGACGAACAACACGACCAGGAAGCCGGCGAGTGTCAACACAATATTCTTGGGCGTGAAGAAGTCGTCCATGGGTCCGAGCATACGAAATCAGCGCCGATGGCTGCCAGCGCTAGGTGCTCGCCACCTCAACAACGACCGCGTCGCCCTGGCCACCGCCTGAGCAGATCGCAGCAACACCCAGACCGCCGCCGCGACGACGTAGTTCGTGCACGAGAGTGCCGATGATGCGTGCTCCCGAGGCGCCGATCGGGTGACCGATCGCGACGGCGCCGCCGTTGACGTTGACCTTTTCCTCGTCTATCTCAAGCATGCGGATGGAGTTCAGGGTGACCGAAGCGAATGCCTCGTTGATCTCCCAGAGATCAACATCTGCCGGCGTCTTGCCGATCTTGTCGAGCGCGGCGATTGAAGCCTTGGCAGGGGTGCGGGCAAGGTACGGAAAGTCGTCTGCGATCGAAGCTTGGGCGACGATCGTTGCCAGCGGGGTCTTGCCGTTGGCTTCTGCCCACTCGTCCGAGGAGACAACAATCGCGCCGCCGCCGTCGTTGACGCCCGGGGCGTTGCCGGCGGTGTGCGTTCCGTCTTCCATGAAGATCGGCTTCAGCTTGGAGAGTGCCTCGATCGTGGTGTCCGGGCGAACCGACTCGTCGATCTCTACGACGGTGTCGCCCTTACGGCCCTTTATCGTTACAGCGACGATCTCCTCGGGCAACTTGCCCTCATCGTTGGCCTTCGCTGTCAGCTCGTGCGACCGGACCGACCAGCGGTCCATGTCGGCGCGGGTCATTTCGATTTCGGCTGCAACCTCGCTGGCCTCGTGGGCCATATGTTTGCCAGAGAACGCGTTGGTGAGGCCGTCGTGAATCATTGAGTCGATCATTTTGCCATCGCCCATGCGATAGCCGAAGCGTGCGTTCGGTAGCACGTACGGCGCGTTGCTCATGCTCTCCATGCCGCCGCCGACGCCGACCTCGATGTCACCCGCGCGGATCGCCGTGTCGAGCATTCCGACTGCGCGCATGCCTGAAGCGCAGACTTTGTTGATCGTCTCGCTGGAGACTTCCTTCGGGATGCCGCCATTGATCTGTGCCTGGCGCGACGGGATCTGACCGACGCCTGCCTGCAGCACGTTGCCCATCACAACGTGGTCCACCTGATCGCCGGTCACGTTGGCGCGCTCGAGCGCGGCCTCGATAGCGATGCCGCCGAGCTCAACTGCCTTCAATGACGAGAGACCTCCGCCGAGCTTGCCGACGGGCGTGCGTGCTGATCCGAGGATGACTGTCTTGGCCATGAGATTTGCGACTTCCTTTAGAAAGTGAAGGTGAAGGTGGTGGTGCCGGAAAGCGTAGTTGCGAACAGGCGCACGACCGTTCGTGCGTGGTGGAAATCTTAGCGCCAGTAGGGATAATCTGCCGCTCATGCCTCAGATCATCGAAGTCACCACGCGCAAGGGCGACCCCGCCGAAACCTCATCAGACACTCGCGTAGTGGGCCTCTTCGTTGACGAGTCCAGTGGCATCGAGTCGATCGACAAGCTCGTGGAGTCCGGCGAAGTCAAGGCTTCTTACAAGTCAACGGGCGTCGTGCGCTCGCACAGCCAGCGGTTTGTGACCGTCGGAATGGGAAAGCGCGACGAGTTCACCAACGAGCGCGCTCGCGTTGTCGGCGCCGCCGCCGTGACCGCCGCCAAAGGGCTCGGCGCCAAAACACTTTCGGCCTCGGGGCCAGACACCGAAGACCTCAGCGGCACCGCCGCAGCCTTCGCCGAAGGCGTGATCCTCAAGAACTACGTCTTCGATGCTTACAAGAGCAAGAGCGATGACGACGACGGGGACGGGGACGACGGCTTCATCACGTCGCTCGAGATCGTCACCGACGCAGACATCGCTGACGCAGTGAAGATCGGCGTGGCTTCCGCGAACGCCGCTAACCGCGCGCGCGATCTGCAGAACCAGCCGTCAAACGTCGCCACCCCGACCTACCTCGGCGAGCGCGCTTCCGCGATCGCCGCAGAGCACGGTCTTGAGCTTGAGCTCCATGACCGCGATTGGATCGTTGACAAGGGCATGGGCGCATTCGCCGCCGTTGCCAAGGGCGCTGTGGAAGAGCCGCGCCTAATCGTGCTCAAGTACAACGGTGCCGGAGCTTCTGGCCCGACGCTCGGCTTCGTCGGCAAGGCAGTGACCTTTGACACCGGCGGAATCTCGCTGAAGCCCTCGGGCAAGATGGAAGAGATGAAGTTCGACATGTCCGGTGGAGCCGCGGTCCTCGAAGCGACCGCCGCGATCGCTGAGCTCGGTCTTCCGATCAACTTGATTTCCGTCGTCCCGTCCACCGAGAACATGCCCGACGCCAACGCCACAAAACCAGGCGACATCGTCACGGCGTACAACGGCAAGACGATCGAGATCGACAACACCGACGCCGAGGGCCGCCTGATCCTCGCCGATGCCTTGACCTACGCGATCGAGCTCGGCGCCGAGCGCGTCGTGAACCTCGCCACGCTGACCGGCGCGATCATCGTCGCGCTGGGCAGCACCTACGCCGGAATCTTCAGCAACGACGACGAGTGGGCCGCCGCAGTTGAAGCGGCTGGAGACGCGACCGGCGAGCTTGGTCACCGCCTCCCCCTCCACCCGGAGTTCGCGGACCTGATCAAGGGCAAGTACGCAGACATCTCCAACGCGCCGGGATCGCGCAAGGGTTCATCGATCACTGCGGCCGAGTTCCTGAAGAACTTCGTCGGCGACACGCCGTGGACCCACCTCGACATCGCCGGTACTGCCTGGGATCTGGGGCGCAACTACGTCGGTAGCGGCGCGAGTGGATTTGGGACGCGCCTGCTGGTAGAGCTGGCGCGCGAGCACGGCGAGAGCTAGGCCGAGCCGCTTACTCCTTGGTTTTTCCGCCAGCGTTTGAGTTGGCGGAGCCGTTGCCCGAACCCTGCGTAGTCGGCTGGCCCGAGCCGCCCTGAGAGCCCGGCCCGTTGCCGCCGGTGTTGTTCTGGGTGGCCGACTTGGATCCACCGGAACTGCTGTTGGAGGATCCACCGCCGAACGACGAGTTGCCGCCACCGGTCGATTTCGAGGAGCCGTTTGATCGGCCGGCGGCGCTGTTTGACCTGGCCTTTGACTTCGCGGCCGCTGAGCGCTTGGCTGCTGCGACGCGCTTGGCCTTGGCCTTTGCCAGTGCCCGGCGCTCCTGTGCGGCCGCGCGGCGCTTGTTCGCGGCGACCTTGTTTGCCTTGGCGACAGCAGCGGCCTTCTCGCCAAGGGTCAAGGACTGCGCGGGCGCGCCTGACGACCCTGAGCTCTTCGTGGACTCGGATTGGGCTGGCAGGTCGCTGGCAGATCGCTCCGAGACGACCTGTTCACCAACAACAACCCCGCCCGTTCCGACGGCGACTACTGCGAGTACGGTCGCCGCAACCTTTCCTCCTGCGATCGCAAGGCCCGTTCCGCCCGCCACTGCACCGCCTGAGGCTGCGATGCCTCCGGTGGTTGCCGCGACGGTTCCGACGGCGGCGGCGGCGCTTGCGTTGCCCGCACTGGCACCCATCCAGGCGATCGTGACGATCGGAGCTGCCATTGCGAGATCCCGGCTGAGACTCTTGCTGCGGTAGCCAATGGCCTCAGCGGCTTGCGAGACATTTGAACGCCCGCGCTTGATCAGCTGCTTGACGCCTTCAGGCGACGTGTCGAGCGTCTCACCAATTTCGTCATAGGACATGCCGCCCAGCTCGCGCAGGACGAGTGCTTCGCGCTGACGATCGGGAAGCCGGCCCATCGCGGCGAGCAGCCAGTCCATCTCGGAACGCTTCTCGACCTCCTGCTGGAGGCTTATGACGTTCGAGGGTTCCTCGTGGAAGTCGGGATCGTCGAACGAGGCTGGGCTCGGGCGACGAGCCCGGATGTGGTCGAAGGTGTGGTTGCGGGCGATTCGGAAGAGCCAAGCTTTGAAGGACCCTTCATCGCGGCGAGTACTCATACTTGAGAATGCCTTTCCAAGAATCTCCTGGGTCAGGTCCTCAGCGTCGTCCACGGAGCCGGGGCGATTGAGGAGGTGGAAGACAAACGCAAAGACCTGCTGGCTATAGCGCGCGTGCAGCACGGCGAATGCATCATCGCTTCCGCGCGTGCAGAGCCTGCATAGGACCGCATCCGGCTGCATTGAGAGCAGTCGGCCGCTGACCGCGCCTGGCGGAACCAGACCGTGTCCATCTTTGGGTGAAGCTTCCATCCTTCTCTAACTGACGTATCGCCCGTACAAGGGTGTCGCTGCAATGTTCGTCCACTTGCCCGACGTTTGCGTGAGTCGCTGGCTCGTCAGTCGTCCAGGGAGTCGTCCGAGATGTTGTCGATCTCTGGATCCTCGCGGGAACCAGAACCTTTGCCGCTCTGGTCCGAACCGCCATCCTCTATCTCTGGCGGTCGCGGCGGATCCTCGCTCTCGATTGCGTCGTCGGAACCAGAGCCGGAAGGTCCTGAGTCGCCACCGCGGCCACGGCCGCTTCGGTCTTCTTCGCGCTCGCCAGACTCAAGGTCGTCCTGGCTCGGACGGCCCTCGGAGGATCCACGGCGACGAGAGTCCTCGCGCCCGCCGCGATCATCTGGCCCCGGGCCACGCCCTGAATCGTCATCGCGTGCATCGCGGCGATCGTCTGCGCCCTCGTCACGACCGCGGCCGCGCCTGCCATCGACCACGCCGAACGGCAGTGCCGGTCGCCCGTTGGTCACTCCGTTTGCGACGCGCTCAGTCTTTACCGGCCCGGCGATCGCCTGTTCCTGGGCGGCAGTTGATTGCGCCTTGCGGCCTTTTGACGTGTCGTGCTCGACCGCAACCGCTCCGCCGCCGATCGCAAGGAAGGTCAGCGCAGTCGCCGCGGTCTTACCGCCTATGACTGCTCCTCCACCTGCGAGCGCGCCACCGGCAGCCGCGCCGCCCGCCGCAACCCCGCCGGTGATGCCCAGCGACGCCAACGTGATCGAGATGGGCACGATCGGCGCAGCCATCGCGAGGTCGTGGCCGAGGCGCCGCTTCGAGAATCGGTTGTAGCCGACGTTTGCGGCCGCAGCGCCGACGCCATCGCGTCCGCGGCTGATCAATTTCTTGGTCGCAGAGACGCTTGTGCCGAGCTCTTCGGCGATGCGCTCGTGCGAGAAGCCGCCCATCTCGCGCAGCAGCAGTGCCTCGCGCTGGCGCTCGGGCAGGTCGGCGACGGCGGACATCAGCCAGGCAAACTCGGCGCGCTGCTCGGCCTGTTCGGCCGGCTGCTGCGCCTCGGGCGCCTCAGGTGGATCTGCGTGTTCGGCGTCGAGCGAAACGACCTTCTGCCGGCCGCTGCGGATCTCGTCGAAGGTGCGATTGCGGGCAATCGTGAAGAGCCAGCTGCGGAAGCCGCCGTTCACGCGTTGTTCACGGATCCCGGCGAACGCCCGTGTGAAGACATCCTGCGTGATGTCCTCAGCGTCGTCGGCTCCGTTTGCGCGACCAAGCAGATGAAAGACAAAGGCGTAGACAGGCTGGCGATAGCGCTGGTAGATCGCGTCGTAAGCGCCGACATTTCCGCGCGCAGCCAGGCGGCAGAGCACAGCGTCGGGCTGGGCGTTCATCAGCCGCGTGGCAGCTGGGTGCTGCGACAGCGGTTCGTATGTGGGGGATGCTTCCAAGAGCCTTACTGGTTATAGACGGGGCAGGGTCAGAAAAGTCCCGGTTGAAACTGAGAGTTTGCTGAGTTTGAGATCCGGGCGGGACTTTTGCTCGGGTCCGTCGTCTTTAGTGATCGGCGAGTGCGACAGGAAGCGCAAGCCCCAACTCACCGAAGGAGACGTAAGGCCTAATGAATTCCACCAAGAAGTTTCAACTGATCGCCGTTCTGGCCCTCGCGCTTGCCGGCATGGCAATTGTCGTCGGCTCTGCCAGCGCCCACCGAGGCCACGGCGACCGACAGGCACGGATCGACAGCGACCGCGATAGCGCGTCGAACCGCTGCGAGACCCAGGCAGGCCTGGACTCCACCAAGACCGACACGGACGGCAACGGCACGATCGACGGCCTTGAAGACAGCGACGCCGATGGTGCCAATAACGCCGCCGAATCCCGCCTGCGCACCAACTGCGCGGTCAAGAACACTCGTTTCAAGCTGAAGAAGTCGACCGTCAAGAGCTACAGCACCGAGGACGGGCTGACGCTCGCGATCGGTAAGCGCGGCCTGGTCACGGCTGCAGTCTCAAGCAGCGTTGTCTGCGAACAGGACGATGTCAGCGATGACTCATCTGATGACAACTCGGCATCGGTCTCGCGCCACGGCGAGGGCGAAGACGAGAGCGGCGACGACCGCAGTGACGACAGCGATCGACGCGGCGAAGACGATGACCGCGGCTCTGACGACCGTCGTTCGGACGACAGCAGCTCCGACGACAGCGACCGTTCTGACGACGACAACGGCCATCGTCACAGCGAGGACGACACCGTTGCCTGCACGACGGCAGCACTGGTCGACGGTACTGACGTCAAGAGCGCCAAGATCACGAACGGCGTCTTCACGAAGATCCGCCTGGCAGCTGCCGACGAGGGCAACTTCTAAGCCAGCCAGCAAGTCACGCAAGACCGATCAAGCCCTCGCGCCGCCGGGGGCTTTTTCGGCCGCGCATACTTTGTGACATCGTGTTACTATCTCTTGTAACAGTTTGTTACAAGCTCAAGCACAGAGGTGACCCATGGCTTGGAATGATCGAGAAGAAGTTCTCCGAGGATTCCGTCAAGGTCACGCTTGTCTCCGAGCAGAACTGCTTGCTCTACACCCCCTTTCTGCCGGAGGCAGCCGCCGGGACGCTCGAGCCTCGCCACGTTGTCACGCCTCCGCGCGACCTGTTGCACAAGTCGCGCGTGGCACTCGGCTCGATGACCGGCCTTGACGCCGAGCGCAAGGTCGTTCAGGTCCGTAACGCTGAGGGCGACCCCGTCGAGCTGCGTTACGACCGTCTCGTGCTTTCGCCCGGATCGGTCTCACGCACGCTTCCGATCCCCGGCCTCGCCGAACACGGCGCGCAGTTCAAGAGCCTCGCAGACGCGATCTGGCTGCGCAATCACGTGATCCGCTCGTTGGAGCTGGCCGAGACCGTGCGCGATCCGCGTCGGCTGGATGAGCTCTTGACCTTCGTCTTCGTCGGCGGCGGATACGCGGGCCTGGAGGCACTCGCCGAGCTACAGGACTTCGCCACGGACGCCATGGAGATGTATCCGGCCGCGCGCGAACACGGCCTGCGCTGGATGCTCGTCGAGGCGGCCGACCGCGTGCTGCGCGAACTCGACCCAAAGCTCGCCGACTACACCGTGCGCGAAATGCGCAAGCGCTGCATCGACGTGCGATTGGGCACCCAACTGCGCGAGGTGACGGCAAATGACGTGTTGATATCGACCGGTGAGCGGATCAACACGCGCACGCTCGTCTGGACTGCTGGCGTAAAGCCCAGTCCGCTCGTCGCAGACCTTGGACTGCGGCTCGACGAAACGGGCCGGATCGTCGTTGACGCTGAAATGCGCGGTGAGGGCCACGAGGAGATCTGGGCGATCGGCGACGCGGCGGCCGTGCCGAATCCGATCCATCCCGATCGAGCTTCACCCCCAACTGCCCAACACGCCCGCAGGCAAGGCATCGCCGTCGGCCTCAACGTTGCGGCGTCGCTCGGCGAGGGTCTCGCGAGGCCCTGCTCCTACAAGGACCGCGGGTCTTTCGTGAACCTCGGTCGCTACAAAGCGGTTGCCATGACCGGCAAGCTACGCGTTCGCGGGCCGCTCGCATAGTGGATGGCCAGGACCTACCACGTGAGTCAGATCGCGGGCTTCTCGCGCAAGCTCCGTGCGGTGATCGGCTGGACGGTCAGCCTGCCCTTCAGCCGCGACGTCTCAGAGGTTGGATCAATCGGCCATCCGCGCCGACTCGATGGCTCGCTGACAAACGCCGAGCGGGCCGCAAGGGCCGACGAGAACTAACGCGAGTTCGGGGCGGGCAGGCCCGAAGTCACTTCGCCGAGCGTCCCGGTGACCTCGCCGACAACGTTTCCGACCGTCTGGTCCAGCGGCGTCGATCCGTCGAGTCCGCCGACGACGTGTTCGACGACTTTGCCCGGAAGCTCGACGACCTCCTCGACCGGCTGAACGACTTTCGGCGCAACGTCATCTGGCACATCCACGTCGGCCCGCTTGGCCTGGTCCGCGGAAACCGAAGGGGCTGCATCCGGGCTTGTCGCGCTCGGCGTTGCCTTCAAGTTCTCCCGGATCGGTGCGTCCTTGGCCTGCAGCTTCAGATCTGATCGCGCACCCGACTCACGGCGTCGCTCGTCGCGCGGGAAGACGGGCCTGGCGCTGTTCGACTCACCGGACTGGGCCGAAACCGGCGCACTCGGCGAATCGCCAGCGCCAGCCACTTCGCGCGCAACTTCTCCCGCCGTGCCCGCCAGGACGATCGCCGCGAATGCCGTCGCGGCAAGCTTGCCGATCGCAAGTCCTCCACCCGCAGTCACTCCGGCCGAGGCAACCACGCCGGTGGCCGCGAGCGGCAAGACCGGTGCCGCGTTGAGCAGCTCGCGCTGCAGGCCCCCGCGCTTGCTTGTCTCGTGCTCACGGCCGTCGCGCTGCGCGGCATCGCGAATGCCATCGCGGGCGCGGGTGATCAACTGGCGGGCAGAGCCGGCCGTCGTCTCAAGCGTCTGTGCGATCTCCAAATGCGACAACCCGCCGAGCTCTCGCAACAACAGCGCGCTGCGTTGACGCTCGGGCAGCTTCTCGATCGCCGCGACAAGCCATGCAACCTCTTCGTGAGCCTCGGCCACCGCAACCGGCGTCGTTGCCTCCGCGGCCACCGGCACTGCTGCTTCGGTGCCCTCGGCATCGAGCGAGACAAGTCGAACGCGCTCTCCGCGCAGCAGGTCGATCGATCGATTGCGTGCAATCGTGAAAATCCAACGCCGGAAGTCGCCGCTGAAGCGCCGCTCGCTGAGCGCGTCGAACGCTCGGGCGAATGCATCCTGAACCACGTCCTCGGCGTCCTCGTGCCGGTGGCGCGAGCCAAGCAGGTGAAATACGAACGCACGAAGCGCCGGATAGTGCCGCCGGTGCAGCTCGCTGAACGCCAACTCGTTGCCATGAGACGCGGCGCTGCAGAGCACTGCATCGGGCTGCAGGCTCCAGACGCGGGCGCGCGCTGTGCTCGAGCGGTTCGAGATCGGTATGACTCGCGGTTCCAAGGTTCATGGAATCGATGCCCGGGCAAGGCGCCGCGCAAACAAATATTTCGTACTCAAGCGTGATCTTTACCCCGCAGCTTCGTTCTTACCTGTGTGCACGGGTTCTTACGTGTGCGCCGGAGCGACGCGCAGGTGCGGGCTGTCGCGGCAAGGGCTCGGCCCTCTGTTTGTCCGCATTCGCGCAGCTTCGGCGACAGGGCATAGCTGCGTCGCGGTCAGGCCACTTTCCCCCCTGGTGGCCTGACTTCGGCGGAGCTACTTCTTTGCGGGCTTCGTGTCGGGCGCTGGCTGAGACTTGGTGTTCACGCCGGGCAGCTTGGTCAGATCCAGCTTCTGTAGCGGACCGGGCAGCTTTGAGCGATGGCGCTCGACGAGGCCGGCGAGGATCGTGAGCGCGAGGGCGACCAGGCGGCGGTAGCGCCAGGCGAGACGGAGGAGTCTGTAGATGACTGCGGGCATGAGTTAGTTCTCTTCTTCCCTGCGGCGAAGGATTTCACGCGCAGCACTTCCGGGGTCGAGCTTTCTTTCGACGACCTGATCGAGCAGCTCCTGGACCTGTGCGTCCTGAGTGATCGATGCTTCGAGCTCGCGCCGAAGAGTGATCGTTGCAAGTTCCATCACTTCATTGCGCAGGTTGCGACGCCGGCGCTCGGCGAGCGTGCCCTGCTCGATGATGTGCGCGCGGTGCGATTCGATCGCCACAAGCAACTCCTCGATTCCGATTCCGTGCGCCGCCTGAGTCTCGACGATCGGCGGGGTCCAGCCGTCTTCGGCGTGTCCGAGCGCGAGTACGCCGCGGATCTCACGCACGAGCGTCTGAGTCATCGGATGGTCGGCCTTGTTGACGACGATCACGTCGGGGATCTCCATCACGCCGGCCTTCAGTGCCTGAACGCTGTCGCCGCTTCCGGGCATCAGCGCAAGCACGATCGTGTCTGCGTGGTCAATCACATCGACTTCGGCCTGTCCGACTCCGACCGTTTCGATCAGGACGTTGTCGCGACCGGCGGCATCCATGAGCAGCGCGGCCTGGAGCGTCGCCTCGGAGAGTCCGCCCAGCGCGCCACGGTTCGCCATCGATCGGATGAACACGCCCGGGTCAAGGAAATGCTCGGTCAGTCGGATGCGATCGCCGAGCAGAGCGCCATGCGTGAACGGACTCGACGGATCGATCGAGAGCACGGCGATCGTTTCGTCGCGCTCGCGCAGCTGCTTGACAAGGCCGCCGATCAGCGTTGACTTGCCAACGCCCGGCGGTCCTGTGAGCCCGACCATCTTCGCCTTGCCGGTGTGCGGGTAGACCTCTTTGACCAGCTCCCAGCCGATCGGATCGTTGTTCTCGACCAGGCTGATCGCGCGCGCGAGCGCGCGTTTGTCACCGGTGATCAGTTTTGCGGCGAGCTCTGGGGCGGAGGCAGTCTTCATTGCCGGAGGATGGTATGCGCCCCGGCGGTCCTAGAGTTCCCGACGCCGATGCCCGGAACCGAAGATCTTGAGCCGATTGTCATGAAACCGCCCGCGCCGCTCCACGGAGGCGTGCTGGTCAAGCTGCGCTTCATGATCAAGAACCGGCTGTTCCGCAAGCGCTACCTCGCGGCTTATCTGCGGATGTTCAACCACAAGGTCATCCACCGTCGCTCTTACGGCCGCAAGATTCACACCGATGGGCTGTGCTTCGTCGGCAACAAAGTAAAGATCGAGATTGGGCCACTGGCGCACGTGTACCTAGACCGTTGGTGCTGGGTCGGCAACCGCACGAAGCTGCGCTCGCACGGAGGGTTCATCCGCATCGGCAGCAAGACCGTGCTCGGCGAGGAGATCACCTTCAGTTGTTACGAGGAGATCTCGATCGGACGCGAGTGCATCATCGCCGACCGCACGATGTTCATCGACTTTGATCACATCGTCGAGGATCCCGAGCAGGCGATTCGTAAGCAAGGGCTCTACAGCAAGCCGGTGCGGGTCGGCAACAACGTCTGGATCGGGTACGGCGCATCGATTCTGCGCGGCGTGACGATTGGCGACGGCGCCGTGATCGGCACGTATGCGGTGGTCACCAAGGACGTCCCCGCCAACGCGATCGTCGGCGGAATTCCGGCGCGGGTCCTGCGCATGCGCGACGAACCCGAGCGCCTGACTTGGGAAAACTGACCGCGCCTCGCCGCTACGCAATATTCTGTAGAATCGAACGATGGTCGCGGAACACATCAATTTTCCCAGAGCATGGACGCTCTTCCGCAACGACGCCTCCGTCCTGAATCCCCCCGACGGACGAATGGGTCGTCGAGCTCGGCTACGGCCCGAGACGACCGCGCGTCTATGCGCGCGGTCTGTCGGGTCGTCTGACCCTCTTCAGCGATGTTCTTTGCCAGTCTGCGGGTTTTCGGCAGATCGCTTTGCGCCGCGTTGATATCGAAGGGTGGTTACAGCCTGAGCCTGAGCGGCAGCCTCAGGAACGGCTGGCCGCTGGCGCGCCGGGCCCGACTGTTACGGCATCCTCGTAGAGTTCAACAGTCGTACGCGCGACGTCCAGCCAGTCGAAGGTCAGAACGTGGTCTGATGCTTCTGTGACCAGACGGTCGCGCAGCTCGGGGTCGGTGAGGACGCGCTCTGCCATTCGCGCAAGCGACTCTGGATCACGTGACTGGAAGCGCAGGCCAACCTTTTCTGTCGGTACGACTTCCCGCAGACCGCCCGTGTCGGCGACGATGCACGGGCAGCCGCTGGCCATCGCCTCGAGCGCGACCAGCCCAAATGGTTCGTAGATCGAGGGCACGACCGTGAGGTCGGCGATCTTGTATAGCGAGTGCAACACGTCGTCGCCGATCCAGCCGACGAAGGTGCCGTGCTCCATCAGGCCGAGGCTCTCGGCCTGAGCCTTGAGCTCTTCTTCGTGTGTGCCAGAACCAGCGATCAGGAAGCGGACTTTGCCGACGTTCTTGATCAGCGTGGGCAGCGCCTCGAGGGCAACCTGGAACCCCTTCTCGTAGACCAGCCGGCCGACCAGCAGCACGAGCTTCTCGTCGGGCGCGGCAAAGGCAGAGCGCAGCTCGTCAAGGTTGTCCATCGGGCGCAGGTCGTCGGGGTCGATCCCGTTGGGGATGACGTTGACGTCGTTCTCTTCGAGGGCGTAGATGTCTGCGATGTGCTCGCGCATGTAGGCAGAGCATGCGATCACCTTGTCGGCGCGGTTTGTGACCCACTTCTCGACGCCGTGAATGTGACTCTGCGGGTGCTTGTCCACCCAGCCCTGGTGGCGTCCATACTCGGTGGCATGGATCGTCATCACGAGCGGCCGATCGAAGCGGCGCGCAAGGTGGTCGCAGGCCGAGGCGACGAGCCAGTCATGGCCGTGCACGACATCAAAGTCCAGGTCGTCACCAAGCGCAACGCCCGCGCTGAGCATGTCGGTGTTCATGTGCTCGATCCAGGTGACGAACTCGCCGAGGTCGCGCGGGCGGTCGGGCTCGCGCACTCGGTGCACGTGGACTCCGTTCAGCAGTTGCTCATCGGCGGCAGAGCCGTCACCGCGCGTGAGCACGTGCACTTCGACGCCAAGCTCGACGAGATTCTCGGAAAGCTTGCGGACGTGGCGTGCGAGACCGCCTTCGATCAGCGGCGGGTACTCCCAGGAAAGAATCAGTGTGCGCAAATTTTGGGGGTGAGACGGAGGGGGTGAGACCTTGCGATTGTCGCAGAGGAGCTATCCCCGCAGTTTGCTCAGGGCCCGTTCGAAGGCAGCAAGGTGCTCGGCGAACCGAGTCGCGCCGTAGTCGCCCGTGCGGCCGATGCTCTCCATGTAGGCCCAGTCACTGGTCTGCAGGGCGAGCAGTTCCGTGCGCGCCGCTTCGGCCGCGTCCTGATCGACTGAGCCGCGAGCAATTGCTTGTTCCAGCTCGAGTTCCGCTCGACGCTGGTTCCAGACCATCCCAGCGGTGCGCGGCGAATCCCAGGTCTCGAGCGTCTTGTTCGCGCCCCAGGAAGATCGCGCGATCTCGCGATCGGCTGGCGCCGCGCCGCTCGCCGCCTGCCCGAGCGTGACCAGCTCGATTCCGTACTCGGGGGCCATCTTCAGCACGTGCTCGAGCCACCACGGCCCCTCGTACCACCAGTGGCCAAACAGCTCGGTGTCGGCGGCGAAGACGCTCGTGCCCTGCCTGCCGCGCTCGGTCGAGTAGACCTCCAGCCGCGCCGCGAGCGAGCGCAGAAACGCCTCGGCATGTGCCTGGGCCTGCATACGCGCGGCCTCTGGCGCCCAGCCTTCGCCGGCGTTGTTGTACGGCAGGAGATCGTGGATCGTGCGCGCGAACGTGGAGCGGTAGACCGGAATCGATGGATAACCATCCTCGCGCCACACCTGAGCGATCGTGTGCCAGTCGATCGTGATTGCCAACGGTCCGGCTGGCGTGGCTACCGGCTCGAGATTGTCGAGCGACTGCTCACCCAGGTGCACTGACTGATCGACGCAGAAGTACTCGATGCCATTGCGCGCCAGGGCGGCGTCCACTCCGCGATCCCACGCGCACTCGGGCAGCCATGCTCCACGCGCCGCCCCGAATCGCTCCGCGTGGCTTGCCATCCCGACCGAGAGTTGGAGGTCGAGACCGAAATCGCTCGCGAGCAACGGCAGGATCGGGTGCGTGGCCGGTCCACCGAGCAGCTCCACCCCGCTTGCGCCGAGGTCGTCGAACATCCCGTTCAAGTCGCGGTTGAACTCATTCTCGAAGCGATTGATCGCAACTCGATAGTCGGTCAGCTGTGGCTCGAGCGCGGCGTGCAGCTCGGGGCGCTCGACCTTGATGAACGCCGTCATGTCCTCGCCGTATACGTACTCGCGTGAATCGTTGACCCAGGCGACGAAGCGGTCGCCAGCTGGTCCGCGCATTGACTCGAACTGATCTGCGAGCACCGGCGTGACGCCGACCGTGACGGGCGCGCCACGAACAACATCTGCGACACGCATGTAACTGGAGGAAACGACCTCCCAAAGCCACTGCTCGCCAAATGGCCACACGCCGTGGCCTTCCACGTACGGCATATGGCTGTGCAAAACGATCGCCAAACGGCCGATCGGCTCGCGCTCAGGCATCGCCTGTCAGGCCCGCGGCCCGGAGCAGACCGCGACGAAGTCGAGCGCCTTGGCGAGCGATCCGTCGGACTCCCCGCGACGGAGCACGAAATCGTTCTCGCTGATCGCCGGGGTGAAGCGGTCGTAGAAGAGCTTGCTGATCCGCAGTCCCTTGTGCACGCGGTCCCAGCCTGAGCGCAGCGCCAGCTCGTGCACGCGCAGCTTCCTGGCGTGGAAGACGCCGTAGATCGTCACGTCGGTGAAGACCTCCTGGCAGAGCTCGCGGAACTCGGCGGGCTTGTACTCCTTGACGTGCCAGGGGTTCTCAGATTTCTCGGCGCCTTCGGGCGCGAGCGTCAGAAGGTTCGGGGTTGAGACGTAGACCTTGCCCCCGGGGCTCAGCAACGAAGCGAAGTGACGCAACACGCCGGCGGGATCTTGCACGTGCTCGATCGTCTGCAGGAACGACACTGCGTCCACCTTCTCGGCCGGGCGGTAGGTCTCGATGAGATCGCGGACGATCTCGATGCGCTCGCCTGAGTACTTGGCTGCTGCGTGCTCAAATGCCTCTGGGTTGGCGTCCACGCCAGTCACGTGGCTGGCAGTCTGCGCCAGGACGGCGGTGCCGTAGCCCTCTCCGCAGGCCATGTCAACGACGCGCTTCGAGTTGACGCGCCGCGCAATCCAGTCGTAGACCACAAGGTGGCGGCGGTACCAATAGTTCTCTTCCGGGAGATCCGGCAGCGTGCGCTCGCCGGTCAGCTCCAGCGGGGGTACACCATCTGGCTGATTCTGCTGTACGAATTTTTCGACTGTTGAGGTCAAGGCGCCGCACTATAGTTGCGCCCCCCATGACCCTTACAGCAGATCAAATAAAAGACGCGAACATCTCCTACCACGACGCAGCGGCCGACGAGTACGACGCCAAGTGGGGCATTGACTACGGAGAGGTCGGAAAAACACAGGTCGAATTGAAGACCAACAAGGTCCTCGGCAAGGGCGCGCATTTCCCCCGCGCTCTGGAGATCGGTTCGGGAACTGGCTACCTGTCGCTGAACATGATGCAGAACGGCGTGATCGATGAAGTCGTCGCGACCGACATCTCGCAGGGCATGCTCGACGTGATCGAGGCTTCGGCCGAGCGCCTTGGCTTTGGCGACCGCGTCTCCACCCTCTGCACCGAGGCCGAGGCCTTCCCATTCGAGGACGAGTCGTTTGACCTCGTCTTCGGACACGCGATCCTCCACCACCTTCCAGACCTGCAGGAATCGTTCAACGAGTTTTATCGCCTGCTCAAGCCCGGCGGAATGATCTTCTTCGCCGGCGAGCCCTCTGAGCGCGGCGACAAGATCGCGCGCTACCCGAAGCAGGTCGGCCACCACCTCTCACCGATCTGGCGCAAGGCGCTGGGCGTCGGCCAGCTCTCGCAGCGCGAGGCAAAAGCGGTAGCTGCTGGGGAGCGTTCACAGGAGTACATCGACGGCCACTCCGTCGAGCACCTCGTTGACGTTCACGCCTTCAAGCCCGGCGACCTCTCAGGCTTTGCCAGGACAGCCGGATTCTCAAGCGTTGACGTGATCGGCGAAGAGCTGACGGCCAACTGGTTCGGCTGGTTCAACCGTGCACTCGAAGCCGATGGCATTCCCGAGGAGATCCCATTCGGTTGGCGCCAATACGCCTACCGTGGCTACCTCGGATTCCAGAAGTTCGACCGCATGGCGCTCGAAGGCCGCTTGCCCGCGAGCATCTTCTACAACTTGATGATCGGCGCCGTCAAGCCGTAGGAGCGGGGCCGAAGTCGGTCGGCAGGCCCTTCGCGGCCCAGTCGGCGATTCCGCCATCCATCGTCAGCGCCCGACCCTGCGGGTGCACGCCTTCATACATCGAGGCGGCCGCCTGTGAGCGGTTGCCATGGGCACACTGGAAGATCACGATCGGCGCCTCGTCGACCATCTCAAGGTCGCCCTCATACTCGGAGAGCGGTACGAGCGTGGCGCCCGGGATGCGCATCTCGTCCCATTCGTAGTCCTCGCGGCAATCGATAAGTACGGCGCCCTCTTCTTCGATCAGGCGCTGGGCTTCCTTGACGTCTACGTGTTCCATGGGGCCAACATTAGTGCGCACTCTGACGGCGTTACTCGACCTTGCCGATCAGAAATTCCTGCAAATCGATCGGCTGCAAATCGCCGTCGATTATCGATTCCTCCCACGCGATCAGCTCCGGCGAGCCCGGGTGCTCTTCAACCGCTGCCTTCGCGACTTCTATGGCCCGGCCGGTGCGACCATCATCTACCAGTCCCTGCGCGACAACTATCTGTAGAGCTGCGTCCAGCTTCTCGGGTATCGACGGGTTGCGCTCCAGTTCGCGCTCGCTTCGACGATTCTCGGCCAGCACGTCCCATTCATCCGCTGACCAGTCCGGCTCTTCACCTGTTAGAACACGACAAATAAACGCCTCCATCGATGGCCGGTCCAAATGATCTGCGTTTCTCGCAAGAAACGCATCGGCATCCGGGCGTCGGTGTTCCTCGGCAATGAACTTGTGCCAGAGGTAGTAAATGCCGACCATGCTCGTCTTGGCCGGCGTGTCCGCAGTACCCGGGGCAAGCTCCTCAATGCGTTCGAGGACACCACGCATATCGACGAGCGCGTCTTCTTCGCCGGCAGCGACCTGCTGAAGGCTTTCTACAAAGCTACGGAAATAGCGTTGAGCAGATCGGTTGTCAAAACCGGCAGGGTTGTGTATCCAGTACTGCGGGGCAGCCTCCAACCGGACGATGCCAGGGATGCGCTCACGCCAATTGAAGTTCTCCCGATCGTTCTTTTCAGCGCGATCTACGTACGCACGAACCACATGACGCGATAGCCGGGCGAGCCCTTCCAAACTCAACATCAACCCAAACGGTTGAACCGGTGCCGTGTCCGCCGAATTCCCCACAATCCAGATTTCTGCCGGGAGGTCCACGAGGCTGTGAGCGTTTCGAGAGCGCGCACCATATGCCTGTTTTAGGGCACGCTCAAGGTCGTTACCGCGGACAGGTCGCACGAGGCCCACCGCCTCCGAGCGAAAATACTCGGGTCCAACAAACTCCAGTGCGAATGCAACGAACCGACTAGTCGCCCCAAGCCGCTCGGCGTCAACCACCGCTCTCTTGATCGCCTCGACTTGATCCGGGTCAAGTCCTTCGAGCGCGGGCTCAAATAACTCCCTTTTGCGACGTTCGAGTTTTTCCCAAGGCGCGCGCGGGGCTTCTATGCCCTCGCTAAGCGATTCCAAGGCCGCGACAATGTCGGTGTACGAGCCCGTCGGATCCTCGCCTGCTCGGTACCAGGCTCGCACAATTCGACGAATAGCCTTGATCACTCGCTCGTACTCCACCCGCTCGAGCGCGAGTAGATCGTGCATGAAACGACGAAACTGATCGAGCTCATCCTCAAGAAGAATCGACGAAGGCTCGAACGTCGTTTGTAATACGGAGGCTGCGGTATGGCGATTGCGGGCGCCCCCCTGGACGGGAACGAGTCGATCTACCAGTTGATGATTGGAATTGAAGATGCTGTTGAGACCAAAAGACAACACGTCGGCCAAGTCAGAGATGATCTCGCGGCCGCTCGTGGCAATCAGGACGGCGTCCTTACCGTCTAATTCCTGCGCCTCGAGGTGTTCCACTACCTCGACCGTCACACTCGAAATGCGCTCGCCGTTGGTGGATGGGGCCATTGAACCCACGGGTAGCGCTACGGGGTCTCTCTCCAAGAGCTGACGGTTCGTCCAGATCACCTCTCGATGCGTGGTGGAGTTGAGGGGAATCTCTTCTCGAAAGAACTTCTTAGTGATCACCTGAAGCATGCGAGGACACCCTCTCTCTCTTACTCGTCCGTCAAACGGTCGATCGCGGCACCAAATGCCGCGTTCTCCTCGTCGGTCCCGCAGGTCACCCGGAAGGCTCCCGGAGCGCCAAAGCCAGAGAGCTCGCGAACCGCAACGCCGAGTTTGAGCAGCTCGCGCTCGACGTCCGCCCCGCTCCCGCGACCGCCAACTTCAGCAAACACGAAGTTTGCGCGCGAGGCGAGCGGCTTGTGGCCAGCGATCGACAGGTACTTGAGGATCTGCGTGCGCGCCTGCTTGACGTGCTCGACGCGATTCCAGACCTCGGCCTGGGAGTCGAGCGACGCCAGCGCGGCGCGCTGAGCCAGGGCGTTGACGTTGAAGATGCTGCGCATTCGATCGACCGCAGCAGCGACCTCAGGTGAGCCGAAGCCGTACCCGATGCGTAGCCCGGCGAGCCCGTAGATCTTGCTGAACGTTCGCAGCACGAGCAGGTTGGCAACGCCCTCGCGGATCAGCTGCGGACCCTCGGGCTCGTCATCGCCCTCGGCGTATTCCGCATAGGCCTCATCGAGCACGCACAGCACGTGCGGCGGAAGCGAGGCTATGAAGTCGCGGATCTTCTTGCGCGGCGCGAGCAGCCCGGTCGGGTTGTTCGGATTGCAGATGTAGACGATCCGTGTGGACGGGAAGATCGCCGCGCGCATCGCCTCGAAGTCGATCTCCCAGCTTTCAGTGAGGTTGATCGGACGCGCCTCGGCGCCGGTCGTGGAGCACGCGGCAACGTAGGTCGGGAACGATGGCCACGGGAAGACCCCGTTGTCGCCGGTCTCGAGAACACTCATCGCCGCCAGCCGAATCAGCTCATCGGCTCCGTTGCCGAGCACGACGTTCTCGGGCGCAAGACCGTTGAGCGCCGCGATCTTCGCGTGCAGCTCGGGCGCCGCAGAGTCCGGGTAGCGGCGCAGCTCGTCGAGGTCCAAATCCCCTGACAGAGCTGCGCGCGCGGCCGGCACCGGTCCAAACGCACCCTCGTTGGAGGCGAGCTTGTGGATCTTTGCGATCCCCAGCTCGCTCTGGAGGCGTTCGACGGGGGCCTGCGCCACATAGGGCTTGAGGTCGTTTACGTAGTCCTTGAACGGCACGCACTCAACCTAGCGACAGGCCCCGTCGCCGCGTTTCTACTTGACGATCAGGTATCCCGTGGCGAGAGTGATCGAGTAGTTGAGGGACTTCAGCTTGCCGATCGTGCAGTTGATCTTGTAGATGCCGGGCTTGCGCTTGGCCTTCTTTGAGACTTTGCAGCTGGGCTTGCCGGTCAGGTCGTTGCTGACCTCGTCGTCCCAACCCTGCCAGCCGTAGCCGGTCATGGTGTACTTCTTGGGCAGCTTGCCGAGCTGAACCTTGGCGCTCGGTACGACCACGAGCGGGGCCTGTGAGATCGAGTAGGTGCCGCCGGTGTAGGTGAACGTGTAGTTCGGGGATTCAGCCTTCTCGCACTTGGTCGGATAGATGCCCGGGTTGCTGACGGTGATCGCCGTCGTCGAGCAGGTTGGCTTGGTCTTCAGTTTCGAGGAGCTGTCGCCGTTGACGAAGCCGCTGTAGAAGGCGACGATCGACGGGATCGTTCCGCCGAAGATTCCGGAGCTGCTCGAGGCCGTGACTGCCAGCGGCACCTTGGCGACCGAGAAGGACTGCGAGGCCGTGTCGGCGAGGTACGTGTCGTCCTCGGGCTGAGCGGCGTTGATCTTGCAGGTACCGGCGCCGGTGACGCTGACGACGCCTGTTGTCAGTTTGCAGACGGCCGAAGAGCTGGCGTCGACCGTCAACGTGACGGTCGTCGGAGAGTCGGTCGTGGTCGTGGGCGTGTAGGCAACCTGGTCGCCGTACTTGACGCCCGACGGAGCGGTGCTGTTGATCGTGAGGTTGGCTTCTGTGGTCGGGGCGGCCTGAGCAGCGGCGGGGACCACGAGCAACGCGCAGGCGGCAAAAAGAGCCGCGAGAACGCGATTGAGTGGGAAGGCGTGAGAGTGAGTGTTCATGGCCGTGACGCTACGTCCGGACATGAGCATGACCGGTTACCGCCCGGTGAAGGTGTGGATACGAAGTGGTGTAAGTACGGTGAACGCGGCTGCGATCAGCGCGAGCCGACGCGACGAAACGCCCAGGCCACCATCGGCACAGATACGACAAGAATGCCGATGCTCCAGAGGACCGAATTGAGGATCGATCCGTCCGCCGGAAGATCTGTCGTAAGGGATCGCACGGCGTCCACCGCCTGACTGACGGGCTGATTCTCGGCAAAGGCTTGGAGGCCCGCTGGCATCGTCGCCGGGTCGACGAAGGCGGAGCTGATGAAGGTCAGCGGCAGGATGATCACGAACGAGAGCTGCTGGAGCGCCTCCGGGTTGGGTATGAAGATCGCCATCAGCGCCCCCACCCAGGAGATCGCGAAGCTGAAGAGCACAAGAATCCCGACGGCTGCGGCATAGTCGACCGGCGAGCCCTCGGGCCGGTAGCCGACGATGATGCCGACGATGACCATGATGAAGATCGTGAACACCGCGCGAATCGCGTCGGCGATCGTGCGACCGATGACGATCGCCGGGCGCGACATCGGCAGCGTGAAGAAGCGCTCGACGATGCCCTTCTCGAGGTCGTAGGCCAGTGACATCGCAGTGGTCAGCGCGCCGAAGGCAATCGACTGCACGAAGATCCCGGCCATCAGGAAGTTCACGTAGCTCGTGCCGGCGATCTCGATCGCGCCGCCGAAGACGTAGCGGAAGATCAGCACGAACATGATCGGCGAGACCGTTACGCCGACGAGGATCTCCGGGCTGCGGAACGTGTGGGTGATCGAGCGGCGGAGCAGCAGCATCGTGTCGCCGAAGAGGTGATTCATCAGCTCTCCTCGGTCGATTCGTCGGACTCGACGTGGGTTCCGGTCAGGGTGAGGAACACGTCGTCGAGCGTCGGGCGATGGACGAAGACCTCTTCGATCTTCACGCCCTCGAAGTCGAGCGAGTCGATCAATCGGGCGATCTGGATCGCTCCGTCAGTGAGCGCAACGGTGATGCGGTGCTCGCGATCATCGCGGTCAACGACCTCGACGTTCTGCGCCGCGAGCTTGTCGGCCGCGCGGTCAAGAGCCCCCTCGCCGCTGACCTTGAACTCAAGCCGCTGGCCACCGACCTGATCCTTCAGTTCGTCCGACGTGCCGCGCGCGATCACGATGCCGTGATCGATCACGATGATGTCGTCGGCCAGCTGGTCCGCCTCTTCGAGGTATTGCGTTGTGAGAAGAACCGTCGTTCCGGCCTCGACCAGTTCCTCGATCTTCTCCCAGATACTGATTCTGCTGCGCGGGTCAAGTCCGGTCGTGGGCTCGTCGAGAAAGAGAATCTCTGGGTCGGCGATCATGCTCGCCGCAAGGTCCAGGCGGCGGCGCATTCCGCCCGAGTAGGTGCCGGCATTGCGATCTGCCGCGTCCATCAAGTCGAAGCGATCGAGCAGCACGTCGGCGCGGGCGGTCGCGTCATCCTTGTCGAGCCTGGCGAGCCTCGCGATCAGCACGAGGTTCTCGCGCCCGGTCAGAAGCTCGTCCACCGCTGTGTCCTGGCCGGTCAGGCCGATCTTCCGGCGCGCGGCGTTCGGATCCTTGGCCACGTCCACCCCGCCGACTGATGCGGCGCCGCCGTCGATCTTCAGCAGCGTCGTCAGCATACGAACGACGGTGGTCTTGCCGGCGCCGTTGGGGCCGAGGATCGCGGTGACGGTTCCGCGCTGGACCTCGAGGTCCACGCCGACGACGGCCTTGGTCTCACCGAAGCTCTTGGTGAGTCCAGACGCCTTGATCGCGATGTCGGGAGAGTCAGTCAAAGACATGAGGGTCGGATAATACGGATGCGAACGGCCCGAGGATCACACAAGAACAAAAGCGCCGCCGCGACGCGGATCTCCGCCCCCCGCCAGCTCGCCGCCGGAGTCACGCCCGACCGCCTGACAGCCACCGAAAAACAGGTTCGTGCGGTCCCATTGCGCGACCGGTGTGCCGGCCTTCTGGATCGCCTCGAGCGCCAGCTCATCGATCCCCGGTTCGGCCTGCACCATCCCGTCCTCGAAGTGCACGCGCGGTGCTTTGACTGCGTCCTTGATGCTCATGCCGCGATCGATCACGTTGACGATCGTCTGGAGCACCGCCGAGCGAATTCTGTTTGACCCCGCCGAGCCCACCACGATGCGCGGCTCGCCGTCTTTGACCACGACGGTCGGAGACATCATCGAGGTCACTCGCTCACCGCCGCGGTTGTTCTCGACTCCGAGCGGATTGAGGTCCATCTCGCCGAGCATGTTGTTCATCGAGATGCCAGTTCCCGGGACGATCACGCCGCTGCAGGAGCCGTTCGAGCAGGTGACTGACACCGCGAGGCCAGCCTCGTCGAGCACCGAAATGTGGGTGGTGGAACCAAGAGGACTCTCGGGCGGTGCGCCGCCGCCCTGAACGGCATCGTGCTCGCCGGTCAGCCAGCTTGCGCCCGCACTCAGGAACTCATCCCAGAAGCCGTCGCGCTGGAGCCCCTCTATGAACTCACGGTCGCGACCCCGGTTGGCGAAGTCCATCGCAGCGACGAGGTCGCCGGCTTGAACCTGCGTGTCCTGACCCAGGTGCACGAGGCTGTCGGCGATCAGCAGACCGCCGGACGACGGTGGTGGATTGGTGATCACTCGGTGATCGCGGTAGACGGTCTCGCCAGGCTTGCGGTCAATCACGGCGTAATTCGAAAGGTCCTCACGCGAGATGGTGCCGCCGTTCTCGGTCACGAACTCAGAAACCTTCTGGGCGATCTCGCCGGTGTAGAACGGTTCGGGGCCATCTTCGGCCAGACGCTCTATCGCTTCGCCGAACTCGGGCAACAGCAGCAGCTCGCCGACCTGCGGCATATTGCCGTCGGGCGCATAGACCGCGCGGCCCTCGGGCCAGGCAGTCAGGATCGGCGCGAGGATGCGATACAGAAACGCATGGACTTCGCTGGTCGGTACGCCTGCGCGGCTGAGCTCGATCGCCGGCCGCGCGAGTTCCGTCATCGGCATCGTTCCGAAGCGATCGAGCGCACTCCAGAGCCCCGCGGCAGTGCCGTAAACGCCGCACGTCGGGGCGCCGCCGTTGAACTGCTGTAGCGCCCCATCGAAGTCAACCATGAACTCCATCTGGTCGGCGGCTGGCGCGACGGTCTGCGGTGAGCTGACGAAGAAGTCCAGCAAGTGAGACTCGCCCGAGGGCGTGTGGATCAACATGAAGCCGCCGGCACCGATGCCGGTCAGCGGAGACTCGGCTATGAAGGATGTGAGCATCGCGGCCACCGCAGCATCGACTGCGTTGCCACCTTCGCGGAGCGCAGCCGCGCCAGCCTCTGCGGTGAGCGGGTGTCCGGCGGCGATGGCGCCACGAGCGGTCATGCCTCTGCTCCCGGGCTCTCGACTGTCAGACCTATCGAGCTGGCAGCCGAAGCAAGCCCCTTGTCGTAGGTGATCAGCAGGTCAGCTTGCGCGACCGTCGCGGTTGCACAATGAACGGCATCGAGACTTCGCAGCGCTGCCGTACCGATTCGACGTGCGACTCCCACGACCTCATACGACATCGGAAATCCTGCGACACCGGTGAGCGCGCGGGATTCGAAGTCCCCGCTGGACCCCAAGTCATCGAGTGCAAGGCGCCGCTGCAATGTGCGCGACACCTCAATCCAACCAAGTGTGGACGTGAGCAGCTCATTGGCGCCGGCCTCGAGTGTCGAGAGACGCTCGCGAAGGGCTTGCGAGTGTTCTTCGAGAACCACTCGTTTGACGATCGCGCTTGAATCGAGATATACGAGCACGTGCGCGCCGGTCAGAACCGGTCTTCCCGATCCATCAGGTCGAGGGATGTCATGCCCTCGGGCATCGTCAACATCTCAGACTCAGGGATCGTTCGGAAGGGCTCCTTGGGCGGGATCAACTGATCACGCCACGACGGCGTGCCGGTCGGGGTGGCGGAACTCGGCGTGAGGTAGGCGTCTACTGCCGCTCGGATTACTTCTTGCTGGGAGCGCCCAGTGCGTTCCGCCTCGGCCTTGACGGCCGCTGCGGCTTGTTCGCTGAGTCTCAGATTTGTGGCCATCGACGCATGGTACCGATTTGGTACCACTCGTGCATGCTCAGCCGCGCGGAACGAATTCAGGCACGTCCATGTCGCTGAGCGCAGTTCCACTGTCGCGACCGCCGCGCGAGACACGCGGTTCACGGTCTGCACGAGTGGCCTCGATCAAAGCGCTCTGACGTACGCCGCCTGCCGCAGCAGCGCCGCGAACTGTCTGCTGACGGTGGTCGCCGTAGCGCGTGGCGATGACCGTGATCCACACCTGGTCAGTGAGGTTCGGATCGACCATCGCGCCGAAGATGATGTTTGCCTCGGGGTGGGCGGCTTCCTGGACGATCTGCGCGGCTTCGTTGACTTCCCAGAGGGAAAGATCCGGGCCGCCGGTGATCGACAAGAGGATCGCGCGGGCGCCTTCGATGCTGGTCTCAAGTAGCGGCGAGCTGACGGCCTGGTTTGCGGCGTCGGTGCTGCGCGTGTCTGCGCCGCCGGTGCCCATGCCGATTCCGAGCAGGGCCTGGCCGGCGTCGGACATGATCGTGCGCACGTCGGCGAAGTCGATGTTGATCAGTCCGGCCAGCGTGACGAGGTCACTGATGCCCTGGACGCCCTGGCGCAGAACGTCGTCTGCGACGCCGAAGGCCTCAACCATCGAAGTGTTCTTGTCGAGGATCGAGAGAAGGCGGTCGTTCGGGACAACGATCAGGGTGTCGACTTCGTCTGCGAGTGCTTCCACACCCAGCATGGCGGCGCCCTTGCGGCGCGTGCCCTCGAAACCAAACGGAGTGGTGACGATGCCGACGGTCAGCGCGTCGACCTCACGCGCAATGCGCGCGACGATCGGTGCGGCCCCCGTTCCGGTGCCACCGCCGGCTCCAGCCGTGATGAAGATCATGTCGCTGCCCTTGAGGACGCGCTTGATCGCGTCGTAGTCGGCAACTGCTGCGCGCGCGCCCTGCTCGGGATCTGCCCCTGCGCCGAGGCCGCGGGTGATGTCGGCGCCGATGTGCAGCTTGATGTCTGCGGCGCTGCCCTGCAGCGACTGCATGTCGGTGTTGATGGCGATGAACTCGACGCCCGTCACGCCGGCCTCGATCATGCGATCGACCGCGTTGACTCCTGCCCCGCCGACGCCGACGACACGGAGTACGGGAGTGACGACGCCTTGCGGACCCTGGCTGAAGGCCGGGCCGTTCGCATCGGGAATACTGCGGCCGTAGTGCGCGGCCGGCGGCTCGTCGGTGTTGCCATCGATAATCGACGACGGGACGTGCATGTCAAAGACTTTCTTCAGCCGCTCCTTGGCCGGGACGTCGCTGGAGGTGGTGTTGGCCTCGCGCTCTGCGTTAGTCGAGTCACCGTATGAGGCGGCGGGCGTGCGCGGCGCAGGGGCCTCTGCCACGGGCTCGGGCGCGGGTACTTCAGAGTCCGGGGCGACCGATTCGGTCGCCTCCGGCGCGGGCACAGTGTCGGGCTCGGTCTTGCGGAACAGCGACGCCAGTGGTCCCTCGCGCATACTCGCGCGCTTGTTCACGGCCGGCTTGTTCGGCTTGGCCTGATCGTCAGACGCGTCGTTCGGAGGTCTGTCATGACTTGCCATTTGCGATGACCTCCTTGGCCAGATCTCTGTAGGACTGCGCGGCGATGCCGTCTGGGTCGTATTTAAGGACTGACATTCCCTTTACGGGAGCCTCGGCGAAACGAATCGTCTTCTTGATTCGCGACGCGAAAACGCGGTCGCCGAAGTTTTCTTCCAGAAGCTCAATCGCTTCCTTTGCATGGAGTGTCCGCGAATCGACCAGAGTCGGGAGGATGCCTTCAATGTCGACATCCGGATTCAGGTTCTCTCGGATCATCTCCAGGGTGTTCTGCAGCTGGATGAGACCCCTCATCGAGAGGTACTCACACTGTACGGGAACAATAACTTTGTCAGCGGCGGTGAGAGCGTTGATCGTCAGCAGTCCGAGACTCGGCGGCGTGTCGATGCAGATGAAGTCATAGACATCGCGAACTTCATTGAGTGCCTTGTCGAGCGCGCGCTCGCGACCGATCTGGGAGGACAGCGCCATCTCCGCTCCAGCCAGGTCGATCGAGGCGACGGCCACGTCGATCTCACGGTGGACGATGATCTCGCTGATCGGCACCTTGTTCACGAGCACGTCGTAGATGCTTGTTTCCACGGTGTCGGGGTCGATGCCCTGCGACATCGTCAGGTTGCCCTGGGGGTCCATGTCGATGCAGAGGACCTTGTGGCCCTCCTCGGCGAAGGCAGCCGAAAGATTCAGCGTCGTGGTCGTCTTGGCCACGCCACCCTTTTGGTTGGCGAAGGCGATGACCTTGGCCTTCGTCGTGTTCTTCGTCGTGTCAGTCATGGTGTGGCGGGCTCCCAGATAGAGAGGGCTAAGAAGTCGGATGAACCCCGGGAGAGGGCTCTATGACCCCTTCATTCGCACGGCTTGTGCGTATTCCTGCACAAACGTCATGTCGGATTTCCAGAGCTGGAGCGGGATTGCAGGCTGACCTACCGCGATTTTGGGTGCGGAGGACGTTTCGCGAAGCGGCCGATGGGAGATAGCCTGCCTCTGATGCCAGGACCGGCAACCGCACCACCACCGAAGGATCTGTTCGAACACAGGTTGCTTTTCGTGACCGGAAAAGGCGGAGTCGGAAAGACGACCGTCGCCGCCGCCCTCGGTCTGGCAGCTGCCCATGCGGGGTTGCGCACGATCGTCTGCGAGCTGGATGCGCGCGAACGCCTGCACAGCCTCTTCAACGTCTCGACCCGCGGTTTCGAAGAAGTCGAACTCGTACCGGACCTGTCGGCGATCGCAATCGACCCGCAGCACGCGATCGAGGAGTACCTGCTCCTGCAGATCAAGGTGCGACCGGTTTACGACATGTTGTTCAAGAACCGCATATTCGACTACTTCGCCGCGGCGACGCCCGGGCTCGCCGAGCTCGTGACGATCGGCAAGGTTTGGGAGCTGGCGCAGCCGGACCGATTGAAGAAGCGCTCGGAGCCTTATGACCTCGTGATCGTGGACGCCCCTGCGACGGGCCACGCGCTCGCGATGCTTGAAGCCCCCGAGACCTTCAAGAAGATCGCGCGCGTCGGGCCGATCCATCGTCAGGCCGGATACATCCAGTCGTTTCTGCACGACCCCGCGACGACCGCGATCGTCGCCGTCGCGACGGCCGAAGAGATGCCGGTCAACGAGACCCTCGATCTGCGGCGCGAACTGAAAGAGCGCGTCGGGCTCGACATCGCGCTCGGAATCGTGAACTTTCTGGAGCCCGAATACTTCACACCCAAAGAGCTCGACCTGCTGAAGAAGAAGGATCAGGTCGCGCCTATCGAGGCCGCCGTGTTGCAGTCCGAGCGGGCGGTCAGGCAGGCCGGACAGTACGAGCGTTTGGCGAAGGAGCTGAAGCGACCGCTGATCGATCTGCCTTTCCTGTATGAGAAGTCAATCGGTCGACAGGAACTCAACGAGCTCGCGGACAAGCTCAGCAGTGACCTGTCAGAGCCGCTCACACGGGTGGCGAAGTAATGGATCTGGCCAGACATCTCGAGGGCAAGGACGTAGTCGTCTGCGCGGGTTCTGGCGGCGTCGGTAAAACGACGACGAGCGCATCGATCGCAATCGGCATGGCCGCCCGCGGCCTCAAGGTGGCCGTGCTCACGATCGACCCTGCCAAGCGACTGGCGGACTCGCTGGGCCTTGCCGAACTCGGCACCGAGTTGCGCCAGGTCGATCCGGCGCTGTTTGATCCCTACGGCATGGAGATCACCGGCGAGCTGCACGCCGCAATGCTCGATCCAAAGCGCACCTTCGATGACCTGATCCTGCGTTACGCGCCCGACAACGAGACGTACGAGAACATCCTGGGCAACCGGATCTACCAAGAGCTCTCAAACGCGATCGCCGGCTCGCAGGAGTACATGGCGATGGAGAAGCTGCTTGAGCTGCACGAGAGCGGCGAGTTCGACCTGCTCGTGCTCGACACGCCCCCTTCCCGCAACGCACTGGACTTTCTTGATGCTCCCAAGCGCCTCGCGCGATTCGTCGAGGGCCGCGCGCTTCGCGTCTTCCTTGCGCCAGGTCGCTTTGGACTGAGGATCGCCGGTCGCGGGGGCAGCATGCTGTTCTCGGCGATGAAGAAGGTCACGGGAGTCGATCTGCTGAACGACCTCTCCGAGTTCTTCGCGAACTTCACGGACATGGCCTCCGGATTCAGCGAACGCGCGCAGCGCGTCGACGAGCTTCTGCGCGGCGATACCTCGACCTTCCTCCTGATTTGCTCGCCAGAGAACGAACCGGTGGACGAGGCGATCTTCTTCCGTCGCGTGCTCAAAGAACAGAAGCTCCCCTTCTGCGGCGCGATCGTCAACAAGGTGCGGCCGGATTACTACCGCGCCAAGAAGCAGCTGCCCGAGGATCTCGACGACGAGCTCGCCGCGCGCGTGATGGAGAACTACGATCGCCAGCGCCTGCTGGGCAAGCGCGATGCCGAGAACATCAAGCGCCTCGAGAAGTCACTCTCGACCGACAACCTCATCGAGGTGCCGCTGTTCTCCGACGATGTGCACGGCGTCGAGGGCCTTGTGCACATGGTCAACACGCTGCTCGAGGGCTAGTCGATCTCGGGCGTGTAGTCCGGGAGCTGAGCTTCGAGCGCGTCGCACCAACGGCGAACGATCTCGTGTTGTCCGGCCCAGGCGGCCCACTGATCTTCTGCCCACTTGCGTGACATGGCGATGTGCGCTTCCTTGCCCTCGGCGGCGAGCACGTCGGCTGCGGTGATCGTGCCGAGCGGCGTCACCGGATCGAACCAGGGCACGTGCAGCCCGCCGTGCGTGGCGCGCGTCATCAGCGCCGTGGCGTAGCGCTGGGGCTTTTCGCGCTCGAGCATCAGGCAGAGGCGGATCAGGTGCACTCCGACCGACTGACGAGCTCGTGGCTCGTTCTCGCCGGGGTGCTGGATCGCGTAGGCGTCAACGACGAACTTGTGCTCATCGGGCATGCCGTACTCGCCGTAATCGCGAGCGAGCACCTGGCCGTAGAGCGCCCAGCAGGCAGGGCTGGCACCGATGTAGTCGTGCGTCGGGCCGTCAACTACTTCAAGTTCGAGCCCGCATCCCGGGCAAGCGCTCTTAGACAGCGCCGGCGAAGTCATCAGGGTCGTCCGTGTTGGGATCGACGACCGGACGAAACTCGACTGTGGCGGGACCGATGCGGTGGTTGCGGTCGTCCTCGCTGTTGTGACCCTCGGGCTCGACCTGTTCGGCCGGCTTGGGGAAGGTCGCGAGGACGAGATCCGGGACCGGGCGCACCGGCGGAAGCAGGCGCGGCTCGGGCTCTTCGACGGTTTGTTCAGCCTCCGCAGTCTCTTCTTGACGATTGCCGAGGAACTGCTGGCTCCAAGCAAGCTGCGCGTTCTCTTCGGCGCTGTTCTCCGCATTGAGGACGTCGTATTCAACAGTCAGGTCTGGATCGAGTGGGATCAGCGGCTTCTCGGCCCGGCCGGGGTGCACGATTCGCGGCGATGCCTGGTCGGGCGCGCCGTCGAGCGCGATCAGGTGCGGGCGACCGTCGCGGCCGACCGGCGTCGTCGCGGTCTCGTCTTCCGCGCGCGCCGGGTGCTCGAAGTTCTCGTTCATGATCTCGCGGAAGTTCGTGTGCTGCTCGCGCCCATCGACCTCTTCGTCGCTGCGCGTTGCTGCCGGACCGCGGCCGATCGGCACGCCGAACTCTGGAATCGGGAAGTCCGGGGCGGCGGCCACTTCTTCGGAATCCTGCGCGACCTTGTTCGACTGGCTCGGGGTCGGCGCGGGCGGGGTTTCGACCGTCTCGAAATCGAAGGTGAAGCTACTGGTCACGTCGCTGCGCATTTCGGCGACAGGCTTACGCTCTGGCGATTCTTCCCACTCGGGGACGACGACGATGTCCTCCGCAACGGGCTCGGGCTCAATGATCGGCTCCGGAGTGATCTGCGCGACCGGCTCCTCGAGGCGCTCGGGCGGCAGCATGTCGAACTCCATCGACTCCATCGTGTCGTTGAGTCCCGAATCAAACTTCTCTGCGAGTTCGTCGGCCAGCGCGTGTACTTCAGGCGAAGGCTCTTCGTATTCGTACTCGTCCGATACTTCAGGCGCGGCGGCAATCTCGGCGGCCGGGCGCAACGTCCAGACGTTGTCATCAACGTCGCCGCGTGGCGCGTCAAAGTCAGCTTCGGGCTCATCGCGCATGTCGATCGCGCTGATCTCGGCAGTGTCGTCGAACACTGCTTCGAACTCGACGGTCTGCATCGGGTCGGCGGCGGGCGGCGCGCCGGGATCTGGCACGGGTTCGAGATAAACCGGATCCTCGGCGAGCATCTCGATGTCGGCAGGCTCGCCGTCGCTAGTGAGGATTTCGTCAGCGAGGCTTTTGAGATCGGTCGCCAGGTAGCCGCAGACCAGGTCGTGCAGAAGTGCACGCAGGTGGCGCTCGGCGCCAGCGATGACGTCCAGCGGAGCGAGCTTCTCGAGGCGCTTGCGGTCGGCGCGGCCAACCTGGCCGTCGATCGCAAGGCGTTCAAGCGCAAACGCAGCTTCGACTTCTTCGCGCACACGAATGCGCTCTGCGTCCTGCGCGCAAAGGGCGCTGACCCGGGCCGGGAGCGCAGCCTTGCCGCGGTCGTCGTCGGCTTCCAGCAATGCACGAAGCGCGAGCAGAAAGTCGGTGAGTCCCTCGGCGGGAACGGTGCGCTCAAGTCCAGTCTCAAAGCGCTTCAGCGCCCAGGCGATCCGCGTTCGACGCTCAACGCGACGCACCGCGTTGACGAACTGGCGCAGTTCTTCTTCATCCGAGGGGCGCAGCAGCCAAGCGTCTTCACGGGAGCGGCCGCTGAAGGGCATCGAAACCTGGTGCCACGAACCGGCGATGTCGGCCTGCGCGGTCATACCGAGAGCGACGCTGCCCGGGCGGAATAGCCGCAGCGCCGTCAACAACGCGCGAGCAGAAAGCCGAATCGCCGACATCGGCGTGGCTGCATCGCTCGGCGCGGCGACCGAGATCGAGCAGAAGCAGTCGGCGCCCTCGGTCTGATCGCTGAAGCGATCTGCGCAGGCGGGTTCAAGCTCGTCGGCAGAGATCAGCTCAACACCAGCGCCGAGGTTGATCGAACCCTCCGAAAGCGCGACGCCGCGAACCGGGATGAAGACCGTGGTGACAAGTCGCTCGGCCAGCGAGATCGACTCGAGTTCGGAATAGGCACGTTCGAACCGATCGCCCCAGTACTCAAAGCGCTCGGCGTCCCGCCATACTGAAGAGAGAAATGCAAGCACGCCAAGGCGGGCATGAGTGAGTTCGCCGACATCCAGCACCGGCTCGTTGCGAACGCGCAGGTACGCGATCACGCCGCGAGTGCGGGCGAGATTGTGGGCTGCATTCTCGAAAGTTGGGAGCGAGCGCAACTGGCCTGCGTGCGAGGCGACAAACTCAGCCGTCAGCGGCCGGTAAGCGAACATCGTGACTGAGGCCTTTTCGCCCGGCGTGTGCTGGCCGGCGTCACCGACTTCGAAGGGGATTTCGGCACCGGCGGTGAGCAGGTCCTCGAGCAGGCGCGCGGCATCGTCCGTAAGCGCGCGCAGTGAGTCGTGAAGCATTCGATCGCGCATGAAAGACGGATTCTGCGCGGGTTGGCGGCATCCTGCCGAGAATCAGCAGAATGGACGCGAGATGGCGCGGCGTTTACGCGGCTACAAATTGCTTGGTGCGTGCGCGGGCGGCTTGGCGGCCTTCGCGTCCACACAACTCGCCGAGCCACTGCTCGCCGTATGTGCGCATGGCGTCAACGATCGGAATCAGGGCCTCGCCCTTCTTCGTCAATGCGTATTCGACGCGCGGCGGAACCTCGGCGTAAGTGCGGCGCTCGACGATCCCGTTGGCCTCAAGCTCGCGCAGGCGCAGGCTGAGGGTGCGGGGGCTGATGCCGTCAAGTGAGCGTTCAAGCTCGCAGAAACGTGAGTCGGTTTCGGCAAGATCGCGAATGATGATCGCCGTCCACTTGCTGCAGAGAATCTCGGCCGTCGCACAGACACCGCAATCTGCGTTGGCAGCGTCGGTTTGAGTCTTTGTGGCCATATACAAAGGATAGCGCTGATACTTCACAAAGTGAAGCGGTGCTCCCCGAGGCCAGATTTGCGAGCTAACCGACGCCGTTCTGACTCGGCGGCTGCGCTCCGCCACCAGGGGCGACGGGCTGCTGCTGCTCCGCCATCCGGCGAGCAATATCCTCGGGATCGAGCTGTGCGACTGCGGAGTGGCTGTCGCCCGCGTGCCCACCGAACGGGGCGATGCGCTGTTGCTGCTGCGCGGCTTCTTGTTCGGTCTTTGCAGCCTCGGCTGCCGCGGCTGCTTCCTTCTGTGCCTCGTGGTCGGCCTTGGCGGCCTCCATGACCTTGTCCATCGAGCCGTCGGATCCACCAGCGGCGACGGAAAGCTTGAAGTCGTTCGGGCTGGTCGCGGCCTTCATGGCCTCTTCCATTGAAATGTTGCCTGCCGTGAGGTGAGTGAGCAGCGCCTGGTCGAAGGTCTGCATGCCGTAGTAGGCACCCTCCGAAATCGCTTCTCCGATCTTTTCGGTCTGCTCAGGGTCGTTGATCATGTCCTTGATGCGGCTGGTCGCAACCATGATCTCGACGATCGGCACGCGTCCTTTGCCGTCCTTCGTGCGCACAAGGCGCTGGGAAACGATGCCCTGGAGCGTTCCGGCGAGCATCGCTCGAACCTGCTTGTTTTGCTCGAGCGGGAAAAAGTCGATGATGCGGTTGATCGTTTCGGTCGCGTTCAAGGTGTGCAGCGTGGAGAAAACGAGGTGGCCGGTTTCGGCGGATGACAGGGCCGTCTCCACGGTCTCCTCGTCTCGCATTTCTCCGATCAGAATCACGTCAGGGTCCTGACGCAGGATTCGGCGAAGGGCCTTGCCAAAGGATTCGGTGTCGGTGCCGATCTCGCGCTGCTGCACGATCGACTTGCTGTCACGGTGGAGGAATTCAATCGGGTCCTCAAGAGTGATGATGTGCTTGGCATCGTTGTCGTTGATCTGCTTGATCATCGCCGCGAGTGTCGTGGACTTACCGGAACCCGTGGTGCCAGTAACGAGCACGACGCCACGCTCTTCTTCTGCGAGGCGCTTGACGGCCGGAGGCAGCATCAGTTCGTCAATCGTCTTGATGTCCATGCCGATACCTCGCATGACGATCGAACACGATCCGCGCTGCGTGAACGCGTTTACACGAAAGCGGGCGACGCCGGGCAGCGGGTACGCGAAGTCCACTTCGCCGTTCTGCTCAAACTCTTCGTACTTGTCCGGCTTATCGCGTGTGATGTGCCTGAGCACGCCGAGCGAGTCGTCGGGCATGACCTTGTCGGCACCTGGAATAGCCGTGAGCACGCCATTGAGGCGCATCATCGGCGGGGCGGGGACCTTTACGTGAAGGTCGGAGCCACCCTCGGTGAACATATGTTTGAGAGCTGCGTCTACGTCAACCATGTCCAATGCCTATCGGCACTGAAACATGGGGCTTTAGGCCTTGAAACGCCTTACTCGCAGGTCAAGCGACTTCGCGCAAGCCCTGTGACCAACTGAGCTTGCGCAACTTGCGCAGCGAGTGGGTCTCGATGTGGCGGACGCGCTCACGGGTGATGTTGAAGACCTTGCCGACTTCGTCGAGCGTTTTCGGCGCTTCTCCGTCAATTCCGAAGCGCAGCTCTAGAACTCGACGCTCGCGGTAGGACAGGTTCGCGAGGGCGTTGTGGAGGTTCTGGGTTCGCAGCGAATCTGCCGCAGCATCGAATGGGTCCGGGGCGTTCTCGTCGGCCACGAACTGACCAAACTCTGACTCTTCTTCGTCGCCCACCGGCTTCTCCAGCGAGATCGGTGTCTGCGAAAGGCGCTTGATCGTCTCGACTTCGTCGGGCTTGATCTCGGTGGCCTTTGAGATCTCGGCGATCGTGGGCTCGCGGCCGTACTCGCTGAGCAACTGGCGCTCGGCGCGAGTGATCTTGTTCAGGCGCTCGACCACGTGAACGGGGATGCGGACCGTGCGGCCCTTGTCGGCGAGTGCGCGGGCGATCGCCTGGCGGATCCACCACGTTGCGTAGGTGCTGAACTTGAAGCCCTTGCGGTAGTCGAACTTCTCGGCGGCGCGGACGAGGCCGAGCGTGCCCTCCTGGATCAGGTCAAGGAAGCTGAGGCCCTGGTTGCGGTAGTTCTTGGCGATCGAGACGACAAGTCGCAGGTTGGCCTCGACCATCTTGTCCTTGGCGTCCATGTCGCCGCGCTCGATGCGTTTGGCGAGCTGCACCTCTTCGGCGGCGGTCAGGAGATTGACGCGGCCGATCTCCTTGAGAAAGAGTTGGAGTGAATCAGTGGTCGTTGCCTCGGCAGCCGGGCTGTCGGCGATTCGGCGCGAAGTCTTCGTGCGCCTGGCGATCGCGGCGGTCCAGTTGGCCTCGCCCTCGTGGGCCTCGTCCATCTCGTCGAGGACATCGATGTCGGCGTTCTCCAGCCAGACGCGCAGAACTTCGGGCTCGACGCCTTCGACTCCGCCGTCCACGGCCAATGCCATCGCTTCACCGAGAGTTGCCACGTTCTTCTGACGGCAAGTTTCGATAAGCAGACGTACTTCGTCCGAGGTTTCCAGAGCGTCGTCGGTGTGGATTTCGATCACTGACATTGGTGCACTTCCCTGATCAATTGGACAATTTCGCGAATTATCAGCGGCCTTGTCGTGGTTTCCCCCCGGTGCTACAGAGTCAAACGTTCGATCAGCCCCAACTGGACGAATGTTCGACCCTCGGAATCTCCGCGACAGGGGCTTGTCGACGGCTGAAACCTATGTTCTGACGCTCGGTCGCAATCTCAGAAGCAGACTGCAATCACTACATCCATTCTAAGCAGAAGTGAGGAGACCATGGGGTGGATTTTCGAAATATTGGACGCCCGTACAGGGTCTGGTGGCCTCGCGTCCAATGGACGCCGTCCAGTTCGGGTAGATCTTCGTCCAGATCGCTGAGATTTGTATGGTCGAAGATGGCTAGGCTGATCCCTCGAATGAGCGACGGGGAGACATCCGGGGCCGCTGAAGCAGTCCCCGAGCACGGCGGAAAACTTGTCGCGCGGCGCCTTGAGGCAGCCGGCGTGAGCAAGCTTTTCACGCTTTCGGGCGGGCACATCTTTCCGATCTATGACGGCTGCCGCGACCGCGGAATCGACATCATCGATGTGCGCCACGAGCAGACAGCTGCTTTCGCGGCGGAGGGTTGGGCGAAGGTCACGCGTGAACCTGGCGTCTGCGCGCTGACGGCCGGCCCCGGCGTGACCAACGGAATGAGCGCGGTGACGGGCGCCTTTGAGAACGAGTCTCCGATGCTGGTACTTGGCGGACGCGCGCCGGCATTCCGCTGGGGCCAGGGATCGCTCCAGGAGATCGACCACGTTCCGTTCATGACCCCGGTCACCCGATTTGCCGAAACCGCTGTTTCAACCGACGCGATCTCTTCAACCGTCGACCGCGCGATCGACGCGGCATGCGGGCCTCCGGGTGGTCCGGCATTTGTGGATCTGCCGATGGACATGGTTTTCATGGAGGGCGCGGTTTCCGAGGAGCCCTTCGCCGTGCCGGATCCCGTCGCCGCTCCCGCCGCGGACGGCTCGCTGATCGATCGCGCCGCTGCGCTGTTGGCTGGCGCCGAGCGCCCGGTCGTGATGGCTGGCTCCGGGCTTTACTGGGGCCACGGCGAGAAGGAGCTTTTGAAGTTGTCGGAGGAACTCGGTGTGCCGGTGTTCTTGAATGGCCTCGGCCGCGGGTGCCTGCCCGCCGATCATCCTCACTTCTTTGCGCGTGCGCGCTCGACTGCTTTGAAGGGCGCCGACGTTGCTCTGGTGATCGGCGCGCAGCTGGACTTTCGCCTGGGCTTTGGCGGTTCGTTCGGCGAGGACACGGAGCTGATCGTCCTGAACTCTTCGCCGCCGAGCAAGAAGACCGAGCGACCGATCTCGGTCGAGCTCGTTGGCGGTATCGCAGCATCGCTTTCCGCCCTGCGCTCTGGCGGCGGCGAGTTCAGCGAATCTCGCCGCGCCTGGATCGAACATCTGCGCGGCGTCGAGACAGAGAAGCGCACGGCCGAGACGGCGGAGCTTGAGGACTCACGCTCGCCGCTCCACCCCGTTCGTGTCTATGCCGAGCTCGCACCGATGCTGGACCGCGACGCGACGATCGTCTGCGACGGCGGCGATTTCGTGAGCTACGCCGGAAAGTACATCGACACCTATGAGCCCGGGTGCTGGATGGACCCCGGTCCGTACGGCTGCCTTGGCACCGGCCCCGGCTACGCGATGGCCGCAGCTCTCGCCAAGCCCGGCAAGCAGGTTGTGATGATGATGGGTGACGGGGCATTCGGTTTTGCGGGAATGGACTTCGACTCTTTGGTGCGCCACGAGATCCCGGCCGTGGCCGTCATCGGCAACAACGGCATCTGGGCGCTGGAGAAGCACCCGATGGAGTTCTTGTACGGCTACTCGGTTGCGGCCGAGCTCACGCCCGGCATGCGTTACGACACGATCGCCGAGACCCTCGGCGGCCACGGCGAGTTCGTCGAGTCGCCGGACCAGCTGCGCCCGGCGCTGGAGCGTGCCTTTGAGAGTGGGAAGCCGGCGGTCGTGAACGTGTTGACGGATCCATCAGTGGTTTATCCGCGAAGCGCGAATCTGGCTTGACTAGCGACGCTCTTCGGCGTCCTTGAGGCGGCATAAGAAGACCTGCCCTGTGTGCCGCGTCACGCGATTGTGGTGAAGTGCGAACGCGCGCAGGGAATTCGCCATGAATCGTCCGATCGATGTTGGGTCTTCCCTGGTGGAGAACCAGATGCGGATGGTTCGACTCGATCGCAAGTCATGTGCGCGGATTCTAGGATCGTGCCCGGAACAGATGCGAATCGGAGCGATAGACATAGGCAGCAACTCAACGCGATTGCTGCTCGCCGACGTGGCCGACGGCGAGATTTCGGAGATCTCGCGGCGGTCGATCGTTACGCGGCTCGGAGACGGCGTGGATAAATCCGGCGCGTTGAACGACCGGGCGATCGAACGCGTGATGGACGCGCTTGAGGAGTACGCGGGCGAGATCGTCCTCGCGGGTTGCGACCGCATCGGCGGCGTTGCCACATCAGCCGTGCGAGAGGCATCCAACGGCGAGGACTTCGCCGAGCAGGTGGGCAGCAGGCAAGGACTCCCGATCGAGGTGATCGGCGGCGATCAGGAGGCCGAGTTGACGTTCCTCGGAGCCTCGACCGGCGACGCGTTGAGCGGGTCTGGCCGATCGATGATCGTTGACATCGGCGGCGGCTCGACCGAGTTCATCGTCGGCGCCGAGGGCGAGCTGCTCTTTCACGTATCGACGAAGCTCGGAGCCGTGCGGCAGAGCGAGCGTTGGCTGAACGGCGACCCACCGCCCCAGGAAGAAATCCAATCGCTGCTCGACGAGGCTCAGACGATCATCCTCGACGCCGTGCCCGCGGAGTTCCGCCGCGAAGTTGCCAATGGCATCGGCGTCGCTGGCACTCCGACCGTCCTCGCCGCGGTGGATCAAGAACTTGTGCCGTTCGACCCATGGAAGGTCCACGGTTATCCGATCACCATCGATGCCGCCGAGCGCCTACTCCAAACGCTCGCGGGCATGAAACTCGAAGATCGCCGCAAGGTCCCTGGCCTCCACCCCGACCGCGCGCCGACGATCGTCGCCGGCGCGGCAATCCTGGTTTCCGCGCTCAAGGCGTTCAAGCTCGATGAGGTTGTCGTCTCGGAACACGACATCCTCTACGGCGTCGCGCTCCAGCTTGCGTCTGTCTAGCGGGTCTCGACGTCTGGATCGAGGCGCTTGTCGGTGATCGGGTCGCCGGTCGGCACGCCCCCCTTGACGCGCCAGCGACGAACTTGACCGAGTGCACCGGCGACCGTGGCCACGAGCGGCACCGCGAGGATTCCGCCGATCACGCCGCCAATCGTTGTGCCCGCGAGCACCGTGGTGAGAGTCACCACGGGGACGAGCGAGACTCGCTCACCAACAATCCGCGGCCGCACGAAGATGCTGTTGATCTGCGAGAGAATCAGCAGCACGAAGATCATTGCGACCATCGTCCAGATCCCGCCCGAAACGAACGACATCACGGCGACCAGCGCGCCCGAAACCCACGCCCCGATGATCGGCAGGAAGGCGAGAAGGAATACGACGATTCCGAGTACGAGCGCAAGCTTGACGCCGAAGGTGAAAGCGAACAGCGCTACACCCGCGCCGTACAGCGCCGCCATCTGAGCCGTCGCCTGAAGATACGTGGCCAGCTTCCGGTAGGCCGTCTCACCAAGCTCGTTGATCCCAGGGCGGTTGACCGGGCTGAAGAATCCAAGGACCCACTGCCAATAGCGGTCGCCGCCGGCGAGCAGGTAGCCCGTGAGGACGATCGTCAAACCGACCATCGCAATCGCCTGCGCGATCAACGGGGCAGCGGCCTTTATTCCCTGGATCAGCCAGTCCTGGATCTCCGGAATCGCCTCCTGGACGCTCTGCTTCAGATCAACGATCTGCGCGCTGTCCAAGTTGAACGGCGACCCGCTGAGCCACTCGTAGAGCTCGTCGCCGGTGTTGTCGAATGCGTGCTTGAAACTGTCGATGTTCGTGATGAATGGAGGGATCGCAAGCAGCGCAAATCCCACGAGAACGCTGATCGCAACCAACACGGTCAGCGTCGAGGCAAAGCCCCTGGAGATGCCCCGCTTCTCGAATCCTGCGGCCAGAGGCGCAAGGACCGACGAGATCAGAAGCGCCAGCAGCAGTGGAATGACCACGAATTTCAGCTCAATAAGAATCGCAACGATCAGTGCGAGCGCGGCGGCGCAGACGAGAATTCGCCACGACCACCCGGCCATCGTGCCGAGCACGCCCCAGTCGCGCCCTTCGGGCTCGGGCTCGGCCTCGAACATCGACGACTGGTTGCTCATGCGGACTCCTTCGGTCGCACACCGACTTCTTCAAGCCAGCGCACGAGTTCGAGGTGCATCGCTCGCGCACCGATGATTTCGTCCGGTGCCTGCGACCACTCTGATGGCACAAGCGCGAACGGCTCGGACTGAGTTCCGCCGAGCCCGCCGTGGGATCCAACTAGCTCTTCGAAGGCCGCTACCTCACCGGATTCGTGGTCGAACATGCTCACGACGTAGATGTCTGGTGCGTTCTTGAAGGCGCTGTTGCGAGCGAGGTGCGTTGCTGCGTGCTTGCCAAAGTGCTCGAGCGGATCTGCGCCCTCCACCTCGCCAGTTGCGAGTCGCTGCAAACCGTCGGCGCCGATCGCGACCGGGCCGTCTTCTGAATCGACCATCACGAAACCGACTCCGGGATGCGTAGCAAGAGTGGTGATCAGGCCGGAGTACTCGCGGTCGATCGCCTCCCGCGTCAGGCGAACCTTCTCGTCCGGGAAATAGATCAGACCGAGATTGCCCGAGGCGAGCACGATCACGTCGGGCTTTTCGGCCGACTCCTCGATCTTGCTTTCGCGCTCTTGGTTGGCGAGCTCAGGACCAAAACGCGCCTGGTCTGCTCCGGGTTCACGGCGCTCGACCTGCTTGCGGACGACCGTCGCGGTGGCGCCTTCGGCGTTCGCGATCTGAGTTACGGCGCCGCCGATGCTTCCCCACGCTTCGTCGGGAGATTCAATCTTCGCGACGTCGTGGTGATCGGCGATCGCGCGGTCAACCACCGATTCGAGCGTCTCGCCGTAGCGCTGCAAGAAAGTCGCGCCCTGGCTCTGGCCGTGGTCCGAGAGCACAACGAACTTGTACGGACGCGGCGCAAACTCAGCAATGCGCTCAAGCCGGGCAAACTGCTGGTCGAGGCGACGCAACACGTCGAGTGCGTCGCGGCGCTCGATCCCAGAGTGGTGCGCGACCTCGTCGTAGCCGACGAACGTGGCGTAGCTGGTCGGCACTCCCTCGAACATGTCGCCGATCAGGCTGAAGATGTTGAAGTCGCGCATCACGACGGTCATGCCCATGCGCAGCAGCGGGTAGATGCCGCCGCGACTGACGCGCGGCTGGATGTCGAGCTGCCTCTGGCGGCGCGCCTCGATCTTCTCGGTGATGACGTCCCAGATGCCCAGCGAGATCGTGCGCGATGGGTTGTACGGGTCGGCGAAGTAGGCGTAGAAGTCGCGCGAGTAGAGCTTGTCGCGAACCCTACTGAGTGTCAGGAGCGATCGCGGCGCGTCGCCAGACATCAGGTTGCCGCGGCTGGTGCCGCCGTAGGCGAGCAGACCCTTGCCGGTCGACAGCCGCTGTTCGACCATCGCGACATCCTTTGCGCTGCTCGACGTGACCAGGTTGCCACTCTCGCGCTCATACCAACGGAACGCCGGGATGTCGTCGTTGCTGCCCTGAAGCAGTCCCGCCTGCGAGGCGCTCGTCTGCGACGAGAGATCGCATTCCCATTTGACTATCCGGTGGCTGCCGTCCTGCATCCAGCGCGCCATCGTCGGGCAGTGCCCGTTCGTGATCGCTCGGCGCAACACGGGCTCGGCGAGGCCATCGATTTCAAGGAAGAAGACTCCGGGAACGTCCGAGCGCTGGATCTCTCGCCCCTGGCGCTTGACCACGCGGCGGATCGAACGCAGGACGACGCGCTCGTAGTACCAGTCCCGCTCGCCGAGGCCGAAGATCGTCGTGAGCAAGATGTTTGCGATCGTCAGCACGATCACGACCACCACCGCAGCGCCATCGGCTACAACGATGTTGTCTGCCATAGATGCAGCGATCTCGATCACCAGGGCGGCCATCAGGATCGAACCAAGCCCCATCGTGAAGACGGCAAATCGCAGGGCCATCGAGATGATCAGTGGCCAAAGCACCGCGTTGATCACGGCGATCACAAGGGCCACGGCGCAGGCAACCCAGTAGTTGGGCAGATCGAAGCCGTTCAGAACCTGCGAGAGACCCCAGAGGATTGCGCCGTTGAACGCGACCAGCGCAGTCGCACGAAGCACGGTGCCCAGGATCGATTTGGCGCGACCGGTCACTTCGCTTCGCCCGGATGGTCGATCGAAATTTGACCACCCGGCTCGATCAGCTCCACGCGGGCATCGGTGTGCGCCGATTCCTCGACGATCCGCCTGAACCTGCGCGGCGGCTCGGAGAGGAGATCTGGTCGTCGCTTCGCCATTCCAGCCGGAAGGTATCCACCCCAGTGGACAGGGACGGCAACGCGCGGTTCGATCAACTCGACGGCCTTCGCTGCACGCAGCGGATCGAGATGACCGTCGCCCAGTTTCGGCCCCCAACCCCAAACTGGGATGAGCGCAAGATCGATCTCTTGGCCGATCTCGGCCATTTCGTCAAAGAGGTCTGTGTCGCCGGCGTAGTAAAACGACTGCGAGCCCTCGACGACGAAGCCCAGCGTCTCGGCCGATGCGTTCCATGGCATTCGGCTGCCGCCGTGCTCGGCATGGATGGCTCGGACTCGCAGGCCGCTGGCCTCGGTCTCGTCGCCGGCGCTGAGGCCGGTCACATCATTGAATCCGAGCGAGCGCATCAGCTTCGCCGAGTCGCTGGGCACGATCGCTCGAGCCGATTTGTCGACGAGCTTCAAGGATCGCTTGTCGAGGTGATCGAGGTGACTGTGGGAGATCAGCAGGACGTCTGGGTTGCCGTATCGATCGAGGTCCGCGAGCGGCGCGTGGCGCTGCAGGTGGAGGAGCGAACTACGGAACAGCGGATCGCTCAGAACGCGTACACCGTCCAGCTCTACGAGTGTGGTCGAGTGGCCAGCAAATCCGACGTGCATCTGTTCATGTGACGAGATCGCCGAATTGTGGCGCATGCCGTACGATCAGCCGCATGAGCGACACCCACGCCGCACCAGAAACCGACGCCCCAGCAACTCCGGTGGCCAAGGACACGCGGCCCGGCTACTCGCCATATCGCTTGGGATGGGGCCTCAGCGTCGTCATGGCGCTCGCCTCACTCGCGTTGTTTCTGTCCTTCTTCTCGCTCTGGCTCGACCGTCAGGTGCTCGACTCGGATCAGTGGACCGAGACTTCCACCGAGGTCCTTGAGAAGCCGGCCGTGCGCAACGCGCTCGCCAACTACCTCGTCGACCAGCTCTTCACGAGCGTTGACGTGGAGCAGGAGTTGAAGGACGAGCTGCCCGAAGATTTCGATGTGCTCGCAAGCCCAGCGACCAGCGGGCTTCGCTCACTCGCGCTCAGCGGCACGAAGTCTGCGCTTGATCTGCCGGTCGTGCAGGCCGCATGGAAGGAAGCCAACCGCCTCACTCACGAGCAGTTGATCACCGTCCTTGAGGGCGGCGACGAAAACGTCTCGACCACCAGCGGCACAGTCAGCGTCAACGCCCAGGCGATCCTGCGGGACATCGCCAACAAGGTCGGCCTGAGCGGCGATCTCGTCAACAAGATTCCCGCCAAAGCGGCCACGTTCACGATCTACCAGTCAGATGACCTGGCAACCGTCCAGAGCATTTACTCGACCGTCAAGGACCTCCGCTGGGTCTTCGTCGGCCTTGCGATCCTCCTCTACGTTCTTGCGATCGCGCTCGCCAAGGGTCGTCGTCGTCGCGCGGTGATCTGGATGGGTACGTCGTTCGTCGTAGTCGCACTGCTCGTGCTCATCACCAGTTCGCTGGCTCGCGGCCCCGTCATTGAGGGGCTGTCGCAGACGACCTCCGTGCAGTCCGCCGTTGGCGACGTCTATGACGTCGCGGTACAACTGCTGAATCGAATGGCCAACTCGCTGCTCTTCACCGGCATCCTGGTGCTGCTCGCGGCTATGGTCGCCGGCCCGTACACGTGGGCGATCGCGGTGCGCAAGTTCTTCGCGCCGTACTTGCGCGACTACCTGGGGCTGTCAATTGCCGCTGCCGCTCTGCTCTTCTTGATCCTGCTCTGGATCGCGCCTGTCGATGGATTCCGCACAACCGTCGGCTTGACGATCAATATCGCCCTGGCTATCGCGGGATTCATCGCTCTCGTGCGCATCACTCGCGATGAGTTCCCCGATGCCGCACCGGCCGACTTCGGCGCCGCCGGCGGCTGGGTCAAGGGCCATTGGGCTACCGCGACGGGCTACGTGAAGGAGCAGGCCAGCAAGACCGAGATGCCGAGCTTCCGCGGAGGCGATGCCAAAATCACAGAGATCAAATCCGATCCTGCAGGCGATGCGCCGGCCAAGCCGATCAAACCTTCAGGCGATCTCGACGAACTCGAGCGCCTCAGCTCGCTGCACAGGAGCGGCGCGCTGACCGACGCCGAGTACACCGTGGCGAAGGCCAAGCTGCTGAAGTAGCGCTCTAGTCCGGCTGGACCGGATCGGACCCGAGAATCTTGCGCACCTTCGCGGTGAGCGTGTCGATGTCGTAGGCACCTTCGTGCCTGCGGCCGTTGATGAAGAAGCTAGGGGTGCCGGTGACCAGCGACTCATCGGCACTCTCGACGTCTTCGGCGACGCGCTCGGCGAAGTCGCGGCTGCGCAGGTCCTCCCAGAAGCGATCGAGATCCAGGCCGATCTCTTTTGCGTATCTGCGCAGGTCAGGGATCTCGATGTCGGACTGGTGACCGATCATGAGGTCGTGCATTTCCCAGAATCTGCCCTGAGCGGCTGCGACTTCGGCTGCCTCTGACGCGAGTTGGGCACGCGGGTGGATGTCTTGAAGAGGCAGGTGCCTCCAGACGTATGTGAGCTCATCGTCAAAGCGCTCAAGCAACTCGCGGACTGTGTTTTCGGCGCGTCCGCAATAGATGCACTCGTAGTCGCCGTATTCGAGCAGCGTGACTCTGGCTCCCCTGGGTCCGCGGATGTGGTCGCGATCAAAGTCGACAGGCTTTGCAAGGTCCTCAAGCAGCGACGACGGCGTCACGGAACTCTTGCGCCCGCTCGCGGCCATACGGTTGGTGATCGCGATGAGAACGGCGCCCAGCGCGGTCGATACGACAGCGGCAACCAGAATGCCTACCTTCGCCTCGTCGAGCGTCCTGCCCTCAAAGGCGATGCCTGCGATGAAGAGTGAGAGCGTGAAACCTATCCCGCAGAGCGCCGCCGCGCCAAAGACCGGCGGGATCTCGACGGGAAGCGGAAGTCTGCCTAGCCTCGGGTGCGCCGCGACCATCGTGGTCAGCCCAATGCCGAAGAGCTTGCCGAACACGAGTGCGGAGATGATGCCGATCGTGACCGGCGACGTCGCCGCGTCCTTGAGCAATTCACTCGAAAGTGTGACGCCGGCGTTGGCGAGCGCGAAGATCGGGACGATCAGGAAGCTCGTCCATGGGTGCAGGCCAAACTGGAGTCGCTCGTTTTCTGAGACGGCATTCTGGACGTAGAGCTTTGCGCTGCGCGCGAGCTCGGCAGTTGGTTGCTCGCGGAAGAGCCTTGCGATCGCCGTCGCGCGTTCAAGATCCTGTCTGACCGGTGGCTTTGCCGAGATCGCGAGGCCGATGATCACTCCCGCGATCGTCGGGTGCACGCCCGACTGAGCCATTGCGATCCAGACAGCGATGCCAATCGCCTCGTACGGTCGCTTGCTCAGTGGGTTCCAGAAGCGCCGGATTCCGACCGCGAGCAGCGCGAGCAGCCCCGTGACCGCTAGTGCGTCGAGCGAAATGTCTGAGCTGTAGGCGACGGCGATCACCAGCAGCGTGCCGATGTCGTCCGCGATCACCAGTGTCAGCACGAAGACGCGCAGCCGCACCGGGACTCTGCGGCCAAACAACGCGAGCATGCCCAGCGCGAAGGCCGTGTCAGTTGGCATCACGATGCCCCAGCCCTCGGCGTTGGGCCCGCCAGCATTGAACGCAAGGTAGATCGCTGCAGGAAGCGCCATGCCGCCAACCGCCGCCAGGACTGGGATCGCAACGCGGCGGCGCTCACGCAGCTCTCCCATGTCGAATTCGCGGCGAACCTCAAGGCCTACGACCAGAAAGAAGAACGTCATCAGTCCGTCGTTGACCCAGTAGTGCAGGTCGCCGCCGAGCGTGCGTAAGCCGAGCGAAATCGACAGGTCGGTGTTCCAGAACGACTCGTACGAGCCCGAGGCGACATTCGCCCAGATCAATGCGACGAGCGATGCCGCAAGCAGAACGAAGGCGCCCGAGACCTCGGTGTCGAGGTAGTTGCGCAGCGGCGCGGCGATGTTGCGGGTCCAGGCGGTGTGGCCGCTGAGTTTGCGAACGGCGTCTCCTGGCGTTGCGGCGTCACCCATCGGCGGATTATGGCTGGCTCAGCGTTTGAGCTTCGAAGCCCCTTGGATCCTGTCGTCGATCCACAGTCTCACCCGAACTGGGCGCTTATTCTTGAGCCGCCCGTTGATCAACCGGAGGTCCGACTTCTTCAGCCTGAACGTGACGGTCTGCAGCTTGGAGGACGCCCTCAAGGTGATGCCCTTGGGCCATACGCTCACGCCACTGCCGGTGATCCCGATCGTAACGAGGCAGCGCTCGGGGCAGAGGCCCTTGAACTTGAGCTTCGTGGTGATCTTCAAGGATTTCGCCAACTTGAACCTGGCTTTGCCGTTACCGATGCTCGCGGGTGGGATGTAGGTTGCGTGCACGCTCGCCGAACCGAGATTATTGGCAGCGTCGCGGCAGCTGACGGTGATCGTGTTCAGGCCGATCGCGAGCGGGATTCTCGAGCTTGAGGCTTTGTCACACACTGGCGTATCCGCGACGTTGTCGGTCACGGTGTATTCAAGCGTGACCTGATCCGCATCCGTCGTGATGTCGTCGGCAGGCGCCGTGATCGCGATCGTCGGCGGCGTGGTATCGATGCCGTTGCGCGTCACCTGAAACGGCAAAGTCGCGACGTTTCCGGCGTCGTCCGTGCACGCCACCACAAAGTTGTTCACGCCGACGTTCAAAGCGAGCGTCGAGCCCGCAGTCTGCTCGCAGGCGATCGGCGTGCCATCGTCGTTCTCGCTGACATCGTCCGTGACTGTGAAGTTGAGTGTCGCCGTAGCCACGCTCACGCTCGAGCCGGGCAGCGGGGATGTCACGGTGATTGTCGGCGCGGTTTCGTCGGCGGAATTGTCCTGAACTGCCGCTTGATTGGCGGGGTTGTCGTAGGCGCCCTCCTCGATCCGAAGTGAGCTGATGTGATCCTCCCACCGTGTGCCCAAATCGCCGTAATCACCGGACGGGATCGTTATGCAGTTGGCGGCGTCGCTGAGGTTCTCGCCGCGGCAGAGGCGCGCGCGGAAGCCTGGATCGATCTTCAGCGAACTGATCGAGTTGTCTCGCACACTGGCGAGGTTGCCGCGCGAGGCGTAATAGGTGCCCAGGCCAAAGTCCTGACTCGAGCCGAAGTCGGCCGAGTAGGGGTCGGCGAACTCCTGCTCGGCGTACGCGACCGAGCTGCGGCGCTTGTTCTTGAGCGCGAGGTTCGCTCCGACCTGGACGACCCTGGCGATCGACGGCGTGCCGTTCTGGTCGAGCAGAAAGAGCCAGTAGAAGCCTGGCGGCGCTTCATAGGGGTTCGGCGGGGCCTTGACCGCCGCGGTCGTCGGGCTTTCGACCGTCAGCTCGACCGGCACGTAGCGCTGGCCCTGATCGAAGCCGTGGGTCGGATCGCCGAGTTTGACCAGCGCTGCCTTGGTGATTGGAACCGTCCCGCTGCTTTCCCCTTGAGCCCGGGTGTAGGTGACGTTCAGGGTTCCGTCGTAGTCGACCTGGGGGAGAATCTTTTCGTTGGCGTTCGCACCCGTGCCTTCGGTGTGGAACGGCCCAGTGATCGCCGGGCGTTGGGCCGGGGTCTTTTCAACACCGTCGGCCCAAAAGAAGTACGGTGGCTTGAAGTACTCGAAGTTGGCCTCGCTGTACTGCGCGTAGGTGCACGTGCTGCAGACACCGCCGCCGCCGCTCATCACGCGCCCGTCGGCGAGCAGAATCGTCGTCGAGTGGTACTGGCGCGGGCGGTGGGCAGAGTCCATGACGGTCCAGGTGCCGGTGTCCGGGTCCCACTGCTCAGACGCAAATACGGCGCGGTCGTAGTTGACGAGTTGCGAGTTGACGTTGGCGTTGTTGGCGTTCATCGCGTACTGCTTGGGAAGAGCGGTGTCGTTGGGGCTTTCCTCACCCGGACTCGCTGGCTGATCAGCCGCGTTGGTCGTTGACATCCCGCCAGTCGAAATCAACTTGCCATCCGGGAGTACCGTGAGGCCGGCCATGCGCCGCGGGTAATTCATTGACTGCGCCTGCTCGGTCGTCGGCCAACCCTTTGAGTTCGCCGGGCTCACGCTGACGTCCTCAGTCGTTCGCATCCCGATTTTCGAGACTTCTTTGGATGCGCCGTTGACCGCGGCGTTGTCATCTCCGGCCACAGGCGTGTTTTCGCCGATGCACCAGTCCCGGTTCCAGACGTGCACGAGCGCCGCGTCTCCGGTCCAGCGGCTCGTTGCGTTAGCTGCGTATGGGTTGCCGCTGTAGGCGTACTGGTTTCCGTTCGCGAAGCCCTGGCAAACCCAGTTGGCCCCAGCGTCGGGCTCGTCTATCTGCGGGTCGCCGTCGACGTACGTATCGAAGCCGGGGCCCTTGAGCGAGGCCGGAACACTAAAGGTGTAGCGCTTGTCATCGTCGCCGCCGGCGACGAGTACCTTGCCCAGACCGTAGTAGGCACCAGTGCCGTAGGTGCGCTGGATCTGGCGTCCGCCGTTGTTCTGGCCGTCGTCGCGCTCGGTGACGTAGCGATCGCCACCGTCATTGCAGTTGTCGGGATAAGTGACTTCCGCCGGGGGGGCCGGGTGTACGCAGTCGGGCGAGTCAATGCCGCCCTTGATGCGCTGATCGATCGTGAGGATCTCGGTTTCCCGCCCGGCGTAGAGCATTCGCCCATCGACCCACGGGAAAAGGAACGGGTAAAGGCGCCAGCCGGGAACGCGCGCCGTATTCCGTGGGTCGTCATAGGGGAAGTCGAGCGCGCCGAGTTTGCGTATGCGCGGCGAGGGGCTGGTCGAATCCCAGACCTGAGTCTCCGGACTTTCGTAGTTGGACATGAAGATCTCGGGCACGGCGTTGCCGCCCTGCGCGTACTGGCCGTTCTCCTCCGGCGGGTCACCCCCGACGATCATCGACTCGCCGTTCCAGGTGGCCGCGACCGACGGGTACCAACGCGTGCGCTCCATGTTCGAGCTCTTGTCCCAGGTGCCGGTGCGCCAGCGATATACGAAGGTGGAGTCCAGGCCGGTCAACCCTACGTCGGCGTTGCCTCCGGCGAGCAGGAGGTCGCCGTTGGGCAGCTGGCTGAAGCCGGCGCAGAAGACGTTGGCTCCCGGCAAATCCTTACGAATGCCGGGATCGTTGGGGTTTGCCGGATCCCAGAGCAGTACGCGCGTGCCCTTCTTCTGTTCGACTTCCTGATCGTAATCGGTCATATTGCCACTGAAGTACCAGTCCCAATAGAGCACTTTGCCGTTGGGCAGCATCGCCGCGTAGATCGGGACGATGCGCGGGTTCGGTGACCAGTAGCGCGCGTTTGCGCCGGGCTCTGTGTAGTCGAGCGCCGTGTTGATGATTGGGTCGCCGGCGAAGCTGCGGGAGTTGTCGTTGAACTGAGGATTCGGGAAGGTCGTGGCGTTCGACGGGCCGCAGTTGTCGCACCCGGGATAGCTCTGATAGTTCGGCTGCACCGGCTCCGACCACTCGCCCTTTGTGCCCCGCTCACTCTGGCCGATGTCGTCGCTCGTCGGCCCGCTGCTGCGTTCTGCAAGCGCGAGTTCGGACTGGGTCGGAGCGGACACGGGCGCGCCGCTGCGATTGATCGCGATGTTTCCGGTCTCAGACGCGACGCCCACAACGTTTGCATTGGCGAGAGACACGGGCGCGCCCAGCGACTGCAGCAATACCCGCTCGCGGATCTGTTGATCGGTCAGGAGCGTCAGGCCCTGACGCCTGAGGTCGCTGTTGCGCTTGCGCAGCGCAGCGCGCCGCGCACGGTCGAATTTGCGCCAGCGCTTGCGGTCGAGCTGCTTGCCAGTCAGCCCATCGGCGGCGGCGTGCGCGGCAGTGCTTCCGGCCAGCGCGGCATCCCCGTCGGCATTCGCCAGTGCGCTCGAGGCTGCGAGGGTGAGCAGCGCCAAAGTGGCCAGCACCGCTGTGGCCAGAAATGCCGGAACACCGGCCCGAACTCCGCGACAGCGGGCGCTTGAAATATCGGTCATAGGTGGGGTGTGCGCTGCGGAAAGCCGATTTCCACGAGCGCTCTTGCTCAGCGCCTGATCATCGAGCGCCGTCTGTTTGTTCACTCTAGATCCTCAACCCGCGCAACGCAAGTAGTTCGGGGCCAGGTGGAACACGATTTTGCATGAGTGTCTCATGAGGGCCTCCCGTAAACGGCTAGTTTGCCGGGATGACTGCAACATCAAAGTTCGAGCAACACGAGTTCGGCTCAAGCTGGACCCAGATCGAGTCGATGGGGCGCTGCTCTCACGCGCTCGTGCACGACGGGCGCGTGTGGCTGGTCGATCCAGTCGACTCCGAAGGCGACGTTGACCGCGCTATCGGCGACAACGAACCGGCCGGCGTCATCCAACTGCTCGATCGCCATGATCGCGATAGCGCCGCTCTCGCCGAGCGCCTCAGCGTTCCGCATCTGAACCTCCCGACCGCGGTGCCGGAATCGCCCTTCACCACGTTTTCAGTGATTGACCGCAGAATCTGGCGAGAGGTCGGGCTGTGGTGGGCCGAGCGGAAGGTTCTGGTTGTCGCCGAGGCGATCATGACGACCGCTGCGCTCGCAATTGCAGGCACTGGCATCGGCGTGCACCCCGGTCTTCGCCTGATCCCGCCCGGCGCGCTGCGTCCGTACACCGAGGTGCACCACCTCCTCCCCGGCCACGGCGAACCGCTACACGCACCAGACCTCGGCGAGCGGATCCAGACCGCGCTCGACAAGTCCAGAAGTGACCTGCCACGCACGATCGCGAGAATTCCGAGATTGATCAAGGACGCGCGAGGATGATCGGCGACGAGGCCGCGCCGCGCGAACGCTTCGACACGATCGTGGTCGGCGCGGGCCCTGCCGGCGAGGTGGTCGCGGATGAACTTGCAGCCGGAGGCCAGAAGGTCGTGGTCGTCGAGCGCGAGCGCGTCGCAGGCGAGTGGGACACTTGTCGGAGATGCGAAGAGCGGCAAGATCGTAGGAGCTTTCGCGGTTGGTCCACACGCCGCCGACTGGATGGGTCAGGCGACGCTCGCCGTGCAGTCGCGCATTGAAGCGACTGCGCTGGCTCGCACGATCCAGCCGTTCCCGGCGCTGTCCGAGGTCTTCACACTTGCCGCGCGAGACCTCATCACGCGGAGCTGAGTTCTATTAGCCGGTCGCCGTGGCGACGTACTCGGCGAGCGCCTTGATCTCTTCGGGCGAAAGGGTGCCGTTGAATGCCGGCATACCGTTGCCGCCATTTTCGACCTGCTTCTGGATAGTGGCCGCGTCAACTCCGAGCGTGTCGAGGTTCGGGCCGACGGCTCCGGTCGCATTCGCGGCCTTCAGCGTATGGCAGCCGGCGCAACTCTGAGTGAACAGTGCAGCACCATTCGCGCCGCCAGCGGCAGCTTTGCCTGACGGCTTCGCGCCCGCAGCCTGCTCGGCGACCTTCCGTACCGCCTGCTCTTTGATCTTCGGCGCCTCGGCGCCGCCGACCACGCCCAGCCCGCCGATCGTGAAGGCAACGACTTGCGCCTTCTGACCCTTGCGGGTGACGAGACTGGCCGGAACGATCAACGTGCCGTCATACGCCGCGATCGGCGATACCGCGCCGGCCGGAAGCTTCGACTCGAACACGGTGTCGCCGTTGCCGGCATCAAAGCCATAGACGTGACCGTCGAGCGTGCTGGTGAACACGATGTTGTTGACGACCGTTGCGGCGCCGAGCGGCACCGAGGCGAGCTTCTTGGTCCAACTCACTCCGCCACCGTCAGTGCTGAATGCGACGATCTGACCGCTGTTGCTCGATTTTCCCTGGAGTTTGCTCTGCAACCGCTCACCATCAAGCGCCGCGAAATCCTTCGGCACGTTCGCGACCGGGACGTAAACGTTGCCATGCGCAACGGCCATATTCGAGATCACCTTTGGCGTGGTGTCACCGATCGCCTTGATCGTCGAGGTCCACCGGGCGTCGGCTTTTTCTGTGCTGACGGCCGAGACCGTTGAGCCAGCAGCACCGATGATGATCTCGGCGTCGCCCTTGCCCCTGGTGAGAATCGGCGAGACCGGCGACTTGATCTTGCGCAGTGCGCCTGCCTTCAAGCGTGAGACCCAAGTCGGTCGCAGGACAACGTTGGCAGCGATCGTCGCGCCAGCGGCCGGGTTGCCGGTGTTCACGTCGAGCGCACGGATCCCGCCCGATCGGGTCTGAACGAAAACGTTGTTGGCCGTGATGTACGGCGACGGCGCTGCGCTGCCAAAGCCGGCCTTCGTCTCGATGTCAGCGGTCCAGCCGACGCCGACCGTAGCGATCGTCTTGGTCGTGATTCGACCACCGACGTAGCGCGTGTTCTGCAAGTTCTGGTTGGGCTTGACCCAAGTGTTCGCCGGCGATGCCGTCGTGCACGCGCTGAAGACGAACGCCGAGAAAGCGAGCAGCGCGACGGAGGCGAGCGGGAGAAAGGACTTGGTCGGACGGCCGTTTTTTGAGTGCATTTGGCTGTAACTCTTCGCGATTCGGGGTCGGAACGGGGCTAAATCTATCCGACCGGAAGCGCGGGAAGATAAACGCTGATCGCTGTGCCCGCCCCGAGCTCGCTTGAAGCTCGCACCAGGCCGCCATGTTGCTCGACGATCGCGCGGGTCACAGACAGTCCGAGACCGGTTCCACCGGTGTTGGTTCTGGTCGTGAAGAAGGGATCGAAGATGTTTGGCAACGTCTCGTCATCGATGCCGGCGCCATCGTCGGCGACGGTGATACGGACGTACTTACCGGGCCGCGACCATGGGTGATCCTCCACGTAGTCCGCGTCGATCTCGTCCGCCGCGACGCTGATGGTGAGCGTCCCACCGTCTGGCATAGCGTCGCGCGCGTTGAGTCCGAGGTTCATCAGGACCTGTTCGAGCTGGCGACGATCGACGAAGACCTCCGGAAGCTCCGGTTCGGTCTCGATCTCCACGACGATGGCGCCGCCAAGTACTCGGCCGAGCATCTCTCCGATCGAGCGGACGCGGTGGACGACGTCGGTTGGCTCGGCCGCAAGCTCCTGGCGCTTTCCGATCGCGAGCAGCTGCTTTGCGAGGTAGCTCGCGCTCTCTGCCGCGTTTTCAATCATGCGCAAGTTCGCGAACTGCTCGGGTTCCTTCAGTTCTGCGCGCAGCACCTGCGTGGAGGCGAGGATCACGGAGAGCATGTTGTTGAAGTCGTGCGCGACGCCACCTGCAAGCTCGCCGAGGCTCTCGACGCGCTGACGGTCAGCCAGCAGCCGTTCCATTTCGGCCTGCTTGTGAATCGCGTCCTCTCGTTCGCGTGCGAGCAGGATTCGAGCGGTCGCGAGCACGATGATGTTTGCGATCTCGTGCAGGTAGCGAAGTTCTTCTTCGCTTGGCATCCGCACGCCTTCCTCGCCAAACGTTCCCACCCCGAGCGAGCCGGTCGTGACGTCGATCAGCTTCAAAGGGATGTTGATGATCGTGCGGTTGCCAAGCTCGCGAACGATCTCCTTGTTCACGCGATCATCGACTTGGGCGTCCTCAACAATCTGCGGCTCGCCTGTCTCCATTAGTTCCGTCACGTACGGATCGGCGGCGATCGGAACAATCGCGGCGTTGTCCCACATGTCGCCGACGGTCGTGTTCTGGACGGTAAGGACTTTGAAGGCGTTTATCTCCGGCATGAAGATCCCCAGCCAAACCGACTGGTACCCGATCGCGTCCCGCACTTCATCGGCGACCGCCGCCATCAGCTCTTCATAGGTGTGGATCGACTGCAGCTTGCGCGAAAAAGCAAGCAGTCGACTATCAGCGAGCTGAGATGGGTTCACACGCCAAAGATACGGCTTCGTACCAATTGCCGTCGTCGCGCTCTGGACGCCAGCAGATATGGGCGGCGCGACTCGTGCAAATTGTTGCTATTTGAGCGCTTTTTGCTATGTTGAAAGCAACGGCGCGGGGTGGAGCAGTCTGGTAGCTCGTCGGGCTCATAACCCGAAGGTCGCAGGTTCGAATCCTGCCCCCGCTATTCGTCGAAACGCCCTCTGATGAGGGCGTTTTTTCGTTTTGGGGCTTCGCGGCGCAACGGGCTTGCCGTAGATGAGCCGTCAATTTGCCGTCAATTTCTGGGAGATTGCACGCCTCCGACCGAGAATTCGACTCGCGCACTCACCCACCTGAGTGATTTGGCATTAGTCTGGAGGGCGTGATTGAACAAGGTCGTGGCGTGCCGAACCTCGACGATGACGCTCTGAGCATCTTCACGGATGGATCCTCGCTCGGTAGTCCTCGCGCTGGCGGGTGCGCATTTGTGCTCGTTTGGTGCGACGAGAACGGCGATCAGCAAACCGACCCGGTGCCCGGCGGCGCATTTGCCGGGGCGAGCAACAACGAGATGGAGCTGAACGCGTGTGTTGCCGCCCTCCGCGACATCCAGAACAAGCACACAGGGAAGGACTTGAGCAAGTTCAGCAAGGTCGAGATCTACACCGACTCGAGCTACGTCGCTGAACATCTCGGCCACGCACAGAATTACTGGCCCCGGAACGGTTGGACGAACCGTAACGGTCGGCCCATCGACAACGTGGAACTGTGGAAGCAACTCACCAAGGAAATCGAGCGGATTTGGCGCGCGGACCGGAGGCGCGTTTTCATCAAGTGGCACAAGGGGCACAACAAGTTCAATCCGCACAACAAGACTGCCGACGTGCTGGCCAAACGCGAGGCGAAGACGGACGCTCCGAAGCGACATCTTCAGCCAGTAAACACCGCCCGGAAACTCAGTCCGAAGTCCACCGAAGTCGGCAGCGTGAAGATGGAGGGACAGGTCCTCACGATTCGCATAATCGGGCACGAGTACCTGAAGGAGCAGCGTGCGTACAAGTACCGATACGAAGTGATGAATTCAGACAGCGGCTACCACCAGAACGTTGACTTCATTTACAGCGACGAGCAGATGAGCCGCCATCACTGGTACTCGGTTCGCGTCAACACGACGACAGACAATCCGTGGGTCGAAGAACTGCTAGATGAAGTCGACCCGACCGCGACACCAGAAATCTCGGCCGACTAGTTACTCACGCTGAAAACGCCCGGGCGAGCAATTCCGATTCTGCCTTCCGGTCCTTGGCCCATTTCGCGTAAATCATCGTTGTCTGGATGTCCGCGTGGCCCATCCACTCTTTGATCGCGACGAGAGGCGCGCCTGCCGACGCCATCTGCGTTCCGAACGTGTGCCGCAACGAATGAAATGTGATCCCGCCTCCGTTGAGCCCGACCTTGCGTCCCAGGCCAGCTGTCCGCATCGCCTCATAGAAGCGGTCGCGCATCTTGCTCGGGTCATACGGATTGCCGGTGTGCGGGTGACAGAACACGAGATCGGAGTCGACCGCGTATAACGAGTGTGCTCGATGTTCGCGAAGCACTCTGATCACGCGCTGTGCGAGAGGTACGACCCGCACCGATGTCGATGACTTTGGTGTTCCGGTGATCCCGCGCGAGATCGAAGCCCGGACGAAAACCTGCGCGCCATCGAGATCGATGTCACTCCAGCGAAGGGCGATCAGTTCGCCTTGACGCAGACCAGTCATCGCCGCAGACACGACGATGGTCCTGTCAGTGCGCGTCAGGTGATCGACCGGGTACGCGCCGATCACCATCTCAACCTCCTCAATGGTCAGGAACGCAAAGTCACGCCGAGCTGAACGCACCCGGGGTTTCCTCGCGAGCGCGACCGGGTTGCGCTGGATGATCTCGTGCCGCATCGCGTATGCAAACACCCCATGGAGGAAGTTCACGTGGTTCGAAACCGTTGATGACGCCAGTCCTTTCTCACGCTGAACGACGATGAACCGCTCGACATCCGCAATCGATACGTCCTCAATCTTGACCTCGGCGAAAAACGGTGCGAGGTGGACACGCAGGTAACTCCGGTAGTCGCGGATGGTGTTCGGCTTCACGTCGCCTTCGCCAGCACCAAGCTGAGCAATGTGAAGCTCCGCAACTGAGGCAACGGTGAGGTTCGTGGGCTGACGAGCCTCACCCGACGCGTCTCGTTCGGACTGCTCCCTGAACTCGCGAAGCGCTCGTTCGGCCATTTGGCGAGTGAGGCCATCCGCGCCGCCGGTGGTTCGAACTCGACCAAGAACACCCTGACGTTGAACGGATCGGTTCCCAACCGGGACGCGCACCTGTCCGACCTACACTTGGTAGCCGCTGCGGCGTTCCTTCCTGATTGACCCCGTCCCGTATGCGCGCTTAGATCGGGCCGTCAACTTGTGCGTTCTTTCGTGCAGTCCAGCGCGTGCGTCATTCGGACTTGCATTTTCAGTGCCAGCCGCGGAAATGTCAACCGAAGAATTCACTTGCGCCTCGCTTTTGTCTCGAAACGCCGCGACAACATCGCCGCGTCTACGTCGGTCAAGCGAAACCGCCAGTACGCGCCGATCTTGACTCCCGGCAGTTGGCCGCACCGGGCCATCTCGCGAATCCAATGCTGGGTCACGCAGAGGTGTCGCGCGACTTGAGCAACATCAACCCACGGCTCGTTTCCCCGACCAGCACCCCCACCTACAACGCGTCCTTCAGACGCTCTTGTAGGTAGGTGGTGCGTCGTGGCGTCGCCCGGACGCATTACTCGGCCGTCCATTTCCACTCGGCCGTTCCACGCCCGTCTTGGCGAGTTTCCTTGCTGACGAGTCCTTCGCCCGTGAGCCGTTTCAGATGAGTTTCGACGTTTTGGCGCGTTGCCTGCTTGCCCTGATGCTCCGTCACCTGCGCCGTGACTTCGGAGGTTGTCAACGGGCGATCTGCGCCGCGCAGAACCGTTTCTAACGACGAGCGAGTGCGATTTCGAGGCTCGGCCTTGATCCGAATGCCTGCCTGCCTCATGCGATGCGGACTGTCTGGATCGTGAGCGATCTCGATGGTGCCGAGGATCGCGTTTTCGATGTCGCGTCCGTCAACGAACAGCTCGATTCCGTTTCCGAGTTTTCGGCCAACGAGAATCAGGTCGACCTCTCCGGCCATTCGCGACGATCCGCGGATCATGTCCATCCCCAGTTCACCATCGCCTTTGTTTGCGTGGTGGATAACAAGCACGACGGCACCGGTCTGTTCTGCAATTCGGTGAATCGCGCGCCACGAAGACTCGGTGTCGCCTGCGTCGTTTTCGTTGACTCCCGGCGTGACTCTCTGCCACGGGTCAATCACGATCAGGCGCGCTTCGACCTCAGTTGCACGTTTGATCAGCGCGCTGACGTGCGAGTCCTCGGTCAGAGCAATGTTCGCGCGATGCATGAAGTAGAACGGCGCGTCCATCGCGCCTTCGAACACCTTGACGAGCCGCTTTGCCCACTGCTGCGGCGCGTGTTCTTCTTGCACGAACAGAACGGCCCCCGGATCATCGACAGGCCATACGTCCTGCTCCAGGAACGGTTCGCCGGTCGCAACACAGCGCGCGAGGTGCAACGCCAAGAAAGTCTTCTTTGCTTTCGGAGGCGCAGCCAGAATCGCTTTCTCGGCACCGGCGAGCAGATCGCGCACAAGCCATTTCGTCGGGCTTTCCGCCGTTGCCGCAGCATCCGCGAGAGACTGGACCTTGAATCGATCGCTACTGGCCTCAACGTGATCGATGAAATCGGGTGCGGACTCAGCGAACACCGAATCAACAATCGAACGCACGTCTCGGTCTGTCCACGGGTCATCCGGCCGCAGCGACGCGTCAGGGTGAAGCAGCGCTTGCCTGACTAGGACCACCGCGAGTTCGTACTGTGTTCCGGCCTCACGGAGGTTTCGAGCGACGCCTACGGCACTCTCGCGTTGCGTTTGGTTGGCTTTCGGCTCGATCAGCCCTGACTCAATCGCTCGGAGCGTGAAGCTGCTTATTGGAAGGCCGGTGAGTACCCCGCTGTCCCGGGCTTCATTCGAAACGTGCGACGATGGACCGGTGACCGCAGTTTCGAGCCATTCGGGCATTCCAGGGATCGATTCGAACGATCCCCGCGACAGTTCGTACTGCGTCCCGCTCGCGTGATTCGACGGCGGGACCAAAACGTAACCACGGGAACTTTTCCATTCGATGCCGGGACCGATCTGCCCGGAGCCGATGTCTTCCACGCCGCTCGAATCGAACCAGTAGTGACGGCCTCGATCATCGTCATAGTTGCCGGTCAGCACCATCGGCGCAGATGCGAGCGATGCTGTGCGCTCGTCAATCCAGTCTCGAAGATCATCAGTCGGGATGTTCCTCGGATCGATGTCAACAACGACACAACCACCGGAACCCGGGACTACCCCGATGTTTGATTGCTTCGAATCCGAAAACCATGTCTCAATGGTTTCGCGGTCCCGAGAAGCGTCGCGGTAACCGTGCCTTGTGCGTGGATGCTTCCCCGGCGAAGGGCAGCCGGGTTTTCCGCAGGTGCATTTTCCCGCGTCGTTGATCGAATGAAGCGGCAGTACCTCGAAACCACGTTCCGCCCATTCGAGCGCGGCCGACAGGATCGAGCTACCTGAATTGTGACGTGAAACGGACAAATCCATCTCGCATTCCCCCTTGAAGGGCTATTGCGAGTTGGACGTCCGCTCGAGGCGGCTCCGTTTTCACGTCGAGATCGAAGGCCGGTCACTGCACGTCACGCTGATTGGTATTCGATTCATCTCGAAGAAACGATCTCTTCGGGACCGGCTCGGCCAACCTAGCACAGTTTGTAGACGTTCACTCGCGGCAGATTCCCGCTCAATGCGAGCGAACAGCGACGAGTTGAACTAAGCCAAAGCGGTAACTATGATTGCGCGCATGAGACTCGTAGTTTTGGCGCTGCTCGGTGCTTCTACGCTCGGGGGATGTGGCGGCGAGGAATCCAAGTCAGCCGCCCCTCCGACCCCTGCACCGACTCCGGTCACGAGCGCCGCAACGGCAGTCACGACGACTCACCGCCAATTTGTCGCCGACCTCAGCGCGCTCTGTCGACCATTGGTTTCCGAGAGCGAAAAGATCAAGGCCCGCGCTGGTGATGCTCCGACGACCCTGCAGGTGACGTCCGGACTGCGCTCGACGCTTCGGCTTCAGCGCCAGATGATCGAAGGGCTGACCCAGCTCGATGCTCCGCCCGAAGATCGACGTGCGCTGAGGAGCCTCATCGCGGTGCAGCGCAAGATGCAGACTTTGCAAGAGTCGGCGCTTGACGCGCTGGAGAGTGATGCCGACACCTCTGGGATCGGCGAAGCGACCAACCGACTGCGAGCGAAGCGCGAGGGGATCATCGACACCATTGGAGCGAGCGCTTGTCGGACGTGACTCCTTCGGAGTTGAACTAAGCCAAAGCGGTAACTACGATTGCGTACATGAGACTCGCAATTTTGGCGACACTCGTTGCGCTCGCGTTTGCGGGGTGCGGCAGCAATGAGGCCAGCACAACGACCGCTGCCTCCCCCGCTCCAAGCACCACAGCCGAAACGGCGTCGTCAGACCCGACGCCCGAAGCCGCGAAGCCAGCCACAAAGCCGAAGAAGTCGGTCGATCTGGACGCGAAGGCAACCCGTGCGCTCAAGAAGGACGCAAAGGCGTACTACGGAACCGCGCCTTGGTACGACTCGATCACAAAGATCACCGTCAAAGACGGAAACGCCGAAATCGAGACGAGCATCTATCCCGACGGCGATGCTGACGGCCCCGGGAATGCTCTGTGCCTGCTGATTGCAGGTCCCAGCTCGGACCCGCCGCGCGGAGTCGAAAGCGGTCGAGTCCTGGCGTCTGACGGAAGCACAATCAAGCGCTGCGGGTAGTCGTCATCCCTTGACGCCGCGAAGCAAATCGTCGGCTGGAACTTTCAGCGCAACGGTCAGTCGGATCAGCGTTGTCAACCGAATCTCTCGAACTCCGCGCTCGATTCGGGAGATCTGAACCGGCGCGAGATCGGCAGCGTCGGCGAGGTCTTCCTGCGTCCAGCCGCGCTGCTTCCGCGCTTTCCGCAGATTCTCCCCAAAGCGTTGTAGGTTGTCGCGCCTTGCCACGGGCGCATGGTCCCGTAGCTAAACCAATAAGTCCAGAACCAACTCGGTAATAAGGCGCGCGTGCAACCGCGCACTCTCGGCTCCTACCACTCGGGAATGGTGAGTTCGTCGGAAAACACCATGATTTCCTTGCCAACACGCGCAGTATGTGCTGAGTAGTTCAGGTCGAATTCTTCTCGCCGCCTGTCCGAATACAGCTCGGAAACCCGCGACACGTTGTCGTACGTAAGCAGCCACTTTGCATGGCTCGAACCATTCAAGAGCAGTGCCAGTGCCTCATGATCACCGTCAGTGAAAGTGTTGAGGTAGAGCGAACCGGCCTTCTCGAAGTAGGGAGGGTCCGCATAGATGATGGTGTTCTTCCGCTTGGCGTGCCTCTTGATGACTTCCTTGCCATCCTTGGACGTGATCTCAATCTTCGATGAGTACAGCGAGATGAGTCTTATTCGCTCCTGAAGCTGATCCTTGTTGAAGCGCGCATCAATCTTGTAGTTGCCAGTTTGGTCAAGCCCACCGATCGGCCCGCCGTTCAGAACACCGGATCGATTCGTGCGATTCAAATAGAACGTTGCGAAACCGCGTTCGAATTGGTCCGCGGAATCGCCGGACGCGTACACGCGCTTTTGTTTTGTCCATTCTGTGACGCTGAGCTTCGCGGTCTTGATTTTGTGGGAAAAGCGATCCGGTTCGTCAACCACCGCCTTCCAGAAGGCGTGGATGTTTGGATCAAGATCGTTGAGCACGACGCGTTGGACTTCTCCGGTTACCAGAAGACCCATCGCCGCTCCCGCTCCACCAGCGTACGGCTCGACATAGGTTCCCGCAGAAAGTTCGTTGGCGCGAATGATCGCCCGAAGCTTCGTATACAGCAGCGACTTACCCCCTGGATAGCGCAGGGGCGAGATCAGAGGCCTCTTTAGAGTCTTGGATATTGCGGCAGTGGACCCCATTCAAAGCCCTTTTGCACACCCATCCGCGCCTACCTGCGGGGAGACCCCCCTGCGCAACTCAGATTTCGCTCGGCGCCGAAGCGTTCACTGTTCAAACAGATACTTCAGCACTGGCACCGCCTTCTTCCACGCCTCACGTGCTTCGGTCGGATCGGCTCCCACAAGATGGTTGTGATTGATCGAGTCGTGATGCTCTTTCGTGCCGACCGACTCCTCATTGAGTTTTCCACGCAGACGTCTTGTCGCTTGCACCCGAGCGTTGTCTTTAAGCGACAGGAATCGCTTTTCGAGCCAGAGCAATGCGTCCCCGAGGTAGACGTACTTCGAGTTTGAGTTCCTCGGCGGTATCACCTCACCTTGGGCTTCAGCGAAGCTCTTGATTGATTTTTCGGTGAACGTTCTAAGAAGGTCCATCGCCGCGTTCGGGAAGGTCTCGACATTGAGGCGATCGAGTTCGCTGTAGATCTCTTGGACCGGGTCAGAAAGTTTGCTTGGGAACGGAAGATCCTCGACGCCGAGGTAGCGGCGGTCATTCTGTTTCTTGTCTTTCGCTTTCTTGCCGGACAAGGTCCCAGCGCGCTTGGATTTGGAATTTTCTTCGTCGGTCGATTCGTTGACATCGATGCCATTGGACACATCTCGGAGTCGGTCGAGATACTGCTTGTATTCCGGTCTAGAAGTTGAGTTCAGTCGTCGCGTATCGATATGGCGATCGGCCATGTCGCGGATTATCTGGTTGGCAAGGGGAGCAAACGTCTTCTTCGGAGTGCGCAAGCGCACGTTTCCGCTCTGGTAGTCGACCTCCAAACCAACGATGTCGAGGAAGGCCGGGTTCTGGTAGAGCCGCTCCAACGTAGTAACCGGGAAACGAGCACGGTTGACGTAGTCAACAAGTTCCGGGTCGCCGTACTTGACGGCCTTAAATAGCTCCATGATCCGGCTTCTAACAATGAACTCGCCAACGTTTATGGTCGGATATCGCGCGATCAAATCTTCCGGCGAATCACCTGCATCTAGCTGCGCTTGAAAAAAGGCCGCTTGGCGCGCGCGGGTCCATCGCTCCTTGTCGTTCCCAATGTGGAGGATCGCGATGAGCGCATTTGCGTCTTTTTGGCTGGGCGCAATCTTTGCCGTTATGTCCGCCAGCGCCTCCCGATCTGCGATGCGTTTCACAGCAGTTTCAATCCGGCTCTTGTGCGACGGAGCCAGCTGGGGATTCTGGATTGCTTTCAAGGCGGCCACGCGTCGGTTTCCTTCGACAACGACCCATTCCTTGCCGCGCTTCACGACTACCGGTAGCTCGTGCGTCAGGAAGCCGGCCTTTGAGATGGAATCGAGAACGGAAAACGCGGACTCGTTCTCAAAGAGATCGTGGATGATGTCGGACTCGGTGACTGACTCGGCGCTATCGAGTCGGACGTTTTTCGGGTCGAGTCGCAGATCGTTCATCACGTTGAACGATCGCTCCTTCCACGTGGACATGTCGATCAAGCTTTTTTCACCACCCCGGTGGCCAGCCCATTGGTCGGGACGGCATCAATAGTTCTGCGCGAACCGGAACAAATCGACCACAGCGGCCACTCTCCCGCACGCACACGCGAGGCATGAGACTACCGAGAATTCTGGGCAAAAAGGGAAACCTGTGCGGGTGACGGGCTTGGCCGTGAAACGATCAAGCAACCTGCCGTCAATTCCGCCGTCAATACGCGCCCGACACCACAGCATGCCAGCCACTATTACATGGCCGGAACTTCCTTCGCCTACAGCAGGGAACACCTCGCCGAGGACCTCATAACCCGAAGGTCGCAGGTTCGAATCCTGCCCCCGCTATACCGAGAAACCCCGCAATCGCGGGGTTTTTCTGTTTCTACGGAATCGGTCTAAATCGTCTCGGACCCCGTACGGACCCCGGGGCCTCCTCTCCTCCGTCTCGCAACCTACTTATGCTGGCGAGCATGAGTGATGAGATACCAGCGGAGATCGCAGACCGCCTCTACACCCGGTCCACGGAAGCCGTCGATCTGCTGAGGTGGCTCTATGAGAACGGAAAACTCAGCTTCGCTGACGCCAGCGAAGCGCAGAAGCTCGGCATAGAGCACTTCGAGTATCTCGCCGACCAAGGTGTGATTCCGGAGGGGTGGAGTGACATCACGCACAACGAGCTAGAGGACTGGGCCATCGGCCTCGACTGATCGTGCCGCTCGCGACCGATTGCCTTGCCATTGCGAGCGTTCTTGTAAGTGCGATCGGTCTAGTGATCGCGCTCGCCGCCGCTTGGTACGCGAAGCGGGCGGTTGATATCGCCGAGGATCAATTCAACCTCGCGCGTGACGAGCACGACGAGTGGAAGAAGGATCGAGCGAAGCACCCCGAGATAAAGATTGAGATCCACCCGGTCCAGGACCTCCCGGATGGCGTGATGAAGTCCGACGCGAGCGCCTCCGGTATTCGTCTCATCGTTGGCATTTGGAACGAAGGGAATCTCCCGGCAGGTCCTACGACGGTCAACGTCCTAGCTCCGGAATGGTTGTCGCTGAACACGATGCTTCCGTTCCATTGGTGCGGGCCGAACGGCGAGGAGATTCACGGAACGGGCGCGATTCCGACTCCAATCCATACTGCCGAAAAGATCAAGGACGTGGACGGAGAGGAATACCCGGTGCGGTATCTGAACTTCACGCTCGATCGCGTTGGGACTTCGGCTCACCCAGTCTTGTACGCGGCGGCTCACTTCGAAATCCCGGCCGCCGGGATGGTCCGAAAGATCCCATTCATCGCAAGAGCGAGCACAGACGATTCGCCTCCGGCGGAAGCTCGATTCGACTTGACGCTGATGCGATGGCCGATCTGATCGACGAGCTAGACGCTCACTCCGGAGCCGCGACAGTTCTATTGACCGCTGCGCTAATCGTCGTCACGATCTTTTACGCGATCCAGAACTGGCGCATGGCGGTTGAAATGAGGAAAACGAGGGAGGCGGCAATTCTTCCGAAACTCGCGCTTGACTTTTATCGTCTCGCGCCGGTTGTAGTAACGACCCACGTCAAGAACGTCGGTCCAGGGCCTGCGGTCGATGTTGACGTTCAACTCACGTACGTTCCGCTTGACGGGACGATTGAGCCCTCGAATCGCCGCCTGCGATTTGCGATGCTCGCGAGCGGCGAGGGATACGACTTCATGCCGCCGGGAGAACTCGACGGAAATATGAATTCGATCCCGGCCACTTATAGCGCGATTGAACTGACGGGAACTTTGAAGGATGCGGCGGGGAGAAAGCACAATGTCAGCGAGCGGCTTGACGATCTACCCGAATGGAGAGCGTTGCTCCACGAAGCCGTCCAGCGCTATGAAGCGCCGACGCCTGAAAAGCGAATGGCCGACGCGCTCAAGCAAAAGTTCGGCGGCGAGATCCGAGATTTCCAACGATCACTTGACAAGCTCGTCAGCCGCGTCGAGGCGTTGAAGCCGCCAAGCGAGCCGCCGGAATCGGGATGACCACAAGAGCGAAGTGCAGGTGTGACGGCGGTCATGGAATCGGAGCCTGCGATTCGGACAGTCGTCCCATCGACCGACGGCTGACTGTCACGTCTTTGAACTTTCGAGTCGGTCCGGGGCATTCCCTCGGCGCTCCGTCGTCGCGACCATACTGGCGATACCGCTGGTCCCTAAAACTCAATCTCCTCTAACTCCTCGGCGATCTGGGTGATGATGCGGGCGATATCGGAATCCATCATGTAGAAGTTCTCACCGGACTCCGGGTGTCGAACCTGACGCCACGGCAGCCGACCGCCGTAACGGTTCTTCGCGCGTCGGCCGAATGCTCCGATCATTCCGCCTGCGCCTTGCGTGCCGGCGATGATTCCGAGTTCACGAGCAACGTCGGCCGTCGAAAACCATTGGTCCGGTTGCGACGCGAGGAGGCGAAGAAGATCGCGCTGCCGCCCGCGACTCTCGACGTACATCCGAGTGAAGAGGCCCTCGGCCGGTTCACTGAACAGAATCGGCTGGCCCGAGTCGATTTGCTCGACCTCATGCGCCTCCTCATTCTCCAGCTCAACAATCCGCCGGAGGATCGCCGAAACAAAGCGCTCTGGAACCGGAACCTGAACGTATTTATCGGACATTGTGACATACCTCACGAGAGATAGAGGGAGCTAATACAACTATGAACTGTATATCAAAGCTATACGAAGTAAACAGTTTTGAACTCGATTCGAAGGAACTCAACGGCAATCGAGGGTTTTCAGAGGCTTCCAAAGGTTCTTGCGGACCCTAGACCTCTATTGCGCCCTGTGAGACGCTAGGCGAGCCGCTAAGGAATTAAACTTGCAAATTGCTAGACGAACGCCACTAATCGGCCGGATCCGGGAAATCGCTTTTGAGGCGCTCGTGCCGCTCCAAACATGCGTTCGGTTTCGCCGACGAGCCTCGCGAAGGTGAGCTACGCCGAATCTCTCCAGAGAGTTTCCGTAGCTGCCGCCTCTGTCGTTACAATGTCCGTAGGAGTTCGAACTCGATTCGGCTCCTGGGGCAACCGCCCCGGAAAGTGAGGTGATTCGAATGGCAGCAGTCAAAAGGAAGACGGTGTACCGCGACTCCGACAAGGGTGGCTTCGTCACCAAGGAGTACGCAGACCGTCACCCCAAGACGACTGAGAAGGAGCGCGTCCGCGTGACTCCTCCCAGGAAGAAGTAAAGCTCAACCCCTTCTTAGGGATTGAGCTTCGCTTCAGACAAGTAAGCATCGCCACGTTTTCAGGCAAGGCGATGAAACCAACTAAGAGCGTCGAAGGGTTAGGACCCCTTCGGCGCTTTCTTTTATCTTACGCCTCTGAAAGACGACCCGCGGAGACACCCCCAAACGTTTGTTCGACCTCCCCCGCGTCTCTGTACGCCGCATCGAGTAGGTCGGCGTTGCGCGACTCCTCGGCCGGAAACAGGTGGCCGTAAATATTGATCGTCGTCTGAACGTCATCGTGGCCCATCTGAACTTTGACCGCGAGGATCGAAGCTCCGGCCTCGATAAGCAATGAAGCGCAGGTGTGACGGAGGTCATGGAATCGGAGCCTGCGATTCGGGAGGGCACGCTTCACGGCCTTGGTGAAGACGCGGCTGTAGAAGACCGTGTGACGGATCGGCGTCCCGCTCGGCGTCGTGAATATGAACGCGTCCGGACCGTCGCCGCCGGGGAGACTCCGCGATAGGTGCGCCTCAAGGTCGGACGCGAGGAACGCCGGGAGTTTGATCTTGCGCTCCTTGTACGTCTTCGTATCTCCGATGATTAACGAACCGCCGAGCCGCTCCTCGGCCCGGACCCCTTCGGCCTCCTCGCGCGTCACTTCCTTCAGCGCGTTCTCGACGGTGACCACCCCACGCAATAGATCTACGTTGCGACGGCGCAAGGCCCAAAGCTCTCCCGAGCGGAGCCCGGTGTAGGCGTCCAGGAGGACCGCAAGGCGGTAATGCTCGGGGACCTCGGCGACCAGAGCTCTGATCTCCGGGTGCGTCAGCGGATTGACGTCGATCGACCGGCGACCGATGCGCGGGAGGCGTACGGAATCGTTTGGGTTCGAGACGATGTACCGGCGCTCCATCGCCACGCGCAAGACATTGCTCACGACCTCAAAAACCCGGCGGACAGTCGCTGGCTTTCGATCCTCAGCTAGATCGTTTGCGAACGATTGAAGATCGGCGGTCGTGATCGCGCTGATCTTCTTTTCACCGAGGCGCGGGAGAACGTGTCGGTTCAGAATCGATCGGTACCCCACGCGCGTTTTCGGCGCGAGGTCACCCCAAGTCCCTTTCCACTCCTCCGCGACCGTCATGAATCGGACCTCGCCACGCCTCGGATCTGCATACGAACCTCGCAGCGCGTCCGTGTCCATCGACGCGATCCAGCGCTCCGCTTCCCGCTTCGTCTTGAACGTGCGCTCGCGCCGGCCACGATCGCTCGGGTCCTCCGGGTGCCTCCATCGGGCCTGCCATTTGATCGATCCGTCCTGACGCTTTCCGCGTCGCCTCACATACCCGGGCATTCGAACGTTCCTCTCATCGTAAGTTTGTAACTTTCGTCACTAACTTTAACGTGTACGGGGTCCATCCCGGGGTCCGTGAGGGCTCGGTTTGTGCAGATACCCATAGGGGCCTGGGTTTGCATCCGGGCGACCTTCGGGCTAGAAGCCCGATCTGTGCCGCCGGAGTGGTTCGAGGGGGTGACCTGACCCCCAAAACCTGAGCCGCCAAAGTTAGAGCCACACCGCCACTACGGCAATGGATCTAACGATGAAAAGCAAACACCGCAAGCCCGAGCAGATACTTCGGCATCTGCGCGATGTCGACACGCTGACGGCCGACGGCAAGACCACCGAAGCCGCCTGCCGCGACCTTGGCATCGCTGTCCAGACCTACTACTCCTGGAAAAAGAAGTACGGGCAGATGAGCTCCGATGAACTCGTGCGCCTCAAGAACCTTGAGCTCGAGAATCAGCGCTTGAAGAAGATCATGGCCGACAAGGACTTGCAGATCGACGTCCTGAAAGAAGCGGCCGAGGGAAACTGGCTTGCCCGCGGCGACGGAGACATTTCGTGAATCATCTCGTCGATTCACGCGGACTCTCGACGCGGCGGGCTTGCCAGTTGGTCGGCCAGCCGACCTCGACCCACTACTACAGGCCGTCCCCCGCGCTCGAATGCAGGCGCGCGAAGCTCGGCGCGCGGATCCATCAGCTCGCCGAAGATCACGCCTGCGCCGGCTACCGAACCGTCCACGCGCACCTGCGGCTAGAAGGAGAGCGCGTAAACCACAAGGCCGTAGAGCGTGTGTGGCGCCAGGACGGTCTTGCTCAGCGCAAGCCACCAGTCAAGCGCAGAGTCCCAGGCGACCACTCGCCCTCATCGGTCATCCCGCAGGTCACGGCCAAGAACGAGGTCTGGGGCGTTGACTTCGTCCACGACTCGCTCGAAGACAATCGACCGTTTCGCATCTTCACCGCGCTCGATCAGCACACGCGTCAGTGTGTTGCGCTGGACCCCGCATTCCGGATCGGACACCAGGGCGTGATCAACTACCTGACGATCGCCATCCGGGAGCACGGCAGACCGAAGGCAATCCGCATGGACAACGGACCCGAGCTGATCGCCAGCGGCATGCAGGAATGGCTTGCCGCGATGGGCATCGAGGCGCAATACATCAAACCGGGGTCGCCTTGGCAGAACGGGTTCACCGAGAGCTTCAACGGCACGTTCAGGCATGAGCTGCTTGACCGCGAACTCTTTACAAGCATCACGCACGCAACCGCGCGTTCGCGCTGGTTCAAGAACTACTACAACCAGTCGCGGCCACACAGCGGCCTGAGAGGATTGCCGCCCGATCAGTTTCACCGAGGCAGCTCAACGCAGCATGAGTCAGTTCGAGCTGCTGGAATGACACGACGACAATCAATCGCTCTCTAACTTCGGCGATCCAGATGATGGGGGCTGGTCAGGGGCGTAAGTCCGGCATCGTTCGCAGCGTCTCGAACGATCGAGGCAAGCATCGCGGCCTGCGACTTTTGAACCGTGACCTGCTTTTCCGATGCTCCCGAACGGACGCATGCCTCGCCGATTCGTACTAGGCGATCGCGCTCGGAGTCGTACATACCGAGAAGGACTTTCGCCTCCTCACCCCCGAGGTCTTCAAGCTCTTGAATTTCGTCGCTCAACCAGCTGACGTGACCGGCCGTCGCTCGGAGTAGCGCGAGTAACGCGTCTGTCGGGTGAACGTCGATCGGACCCCCGAGCGTCACCATTCGCTGCTTCGCTTGAAGTGAGAGCGCGTGCTTCTGATGCGCCGGAGTAGAGCCTCCGTGGTACTTGCACATTCCGTATCCAAGGTGGTCGGTGCCCTGGCCGGCGAACGCTCGGCATCGGGTCCCATTCTTCTTATTCGCGCCGCACATCGGCGTCGAAAGGTCGTCACGTTCCTCGCTTGAATATCCCATTCGTTCCTTCGCTAAGAGTCTCCGAAAACCGGAGCCAGAGTCTCGGTCGATCCGGAACGTAACGGCCGCGCCGGATACGGTAAAGCTACTCGATACTGGGTACGACCAAGGAGCCGTTATGACCGATTTACCGCATTCCAAAGGGCTTTCCGCCACGTCCGCGACAGCGCTCGCCTCGCCTCCCGCCACAGAGAGCGACTATCCCGAGGAGCCGATTCATTCCCCGGAAGCTCTCCAAATCGCCATGTGGATTCGGCTCTACCGGCTCCTCGGAAATCGGCCGGAACTCCGCCGAAGTGACCTCGCCGAACGGATCGACGTAGTGAGTGACGAGGAGCATCCTCTCGGCTTCCTCGATCGCAACCTTGTACAAGGAGCGGACGAACTAGATCGGCTCTGCGGATACGCGGTTGGGATGCTCCGCCGGGGAGGATCGATCAAAGCGATTCTTGATCTTCTCGGCACGTTCGAACCGGAGCGTTTGCTCGCGATCTACTTTGCCCTCCCGGAAGATCGGCGCAAGATCGTTCGACGCGGCGATGGAGTTTGGGCCTACCGAATCGAGAGGGCTCCGGAGGGCATCGAGGAGGCGGGGTTCTTCCTCGAAGACATGAACGTAACGGACCCCGAGCCGGTGCCTCAGGAGCTAGCCGACTTCCGTCGCGAGCGCCGTCGATTCCTTGCCGGTCTGCCGCATGAACTCTCGCCCAACGAAATGGCGATGGGGCTCCGCGTTTAGCCGGAGCGCTCGATCAGGTGTCGAGGTTGTCCCACTCGTCCCCGAGGACCCACCGCAGCGCGGAGAGCTTGCCGTTCATCATCCCCCATTCGAAATCGTCTTTGATTGGGGCAACGTCTGAATACTGAGACATCACCGCGACCATCGTGTCCCTGACCGCCTTCAGGTGGTCCTCCGAGAGAACCCTTTCGCCAGTCTTGTGCTTCTCAAGGAGATCGAGCTTCCGTTCGTACCAAATGCGGTCAAACAACTTTCCCTCGGCCGCGAGGATTTCGCTGTCACTCCGGTTGCCACTGAATAGGAACCGGCTTAGGAAATCTTCCTTGTCGCGCGTCAAGCGGTCGAGGTGCGGCCTCTCCCAAAACTTGATCCTGAACGGCGGACGATTTTCTTCTGTGTATAGGGCTATGTAGTCCTTGCATGGGTTCGAGAGGTAGCCGGACGCGACGATCAGCGCGACGTCGGGGCGCTCCGCTGACGCCCAGGTCAAGAGGCCTTGAATCGCACTAGGAGAAACGCCGGTCGAGTAGTGCTTGCAATCAATGAACCAAGTCTCGGTATGAGTTGCACCGTCGATCTCCACGACTTCCGTTTCAGCAACGATGTCGCGGCCGCCGTCTGCCGGGCTCGCATCCTTCGGAGTCCCCTTCCGCCAATCCACGTTCTTGAATCCGTCGATCTCATTGAGCAATTCGAAACAGAACTCCTCAAACGCGGTTGGATTCATCGCTTCAAAGTCGAGTCGTTGATTCACGCTCCCACCTTAGATCGCAGCGCGGACCCCGAGGCAACCGGCGATCACGGTATCCAGCGGTCAGGTACGGTCGCCGACGAACGAGGTTAAATCGCAGGCCCCAAGCCAGTTTCGCCGCCGGAGAGCCGGATCGCGGGAGGCTCCCAATACGTTCTCATAACCCGAAGGTCGCAGGTTCGAATCCTGCCCCCGCTATAAAAAAAGGTCGCCAGTTTGGCGGCCTTTTTTATGCGCGGGGTCAGATGCCCCGTCGTGCTTTCTGGCGGGCGACTGGGGCCGCGACTCGTCTCGCCCGATACCGACGATTGTCTCGGCCGATCGTCTCCACCTGGCCAACGCGGTTAAGGCGGACGAGCAGGTTGACGATGTGTAGTTGGCTGGCCCTGGGGCAAGGCGCAGCGGAAAACCCGACTCAGAAGCAGGGACGAACTTCAGATGAAGGACGACGCATTGGTGCCAGGCGGGTACCTGTTGCATTCATACGACGCTCGCACACTCGCCGCAAGGCTCGCGACCGTGCATACGTTCGTGATCGGCGCGGTGGTCGCGGTGGTCGCGATCGACAGCAACAAATTCGATCCCGTGACGATCGCATTCCTGGTCGGACTCTGCCTCTGGGCACCCATGATCCCGTTGATTCCGTGGGGCCGATACTCACACAACGTGCTCGCGAAGATCTATTTCCTCGGGGCAGGCACGTTCGTCTTCTTCGCCTACTACTTCGATAACCCGTACCTGCTGCTCGGCATATATCCCGAGCTGTTCGCGTTCGCCGACATCTACTGGTACAGGCGCTCACTGGTGGCGTTGCACCTCGGCGGACTGATCGCCGTCTTCATCGCAAGCGCGATCCTGATCGGCGGCGAAGGCACAGACGCACTCGTGTTGATCGCTGCACCGCTGATGACTGCAAGCGCCGTGTTCGTCGGCGCGATGAGCCATCGCTTCGTGCAGGCCGCGCTGCAGCACCGGCAGTTCCAGTCGGCGGTCGATTCTCTGCTTGCGGCGCTGCAGGCGCGTGACGGCTACACCGGCGATCATTCCAAAGTGACTCTGGCGATGGCCACTGCGGTCGCCGAAGAACTGAACCTCGATGCGGAAGCCCGTAAGGAACTTGCCGACGTCGCGCTCTTGCACGACATCGGCAAACTCGGCATCCCCAACTCGATCCTCCAAAAGCCCGGAGCGCTGACGGACGAAGAATGGGAGACAATGCGCCAGCACCCCGTGATCGGGGAGCAGATCCTGGCCGGCGTACCCGGCTTCGAATCGATCGCAAAAGCAGTACGGCATGAACATGAACGCTGGGATGGCGGCGGCTATCCCGATGGCATCGCAGGCGAAGAGATACCGATGGCGAGCCGCATCGTCCTGACGTGCGACGCATTTCACGCGATGACCAGCGACCGTCCATATCGCGCGGCCATGAGCATCGACGACGCCCGGGCAGAACTGCAGCAACACGCCGGTACTCAGTTCGACCCGGAGATCGTCGCCGCGTTCGACCGCACGATCCAGAGTGGAGCCTTCGACTCCGTGCCCGAAATCGACGCGTCTTCGCCACCGGACGAGCTGGCAACGCTGCGCAAGCCGTCGACAAGCGTGCCTTTCGAAATGTCCAGTTCCGAGGCGGAGAGGCCCGCGAGGCTCACCACACTCGACGACCCCAAAGCCCTGATTACGGCTTCATGCCTGAACGCTGCCCTGATCGCTCTCGCGATGTCGACATATCTCGTGGTCGCGGGCGAATTCGACTGGGTCGGATGGGGATTCGTCGGCCTGCAAGTCGCGCTTGCAGCGACAGGCGCTGCGCTGCGAGGCCGGACACCGAGAACTTGGTGCTTCTTCGCCGCGCTTTCCGCGTATCTGCTGGTGCCGGTCGTGGCGTTTCATTACCAACAGCCCGCGATGATTGCTCTTCTACTTGGCAGCGCGGTGCTGCTGTCGGGTTTCTTCTGGCGACACATCGCGCTTCGAATCTTCCAGGTCTTTCTGCTCGCGTTCGAGTTCATCGTTTTGCCGGTTTTGTTGTTCGGCAACGGTTCAGTTTCGTTCGCCGCCGCCAGCGCTCGGGCGTTCCCGGGCTCGCTGTTGATCGTCGGCTACTTCACCATGCGACTCGCGGAGATGCATTTCGAACGGCAGCGCTTCACCGGCACGATGAATTCGTTGCTGCTCGCCCTGCAGGCGCGCGACGGCTACACGGCCGACCATTCGCGCGAGACGGTGACGATGGCAACTCAGGTCGGCCAGAAGCTCGGACTCAGCGAGCCCGAACTTCTGGAACTGAAAGACGTCGCACTACTGCACGACATCGGAAAGCTCGGAATCCCCGACGAGATTCTCAATAAACCCGGGCCACTCGACGACGTCGAGTGGAACCTCATGCGCCAGCATCCGGTAATCGGCGAACAGATCATCTGCCGGGTTCCCGGTTTTGAATCAGTCGCCCTCGGCATTCGCCACGAACATGAACGTTGGGACGGCGGAGGCTATCCCGACGGTCTCAGCGGAAATGACATCCCGTTGACCAGCCGAATCGTCTTCGCCTGCGATGCCTATCACGCGATGACAAGCGACCGGCCCTACCGCGAATCGCTCGCTGAAGCTGCCGGCCGCGCCGAAATGACCCTCCACGCGGGCACGCAGTTCGATCCGGAAGTCGTGGTCGCGCTGCTGAGTGTTCTCGACCGCCTGCAAGAAGCCCAGCACTCGATCGAAACTGCCCGACTTGCTGCCTGATTCATGCGTATGAGGTTTCGAGTCGCGTCAGGCGGGGTAATTGGCGACCGGGCTTGAGGTGAAGCCGCTGCTCAGGTATAAAAAACTGACTGCGGCGGCGATCGTGATCTTGGTGCCCGCAGAAATCACGAGGGTCAGGAGCAGAGCGCCTGCTTGCCTGATAAAACTCGCCCCATGCCTCAATTCCAAGGAGAAATCTCACGCGAAACCGAGTCCGCGGACTCGTTCTCATTGCAAAACCCGAAGCTCTTGAAAGTCGAGCTGAGCGCCGTAACGATTCAAGCCCGTCGCGGCTCGATGGTCGCCTACCAGGGCGAGGTGAAGTTCGAGCACGCCGGTGGCGGTGGATTGGGTCGGATGGTCAAGAAGGCGATGACCGGTGAGGGCACGCCGCTCATGAAGGTGGAAGGTAGCGGCGAAGTGTTTCTCGCCGACGACGCCCAAGAAGTCCATCTGATCAAACTCGACGACGATCAGCTCACCTGCAACGGTCGCAACCTCCTCGCATTCGACGCCGGGATCGACTGGGACATCACGCGCATCAAGGGCGGTATGTCCGGCGCACTCGCGGGCGGCTTGTTCAATGTGATCTTGAAGGGCTCTGGCTGGGTCGCCATCACCACTGACGGGCCACCGTTGATGCTCGATGTTGCCGAGGCACCGACTTTCGCCGATGCCCAGGCAGCCGTCTGCTGGAGCGCCGGGGTAACCACTCAGTTGAAAACCGACGTCAATTTCAAGACGATCACCGGCCGAGCCAGTGGCGAGACGGTTCAACTTGCATTTGCCGGTCAGGGGTGGCTGCTCGTTCAGCCGTCGGAGGGCAAACTGCTACCGACAGTCGTCGGCTGACGAGATAGCGGGCTATTGCCCGCGGCTCTCTCGTTTCGCCGCTTTGACCCGACGTCTGAGCAGGCGACTTCGCTGCTTGCGATCCGCCGCCACGGCCTTACGATCTGCGATAGCAGCCTGCTCGATCGCAAGATTGCGCCAGGCGGAGAGGTCCTCGGCGTTGACCGCGTCCCGCACCGCGCAACCGGGCTCAGTTTCGTGTTGACAATCGGCAAACCGACAGTCGGCGGCGAGTTGGTTGATCTCGACGAACATATCCTCGGGCTCACTCCAGAGCCCGATTTCGCGCAGCCCCGGGGTGTCGATGATCAGCGCGCCGCCCGGAAGCCCGATCAGTTCCCGTGTGACCGTGACGTGCCGCCCTCGACCATCTCCGGCTCGAACTGGTCGTGTCGCCTGACGGTCCACGCCAAGCAAGGCATTCACAAGCGTCGACTTGCCAGCGCCAGATCGTCCGAGCAGAGCAGCAGTCGCTCCGGGAAGCAGGTGCGCACGCAGCGCGTCCATGCCGGTCGCGTCTTTGGCGCAGACCGCGATCGTGGCGGTCAGCGGAAGTTCGCGCGAAATCTCGATGGCTCTCGCCTCCCAGTCGGGGTCGAGATCGGCCTTCGTGAGTACCAGAACAGCTGGCACGGACGCAGACATCGCGAGCGCCACGAGCCGCTCCACCCTGCTCCGATTGGTGTCAGGCAGCGACTCGACCACGAGTGCCAGATCGACGTTGGCGGCCAGGACCTGCGACGAGGTGGGGCCGCCGACCGCTTGACGCATGAGAGTGCCGTGCCGCGCGAGTACGGCCGCGATTGCGCCGTCGGGGTCGATCGCCACCCAGTCGCCGACCCCCGGTGGGTCTTCCCGCAGCCTGCCGCGCGAGGTCAGGAGTCGTGGCTCGAACGGTGACGTCTCTCCATCTGTCGCTGCGACGAGCCAATAACCACGATGCTGTGCCAGCACGCGACCACCGGTCAGCTCCGGCTCGCCGAGCTCTGCAAGCTGCGCGGCGAGTTCTGGACGCCGTCCAACGTCGAATGCCTCAAGTTGCATCTGCTGAGTCTTTCAGATTGCTTTCTTGAAGTTAGTTTTGGCTCGTTCAAGGCCTTTTTGCAGAACTTCAAAAGAATTTGCAGAGATCGCTAAAGGTTCTGGGGCGGGCTGCCGATAAGGATGCATACGTTCGAAACCGCCGCAAGGCGGGATCGGACGTTTTTTTGTGGACAAATGTGGATCGGAACCGAAACGGTCGCCCAAGCGCCATACTCCCCCACGATGAACAAACCGATTCGCCGCCTGCCGCAGAAGCGCAACAACACTTCCAAGATCGCCGCCCGAGTTGCCATCGCGATTCTCGTTCTCGCCATCCTCTTCTGGCTAAGGCCGATCTTCCAGCCCTTTGCGATGCGGTTCTACGTCGAGCCGCTCGTCTGGGTGCTGCCATTGCTGATCTTCTTGGTGGGCGTCGGGATGGCAGTGCGCAATCACCGTCGTCAGCCCAAGGTCGACGTTCTTGACATCCCGCAGCCTTCGCTCGGCGAAAAGCTCGCTCAGTCACAGGATTTGAACGACGTGATTCGCGCCCTCGGCGGAAACAAGCCAGGGCCGATTTTGGTTTCGGCTGCGCTCGCGTTCGTCACTTTTATGGTGATGGGAATCCTCAGCGGGCCACTCGTCGCCAAGGAGACCTACGCGAATACCACCTACACCGCGATCAAGACCTTGCCCGCAAGCGGCTCTGTTCGGATCACGCCAAAGGAAGTCGCTGAACGCGTCGCCGGATCCGGCTTCAACTCTGCGACAGAAACACTCACCAACTTTCACCTGATCCGCAACAGCGGCGGCGACCTCGCATGGACGGCGCTTCGCACTCCAAACGGCGCTTACCGAGCACTGACCCAGAACACCGCCGGATCGCTGGAACTGAATGCCTCTTCGTCTACGCGCGATGCCACGCAGGCAGATGGAACGTTCAAGACCGCGCCGGGGATGCTCATCACCGACAACCTCACGTGGCGCCTGCGCAAGGTCAACTACTTTGCAGAGCTCGACGACCCAATCGCCTTCACGGGCGCCGACGGTAAGCCGCTGATCGCCGTGTCGTACATCAAGTACAAGGGCTGGTTCGTTCGCAGGCCAGTGTTTGGCGGCGTGTTCATCGTTCATCCAAACGGGAAGATCGAGGACCTGACGCCCGCCGAAGCCGTGAAGCGGAAGGAGCTCGCCGCTACGGGCCGCATCTACCCGGAAAAGCTCGCTCGCCGCGAGCAGGATGCTTACGCCTACAAAGGTGGGATCTTCAACAAGTGGTTCACCCACGAAGACGAGACGCAGATCACGACCACCGAGAGCAATCCGCAGCCGTACCTGCTGGACTTCGGAAAACTAGGGCTGAAGTACGTCACGGCGGCCGAACCCTTCGGGCGTGCCTTCGCCGTCAAAGCGATCTTCCTGACCGACTCGGTCACGGGGAAGACTCAGATCTGGCGTCCGCCCAACAACGCCGACCTGACCGGCAACCGGCGCGTCCTTGAGACCGTACGCTCGCTCACAATACCCGGTGTTGACTTCGCTGATACCACGACCAACTCACCCAATGATCGTGGCGGCTTCCGCGTGATCGAGCCGCGGCCGATCATGGTCGACGGTCGCCTCGTCTTCATGACATCGATCGTTCCCGACAACGCGAACAACGTCTCGAAGACCGTTTTCATCGACGCCGCGACCAACCGTACGGCAGCGATCTTCAACAACGATTCCGACGACAACGTCGACCAGAAGATCGCCGCATTCATCGCCGGTGGATCGCCCGTGGGCACCGTCGACGCCAAGGGTTCAACCGGCGCGACGAGTGGAACCACCCCAGCGACCGGAAAGCAGCAGCCCGCGAGCAAGAGCAACGGCTCGGCGCGCCAGCAGGTCGACCAGCTACTCGAACGACAGCGCGAGTTGATTGACGAGCTCGAACAGCTGCGCGATCAATTGCCTGAATAGCCTGACGCAGCCCGATCGTGGCGCGGTGCCGGCGAGTCCGTCGCGCTCGACGCCATCAAACTTGATCTGAGCCTGATTCAGGACCCCGCCACCGTTGCCGAAGCCGCGCTCCCATTGATCAAACTGATCGCGCCACTGGCCCCGAAGGCCCGACCCCTGATCGGGGTCGGGCAGGGCAGTTCGAATCCGACTTACGGAGCTACGACAAGCGGCGCAAGTGAGTTGCCGGGCTTGATCGACGAGCAGTTGCTCGGGACGGTCAGCGATCCGAAGATGCCGAAGCGGTCCTGGGTCCAGCTGATTGCCTGCGGCAACCATTCGAGCGCACTGATCAGGTGGCTTCCGCCGTACTCGTTGTACTGCACCTTGGCGCCGTTGGCGCAGTGCTGACGCAGCAGCGTGCGGACGTCCCCGGCGATCATCACGCCGTCGCCCTTGCCGTAGATGCCGGTGCCCGGGGTGCCTTCGAGTTCTCCGCCAGTTCCCTGGCCGACAAACATCGGGAGCTTGGTCTTGCCGCCGGTGCCCATGATCACCTTGTTGGCTGCTGCCACGTAGGCCGGGATCTTCTCTGGCTTGTTGTACTCAGGCTTGGCCATGTCGGTCCACTTGAGGCCCGGGTACTGGCCGAGAACGTTGATGATCGAAGCGTTCTTGAGCTTCTCGTAGATCGCCTTGCCGTTCTCGCTGAGGTACGGGTCGAGGTCGATGCCGTATGCACGGGCGATTCCGATGATCGCCATCGGCACGACGCCGGCCCAGATCGAGCTCCCCTCGACGTAGTAGAGGTTGTGGCCCGGGTGCACGAGGACGCCGCCGTAAGCGGCGCCGATGATGTTCTTGCTCAGCTCAGGTGCGTAGGTCGGCGCAAGTTCAGCGGCCCACTCGGTTGCGATTGCGCCACCGGAGTAACCGATCATCGCGACCTTGGCGCTGGATGAGAGGTCAACCGACGGCGACTTGATCGCTGCGCGGATCGAGTCCAGCGTGTTGGTTCCGTACTCGGGACCGGCCGCGAAGTTTGCGGTCTGACCCTGCGTGTCGGAGATCACGATCGAGAATCCCTGCAGCAGGAACGGCGAGAAGAGCAGCGTCTCGATCTGCGGGATCGCGCCTGTGAGCGAGAGTCCGCCAGCGATCTGCACTGACGGCTGATCTTCCGGATTCAGCGAGTCGTAGAAGGACTGGTAGGAAATGACCTTCTCGCGGTTGAGGCAGAGGATGCAGGACGGCTGCACCACAGTGGTGACGTTGACCGTCGGGCGCTTCTGCGCGTCAGTCGCGCGGTAGAGAATCTGCGTGGCGCGCAAGGGTGTTGCGAGACCAAGGATGTGGTACGGAACGTTCCGCGTCTTCAGCGGAGTTCCCGGAGCGATGCTCGAGAGCGGCGTGCTGCCGGTGTACTTGTAGAAAGCGTCGGTGGCCGAGGCGGCGCTTGCAAGGCTCGGCAGCATGAGCGCTGAGGCCGAAACGACGAGCGCCGCCAGCAGCAGGCGCCTGAAGGACGTGCGAATACGCATGTGGACTATTTCCCTCCCCAGAAGGATTGTGTTTCCATGTGACCCCCCCTGGGTCACATTCAGTTTGACCACTATAACGATTATTCGGGAGAACGTCTAAAAACATTGTCTCGGCTGAGTAACCACACGGTTACTCAGCCGGGTGTCCCACCGCGAGGAGCGTGACCACATCGATCAGTTCATCCCGAATTGCGGGAGAGTCCTGCTCGCCCCCATCGCGCAGTCCGCCAGCAAGTGAGTCCTTGATCGCCCCGACGATCGCGCGAGCGCGAAACCTCGACATCGAGGGATACCCGGGGTGATCGACGCGCCACTCCTCACGCAACGCCTGGTGGAGCTGCGCGAGTTGTTCGTAGGCAGCATCGATCCGCCGTTGGACCGTCCGGCCTGCGGCGAAACATTCAAGCAGGAGGACCCGTGCGCGGTTCTCATCAGAGGCCATGAATTCGACCACAGCGGTGATGCCGAGCCGGACTCGATCCTCAAGGGTGGATCCGTGCTGGACGGCCTCTGCGATCTCCCCGATCAGTCGCTCGATCTCGCGATCGACCCACATGAACAGGCAGGCCTCTTTGGACTCGAAGTGCTCATAGAAGGTTGGCTTCGCAACTCCTGCGCGCGCGATCAACTGATTGACCGTGATCGCGCCAAAACCTTCGCTGACGGTGAGCTCGCAAATTGCTTCGAGCAGCCTCGCCTGCTGCGAAGCGGCAACTGTCTCGCGGTCAAGAGCATTGCGCCCCCGGGGAAGCACTCGTCGGATCGATTCGCTCTGGTCGGCCATGCTGGCCAGAATAACCGGGCAATTCGGCGAGCTCGCTTCTGACGCCACAGTGATGAACAGGGCCGATCGTCCAGCGCATGATTCAAGGGACGAGCCTGAACTACCGAATACGTGGTACGTTGGCAGTATCGCGTCACTTGCAGGCTTTGCGATCTTTTCACTCCCGCGGCGCGCCCCCCCCGAAGAGGTCAAGAGAGGCGGCTGGCCTTGGCCACCGCACCCGATACGCAGCTCCCCCCGACCGAGCCGCTCGATGAGCTCGAGTTGCTTCGAGTTATCGGCGAAGTGAAATCCGGCGATTTCACAGCGCGGATGCCCGCGCACTGGACTGGCGTCGCCGGCAAAGTTGCCGACGGACTGAACGAGATCATCAGCTCGAACCAAGCGCTTGGCACCGAGCTCCAGCGAGTAAGTCGCGTCGTCGGCAAAGAGGGCAAGCTCTCACAGCGCGTCACGTTCAAGGGCACCGATGAAGTCTGGGGTGACTGCGTCGATTCAGTCAACAGCCTGATCGAGGACCTGGTCCGCCCGAGCACAGAGATGCAGCGAGTGATCGGCGCCGTGGCCGACGGCGACCTGAGCAAGAAGGTCTCGGTCGACGTCCACGGCGAAATGCTCGAACTGAAGAACACAATCAACGGCATGGTCGATCAGTTGGTCGGCTTCATCTCTGAGGTCACGCGCGTCGCCCGCGAGGTCGGAACCGAGGGCAAACTCGGCCAGGCAGCGGCGTACACGATCGAGGTCGGGGGCGTCTGGAAGGAACTGACCGACAACGTAAACCTGATGGCGGGCAACCTCACCGGCCAGGTGCGGGACATCGCCGAGGTCACGACTGCGGTTGCCAACGGTGACCTGAGCAAAAAGATCACCGCCGATGTCCGCGGCGAGTTTCTCGAGCTGAAGAATACGGTCAACGCGATGGTGGACCAGCTGAACCGCTTTGCCGGCGAGGTGAGCCGGGTTGCGCGCGAGGTCGGCATCGAGGGCAAGCTCGGCGGGCAGGCCCAGTCACAGGAAGTCGCCGGAGTATGGAAGGACCTCACCGACGACGTCAACCAGCTCGCAGCAAACCTCACCAACCAGGTGCGCGCAATCACGGAGGTGGCTACGGCAGTCACCGAGGGCGACCTCACGCGTCAGGTGCGCGTTGAGGCCAGCGGCGAAGTCGCCGTTCTGAAGGACAAGTTGAATGAGATGATTCGCAACCTCGACGAGACCATGCGCGAGAACACCGAACAGGACTGGCTTAAGACCAACCTCGCGAGGTTCACGAACATGCTCCAGGGGCAGCGCGATCTGGAAACTGTCTCGAACATGATTCTTGCCGAACTCGCGCCACTGATCTCGGCCCGGCACGGCGTCTTCTACGCGCTGACCGAGCCAGGCAACGGCGAAGTCCCACTACTGGAGTTCCAAGCGTCCTACGGATACAAGGAGCGAAAGCAACTCTCAAAGACTTTTCGATTGGGAGAAGGGCTGGTCGGCCAGTGCGCCGTGGAAAAGGAACGCATACTTCTGACCGACGTTCCGAGCGACTACGTCAGGATCAATTCAGGACTTGGAGAAGCCGCACCCCTGAACATCGTCGTCCTCCCGATCCTGTTTGAAGGGTCGATTCGAGCGGTCATCGAGCTTGCGTCGTTCGCTGCCTTCAGCTCAATCCATCAAGCGCTGCTCGATCAGCTGGCCGAAGTCATCGGCCTCGTCCTGAACACCGTCGAGAGCACATCGGTCACCGAGATGCTGCTCGCGCAGGCACGCTCGCAGGCCAAGGAGCTGCAATCACGGCAGGAGCAGTTGCGCCACTCGAACGAAGATCTCGCCGATCAGGCCGAGCTTCTTGCCGAAAAAAACAACGAGGTTGAAAGCAAATTTCAGGAGATCGAAGCGGCCAAACGACTCGTTGAAGAGAAGGCCGCCGAGCTGTCGACTTCTTCGAAGTACAAAACCGAGTTCATCGCGAACATGTCCCACGAACTGCGAACCCCATTGAACAGCGTCTTGGTGCTCGCCGAACAGCTCCAGGAGAACCCCGACGGGAACCTCTCGGACCGCCAGGTCGAGTACGCCCGCGTTATTCACTCGTCGGGCGAAGACCTGCTCAAGCTGCTGACCGACATCCTCGATCTCGCGAAGGTTGAATCCAACACCGTGACGATCGACGCGTCGGAGGTTTCGCTAAGTGATTTCGGCGAGGGCATGCTGCGCAGCTTCGAGCCGATTGCGAAGGAGCGCGGAACATCACTCTCGGTTGAACTGGGCAGTTCGCTACCCGAGACGATCACCACGGACCCGAGACGACTCGGCCAGGTTGTGAAGAACCTCCTGGCAAATGCGTGCAAATTCACGGAGTCCGGAACGGTCAAAATGGTGATCGATGTAGCCGAGAACGGCTGGACCCCGTCGAACACTCAACTCGCGGAGGCCGAGTCGGTGATCTCGATCAGCATCATCGATTCGGGAATCGGGATCGCATCGGCCGACCAGGAAATCGTCTTTGAACCGTTCGCCCAGGTTGACGGAACGACCGCGCGCAGCTACGGAGGCACCGGACTCGGTCTGTCGATCAGCCGAGACCTGGTGAAACTCCTTCACGGAGAGATATCGCTGCAGAGCGAGCTGGGTGCTGGAAGCGTCTTCACGGTCTATCTGCCGGCCAGGCTGAAGAATCGGGCTGAGCCCGCCGCGCCTCTGCTCGCAAGCGCCCCTCTCAGCCCCAGCCTCCCAGCTCAGGATGGAAATGGTGCCTCGCCCGAGGACGCGGGCACCAAGGACAAGTTGGTCCCGCTGGTGATCGCGCCGAGGTCTCCGATCGTCAAGGCCGACTTTGCCGAATTCGACGAAGCGATCACTGTCCTCGTCGTTGACGACGACTTTCGCAACATCTTTGCGCTCACGGCTCTGCTTGAGCGGGGCAACCTGAATGTTGTCGCGGCGGAGAGTGGCGTTTCCGCGCTCGAGATCCTCAGGCGGCGATCAGACATTGCGGCTGTCTTGATGGACGTCATGATGCCGATCATGAACGGCTACGAGACGATGCAGGCGATCCGCGAGTTGCCCGACTACGCCACGGTTCCGATCCTCGCAGTCACCGGCAAAGCCGTGGCCGGAGAACGAATTCGCTGCCTCGAAGCCGGCGCCTCCGACTACATACCCAAACCGATCGACACCTCCGAGCTGCTTGCCGCACTTGGAAAGTGGCTTCCCCATTCGTCGGAGAGTCCGCCGACAAGACAAGGGCCCTAGCGTGATCGATCAGTTCAAAATCTCTGACAAGCGCAGCGACATCCTGCGTGACTTCATGACCAACGCCCCGATCGGCCTGGCGTTCGTGGACTCGTCCCTGCGCTATGTCGTGGCCACTGAATCGATCGCGGCGCTGCACGAGCTGTCGGCCGAAGAGCACATCGGCAAGCGCGTACAGGACGTTGTCCCGCGACTCTGGCCCACGCTTGAGCCGATCTTTCAACGAGTCCTGCAGGGCGAGTCCGTCCTGAACGTCGATCTCGGCGAGGGTGAACATGGCCAGGCGCGAAGAAGGTGGCTGAGCAGCTTCTATCCCGTGCGAAATGGCGACGAGATAATCGGTATCGAGGTGATGGATGACAACTTGACTGACCTGCGCGAAACGCAGTCAGCGCTGAAATCGCGCAACTACCTCTACACGATGCTTGCTCACGCAAGTCAGGCGATCGGCAGCAGCAGGACACGCGAAGGACTGTTCGAACGGATCTGCGAGATCGCCGTCGTGGATGGAGGCTGCAAGCTCGCCTGGATGGGCGTGATTTCTGACGGCAGAATCATTCCCGGCGCGAAGTTCGGCGAGGACAACGGCTTTTTTCGCAGGATGCAGGCGGGCGAGATTCTCCAGCCGCCGGACACGGGGCCAAGGTGGCCAGGCGGCCCGACAGGTCAGGCCTTCAGCTCCGGCGAGACGACGGTTCTGAACCGAGTCGAGACCGAAGCGACTGCCTCCCATTGGCCGGAGGCCTTCGATGAGTTGCAGATCGTTTCCGCCGCATCGTTCCCAATCCACGAGTTCGGCCGAGTCGCGGCGGTGCTTTCGCTGTACGCGGATGAGCGCGACATATTCGACGAGGGCCTGCTTGACGCAGTCAATGATGTCATCCCTCTGCTTTCGAAGGCGATGGATCGATTTGCGCTCGAACGCCAGGGAAAAGAGGTCGAAGGTGACCTGCTGTTGCGAGACCTGGCGCTTCAGGCGGCAACGCAGGGCGCAGTGATTGTGGATGCCCGAACCGACGGCCAACCGATCATCTACGCGACGCCGGCTTTTGAGCAGCTGACCGGGTACAGCACCGAGGAGATCGTTGGGCAGAACTGTCGAATACTGCAAGGCGCCGGAACGGACGAGGAGACTGTGAAGGCGATCGGAGCAGCGCTGAACGCTGGTCAGGGATGCGCGGTCGAGATCCTCAACTACCGCAAGAACGGCGAGCCGTTCTGGAACGGGCTGACCGTCACGCCGTTGATCGGTGACGATGGCGCGCTCTCGCACTACATCGGAGTGCAGACCGACGTCAGCGAACGCCGCGCCCTCGAACGGCAGGTTCGCCAGGCTCAGAGGATGGAGGCAGTGGGCCAGCTCGCGGGCGGCGTCGCGCACGACTTCAACAACATCCTCACGGTGATCCGCGGCGAGGCGAGCCTCGCACTCGGCCCCGAAACAAGCCTTGTTTCGCAGCAACACATCAAGCAAGTTGACATCGCCGCCCAGCACGCCGCTGACTTGACGCATCAACTTCTCGCGTTCAGCAGGCAGCAGGTGCTGAAGCCGCAGCCAACTGACCTGAACGAAGTCGTTGCCAAGACGATCGCACTCGTGGCCCGGTTGATCGGAGACAACATCGCATTGAGCGACCACCTGGGAGCCGAGCTTGATTCGGTCCTAGTAGACCCCAGCCAGCTGCAGCAGGTCATCATCAACCTCGCCATCAACGCCCGTGACGCAATGCGCGGCGGCGGCACGATCACCTTCAGAACATCGCCCTGCGTGATCGAGGACGGCTACGTGCTTGAAGAACCAATGCCGTACGTCCTGCTCGAAATCACTGACGACGGCTGCGGTATGGACGAACAGATGCAGGCCAAGGTGTTTGACCCGTTCTTCACCACGAAGGATGAGGGGACCGGGCTGGGCCTCGCGACCGTATACGGCATCATAAAGCAGAGCGGCGGCCACATTTCGATTCGCAGCGAGGTCGGCGAAGGCACGTCGTTCCTGGTCTATCTACCGACCACTCACGACGCAGTCGCGGTACTCGAAACAGCTCCGCGCGAGCTCGCCACTCTCGATGGAACTGAAACGATCCTCCACGTCGAGGATTCAGAGATGATCCGCCCTTTGATCAGGCGCATCCTCGGTAGCCACGGTTACCAAATCCTCAGCGCTGCGAACGCAAAGGAGGCCCAGGAGATCGCAGTGACTCACCGTGGACAGATCGACCTGTTGCTGACAGACATCGTGATGCCAGGAATCAACGGCCGCGAGCTGGCCGAGAACTTGCACAAGGACAATCCCGATCTGACCGTGCTCTTCACCTCCGGCTACCCCGCCGACACGGCTGTGCGCCAGGGGATCGCAAAAGACGAGGTCAATTTCATTCAGAAGCCGTTCGTCGCCGACGACTTGTTGCCGTTGGTTCGATCCCTGCTCGACGAAAGCGCCAAGGCCGCCTAAGCAAAGAAGGTTGAGCATCGGACGCCGGCGTTGCGCTCAGCGAGGTCACAGGCGGGAACCTCGTCCCGTTCCCGACCGACTAGCTGCGGCTAGGTCGCGGTCCAGTCATTGCCGAACCAGCGCTTGATCCTGCTGGTTCCAAATTCGGCCTTGCCGGCGATGTACGCCACATCTGGTCCGACCAGCGCGGCAGACTTCTCGTCGCCGAAGAAGGTCACATCGACCATGCCGATCTGCTCCTCGCCGAACTCGATGTAACAAACGCCGTGCCCGTCGTAGCTTGCGTCCGACTTGTCTCCACGGATGCGCGCGGCGATGCTGACGGCAGCTGCCTTGCCCTGACCTTCGGCAAACACCCCAGCTTTCGGCGTGCCGACTGCTGCCACATCGCCGATCGCGTAGACGCCGTCGATCGGGGTTTCAAGAGTGAGCGGATCGACCGGAATCCAGCCTTCACTCGAAACATCTGACTCGAGCACGACGTCGGGCGCGCGGTGGTGCGGAACGCCAAGGAACAGGTCATAGGGAATCTCGGTGCCGTCATCGGTTGTGGCGACGCCGAGTTCGTCGTCCACGCTCACGATTGCCGTCTGTGCGTGCCAGTCAATGTCGCGCTCGCCGAATGCCTCGATCAGGGCGGCGGATGCGTCGGGCGATGGAGGGATCGGGCGACCGAAGGGCATTACCAATGCGATCGACGACTGGTCGCGCAAACCCGCACCAGTCAGGTGGTCGTGCATCAACAGCGCCGTTTCGCTTGGCGCGGGCGGGCACTTGAATGGCGCTGAAATAACCCCGATAACGACTTTGCCGCCCTCGAATCCAGCGATCCGATCGCGCAGCGCGAAGGCACCTTGCTCGGTGTAGAACTCGTTCACTCCAGCGGCCAGTCCCGGCGTGACGCTGCAATCGAGGTCGGCGCCGAGCCCGACGACGAGGATGTCCGCCTCGAATTCTCCGGCACTGGTTTCGACGCGCTTGGCAGTACCGTTGATCTTCGTTATCTCGGCCTGAACGAAGCTGACTCCGGGGTGGACAAAGTCGGCGTAGCTGTGCTTGACGTGTTCTTCGGTCACGCGTCCGAACATCACGTCGAGCTTTGAGAAACCGAACACGAACGAGTCGGTCCTGTCGATCACGGTGATTTCGAGTTCGCCGCCGAACTCCTCGGCGAGCGTCGTGGTGAGTTCGAGGCCGCCAAAGCCGGCGCCGAGTACGAGGATGCGCATGGGGGCCATCCTAGTCCCAATCGCCATCCGCCAGACACCGCGACACAGATGCGAGTGAAGTGGATGGTTCTCACCGCGATCTCCGGTGCGCTGCTCGGCATCGCCAACCCAGAAAACCGCGATCAAAAAGCACCTCGCCACGTGGTTTGTAGTTCGATCGGACAAACAATCGGACCCATTTCGCCGGATCGTGATTGTTTTGTATCTAAGTGGCCGAATCTAGTTTCGAAGCAGACGGGATCCATGGCCACGGATGGCCACCGGCTCTCGGGCCCGTGCGAGGACTCATGGAATGAATCTATTTTCTCCCGCGATCAGTGAGGTACACCCTTCCTTGAAGGCTGCTCCGGACGACGCCGCGGGCGAACGCGCCGTAGAGACCCCGCGGTGGCTGGCGGCGATCGGCCTTCTCGCCGCACTGGGGACGGTCGTTGTGATCGCACTCGCAACTGTCAGCAGCCGAAGTCTTGGGTCGTGGACGAACCTCGTGGACAACGCCGGGCTGGTCTTCGCTCTGGTCGCCTGCGTGCATGCGGCGATCCGGACCACCGGTAACACCCGAACGATGTGGCGATTGCTGACTGCAGCGGTGCTCAGCTGGACGATCGGCGAGGTGATCTTTGACATTCGCGTTGTGGGGCTCGGGCTGAACCCCTCAAATACAGCCACGGACGCTCTATATATGGCGTTCTACCCTTTGATGATCGCCGGATTGATGGCGAGGGATCGCGATGCCCGGTCGGGCGGATTCGACATCCGCATGCTGGACTCGATCGTGGTGGCTTTGGCCATCTCGGTCGTGGCGTACGGCCTCGTCTTCAACAATCCGCTGACGCCAGATGCACAAGCGGTTGGTTCGATCGGTGAGATCGGATATCCGATCCTGGATGGCCTGCTGATCTGGATGATCACGTATCAGCTCGCCAGCCGGACGATCGTCTGGGACGCTACCCGCTCGCTACTCGCCTGCGCAGTGCTCGGCATCTTCCTGGCGGGCGTTCTCTGGAGCATGGTCGGCGGCCTTGCCTCGGGCGCCGCGATGTCGCTGGCGATGGCGCTTATCGGTTTCGCCGCGATCATGTCGCCGACTCAGACTCGCGCACGGCCTGCGACCCGTCACGAGCGCAGGACGATCGCCCCGGAGGTGGTTCTCTTCTTGGCTTACGGAGGCGTCGTCGCGGTGCTCGCCAGCCGGTTCTACGCATTCGACCCGGCGCTCACAGTTCTGGCCGGGGTAGCCATGTTCGTGGTCGTCAGCCGCCTGATCATCGCCTTCGCACAGAATGAGCGGTTGCTTGACGCAAGCGAGCGCCGCGGCGCAACCGACTCGCTTACCGGGCTTTCAAATCTTCAGCACTATCGCGAGCGGCTCGATGGGGAGATCGCGCGCACGGCCCGGGAAGGCGGCAGCTTCGCGCTTCTGCTGATCGACATCGACCACTTCAAGTCGGTCAACGACATCGCCGGACACCGCGCTGGAGACCAAGTACTGATCTCGGTTGCGGAGAAGATGCGTGAGACCTTCCGGCCGTTTGACGTCGTATGCCGCGTCGGCGGAGACGAGCTTGCGGTGATCGCTCCGAACACAGTTGAAAGCGACGCAGTGCAGATGGCCTGGCGACTCTGCGGGGCGGTCCAGGAAATCTCGATCGATGAGTTCCCCGACCTTCCTCCGGTATCGGTTTCCGTTGGATGCTGCGTGTTCCCGACGCAGGCCGCCGACGCCGACGAACTGATCGACCATGCCGACGAGGCCCTCTACCGCGTGAAGCAGGAGCAGCGCGGCCGCGCCGAGCTCTACTCGCCAAGCGCACCCCACCCGACCGACGAGAAATTCCAGCTCGCACGCGTGCGTGCTCAACTCGCGGCGCGCGACGCGGATTTCCAAGCAGTGTTCAGGCACGCCCGCGAGGCGATGGCCATCATCGACGAGCGGGGCACGATCCTGCTCCTCAACGATCAAGCCGCGCAGCTGTTCGGAACCAATCGCGACAAGATCGTCGGCAACCGCGCGTCTGAGCTGCTTGAAACGCCTGAAGGCGCAGAGTTCGAACGCATGCTGCCGGAGATGTCATCCGAGGGCGCCCTTGAGGGCAGGCTCGAGTATCGACCGCACGGCGCTGAGCCAATGTCGATCGAGTTCTCGGCCTCGAGATTCGCGCCGGACCGATTCCTGACCGTTCTTCGTGACGTCACCGAGCGCGAGCAGAAAGCGGCCGAACTGACCGAAAGCGAGCAGCGCTTCCGAGCACTCTTCACGAGTTCACTGGATCCGATCTTTGTAACCGATGACGAAGGGCTGGTCCGCGACGCAAATCCAGCGGCGGCCACGATGACCGGACGCCGGCTCGACCAACTGATCGGCAGTCGCGTCGATGAGCTCGTCCACCCCGAAGAGATGGGCGAGGTCGTAGAACGGGTCGAGGGGCTACGTGACCTTCAGACGGCGCGCGGGACCTTCACGACGCGCGACGAGGATGGCGTGCTGCGCAAGGTCGAGTACAGCTCGGTGGCGGATTTTGTCCCCGGGTTGCACCTCACGAACGTGCGCGAGATCAGCGATCAGCGGTGAGCTTCGGCACGTTCTTTGATGCCGAAGAGCATCTTGCGCTCCATCACCAATGAACCGGGGATCATCGGGACCATGCCAACCCTGTCCACGATGCGCTGCAGCCGAAATCGATTTCTGCTGATGAAGCGCGTGTGACCCGCGTCCTCAATCAGATTGAAGGACCAGACCCAGTTTCCATCGCGAGAGCGCCATGCGATCGACCGCTGAGGTTCGAGCAGCGACAGCACCATCTTGTTCTCGCCGAACCCAATCTCCTCGCCCAGCTGCGGGTGCTGAAATTCTTCGAGCACCTCGCTTGTGCTGTGCATCTGCAGGCCGAAGAGATTCTCGATCCAGTCGTATGTGTAGACACCGCCGCGTGGGTACGGACCTATCTGGACGATCCAGGGCCAGACAGCGCTGGGCGGGGCGTCGATCGTGATCGCGCGGGTTGACACTCCGTCGGCCGCGGGGAGCAGTTCGTCACCGGGCAGTGTGGCGGCAACCTCTGCGTTGCTCGCGCCCCAATTGAGGATCGGATCGCGAAGCACGAAGTGGTAGATCCAAGCGACCGCAGCGCCGCCCAGCGCGATTTTGCTGAAGGTTTTCATCGCCGTTCCCAAATCGTTGCATATCTGTCTTGAAACGTCACGCGGCGAACTGTTGACTGAAGAGCATGAGCAAATCAACCAATAACACAAGAAAGGCGAGTCGTCGGCGCCGTATGCAAAAGCCGATCGCACCCGCAGAAACGATTCAGATAATCGGGGATCCGACCGCGATGGGCGGCGAGCCCACAGTCCGAGCGATGACGCTCGACGACATCGAGGACGACTGCCCGATCTGCCAGGCGATGCGCGAGGAGATCCTCGCCGGCAACCCGCCGGAGGTGATGGTCTTTGAGTGAGTCAGTAGCCGGCGGGCTTTTGATCTGCGGGATCGCGCTGACGCGTTCACCCATCGCGGCGACGCAGTTAGGCGAAAGGACCAGTTGCAAGAGGAATGCCGACGTCTGGCCGTAGCCCTTGTTACACAGACGACGGAACAGCGATTGCCACGATTAGCCCAACCAGAATCAAGCCGAGAGTCCTTTTCGAAAGATCTAACTTCTGTCGCGGCCGGGCGAAATACCTAGAGCTGGGCAGCAAGCTCCGTGCCCTGGCGGATCGCCCGCTTGGCATCAACCTCAGCGGCCACGTCCGCCCCGCCGATCAGGTGGGCATCAACGCCAGCAGCGATCAACTCGTCGAACAGCCCTCGAACGGATTCTTGCCCCGCGCAGAGCACGATCGTGTCGGCCGCGATCGTTCGCGACTCGTCGTGTTCCCTGCCGAGGCTGATGTGCAGGCCGTCGTCATCGATCCTGTTGTAGCGCGCGCCCTTGATCATCTCGACCTGCTTCTTCTGAAGCACCGCTCGGTGGACCCAGCCGCTCGTCTTGCCAAGCCCGCGGCCGAGTGACTCGTCCTTGCGCTGGAGCAGGACGACTTTGCGCGGGGATGTCGGCACGTCGGGTTCGATGATCCCGCCTCGCGTCTCCTGTTCGGGTGCGACTCCCCACTCCTGCTTCCAGGCAGCGAGATCGAGCGTCGGGGATTCCTCGTTGGTCAGCAACTCGGAAACGTCGAAGCCGATTCCGCCTGCGCCGATCACGGCGACTGTCTTGCCGTTGCCTTCCGGGTCTTCGATCGCCTCGGTGTAGGAGCGGACCTTCGCGTGCTCGACGCCGGGGATCGAGGGTGTTCGCCCCTCGACGCCGGTCGCGACGACCACAGAATCGAAGTTCTCTCCGCGCAGTTGCTCGGCAGTGACGCGCTCGCCGAAGCGACGCTCCACGCCCTGCTCATCGAGCAGCGCGTCGAAGTAGCGAATCGTCTCGTCGAACTCTTCCTTGCCCGGGATGCGGCGCGCCAGATTGAACTGCCCGCCAATTTCATCCGAGGCCTCGAACAGAGTGACGTTGTGGCCGCGCTCGGCGAGACCGGTTGAGCATGCAAGCCCGGCAGGACCCGCGCCGACAACTGCGATTCGGCGCGGCGCCTCGACCGGCGAAAGGATCAGCTCCGTCTCATATGCCGCGCGCGGATTGACCAGGCAGGTCGCGCGCTTGTTCTTGAAGGTGTGGTCCAGGCACGCCTGGTTGCACGCAATGCAGGTGTTGATCAGCTGCGACTTGCCAGCAGCAGCCTTGTTTACCCACTCCGGGTCGGCCAGGAACGGCCGCGCCATCTGCACAAGATCGGCCTTGCCCTCGGCGAGCAACTGCTCGGCCTGGTCGGGCATGTTGATGCGGTTCGAGGCAACCACGGGTATGTCCACGACCTGCTTGATCGTGGCGGTCTGGTCGGCGAAGGCAGCGCGGGGCACCGAGGTGACGATCGTCGGTACGCGCGCCTCGTGCCAGCCGATTCCGGTCGTGAGCATCGACGCGCCTGCCTGCTCGATCTCGTCGGCGAGCGCGAGGATCTCGTCGATCGTCTGGCCTTCGTCAACTAGGTCCAGCGCGGAGATCCGGTAGATCACCAGAAAATCCTCGCCGACCTTCTCGCGGACGGCCTTGACGATCTCGGTCGGGAAGCGGCGGCGATTTTCTGGCGTGCCGCCCCAGTCGTCGTCGCGCTTGTTGGTTCGCGGGGCGAGGAACTGGTTGATCAAGTAGCCCTCCGAGCCCATGATCTCGACGGCGTCGTAGCCGGCTTCGCGAGCGAGCACCGCTGCATCGGCGAAATCGTTCACGGTCTTCTCAACGATGCGCGAGCTCATTCCCTTGGCCGAGAACGGCGTGATCGGCGACTTGCTGCTCGAGGCGCTGAGCGAGAACGGGTGATACGAGTAGCGGCCGGCGTGAAGAATCTGGAGGGCGATCTTTCCATCTTCGGCGTGCACGGCGTTGGTGACGGTCTGGTGCCGGCGGGCGTCACGGCTGGAGACCATCTCCCCGGCGAACGGAAGCAACCAGCCCCGGCGGTTCGGCGAGTAGCCCCCGGTGACCATCAGCCCAGCGCCACCCTTGGCGCGGGCGGCGAAGTAGGCGGCGAGCTTCTTGATGTCTGCGGCGCGGTCTTCGAGCTTGACGTGCATCGAGCCCATCACGACGCGGTTGCGCAGCTTGGTGTGGCCAAAATCGAGGGGTTCGAGGAGGTGGGGGTAGTCGCTCATGGGGGTGACGGTACAAGTTGAAGGGTTGGATTGAGAGCAGCCCGACAAGCGAGTTGTACGTTAGATTGACCGCATGGTCGCCGTGAGCCCAGAACGTCACCTGCTGAAAGCCAAGGATCTGGCCGACGGCCGCTACGGCGATGGCATCGGCGTCGAGGAGATGGCCGCCGCCGCCGGACTCTCACGCGCGCACTTCTCGCGCGAGTTCAAGCGCACCTACGGGGAGCCGCCGCACAAGTACCTGCTGGCCCGTCGGCTGGAGCGCGCATCCGCGCTGCTTCGAAACACCGACTGGCAGGTCAATGAGATCTGCCTGAGTGTCGGGCTGAAGAGCGTCGGCTCGTTCACTTCGAGCTTTTCCAGGCACTTCGGCGAGTCGCCCACCGCCTACCGCCAGCGCCACGCTCCGGCTCGTGCTCGAGGGCAACAAATGCGAGCTGAAAACGCACAACTATGGGTCCACGACCAGGACGAGGCGCTCGCCTTCTACACCGAGAAGCTGGGCTTCGAAGTCCATGAAGACGTCACCCTCGCCGAGATGGGCGACTTCCGCTGGCTCAGCGTCAGGCAGCCCGGCGCCGACCACGGCATCGTCCTGATGGCCGTCCCCGGAGCGCCAATGATCGACGAGGAAACCAAGGAACAGATCAATGTGCTTATGGCAAAAGGCTTTGCTGGAACGATCTTCTTCACGACCGACGACGTCTACAAGGACTACGAAACGCTCAAAGCCCGCGGCGTCGAGTTCACGGACGAGCCGTTCGAGCAGCCGTACGGCATCGACGTCGGGTTCCGCGACCCGTCGGGCAACAACTTCCGTCTAACTCAGGTGACGGCAGATCTGACAGTGGGATAAGCGATCGGCAGGCAGGATCGCCTAGGTTGTCTGCCGTGAGCCCCCTCTCACTCAGACACGACCCGGCGATCCTGCTTGACATCGATGGTGTCCTGCACGTTGGCGACGAACCGATTCCAGGAGCCGTCGAAGCACTCGCCGAGCTGCGAGCGCTTTCCAGCGGCCTCCGCCTTGTCACCAACACCACGTCGCGATCACGTGCCGAGGTCGCCTCACGGCTTCACGCGATCGGCATCGAGGCGTCGGTGGACGAGATGCTCACGCCCGCAGCGATGGCCGTGCAGTACTGCTCCACCCATGACATGCACAAGGCGCGGCTGTATGTCAGCGACTCACTTCGCGAAGACCTCGCTGCGCTCGACGAGGCCAAGCCCGGCGAGTGCCCCGACGTGGTCGTGCTCGGCGACATCGGCGATCGCTTCAACGCCGAAACGATGAATGAGATCTTCAAGCTGTTGATGGACGGCGCGCGGCTGATGGCATTGCAACACAATCGCTACTGGCAGCACAACGACGGCCTGATGCTCGACGTGGGTGCCTGGGCCGCGGCGCTCGAGTACGCGACCGGCCGCACCGCGATCACGGTCGGCAAGCCTTCCAACGACTTCTTCAACGCTGCGCTAGCCAGCCTCGGCGTGGACGCAGACTCAGCGATCATGGTCGGCGACGACATCGAGGCAGATGTCAACGGCGCGCAGACCTGCGGGATCCAGGGGATCCTCGTGCGCACAGGCAAGTATCGCGACGGCACCGCGAGCGAACGCGGCTTCGGTCCGGCGGCGATCATCGACTCGATCGCGGACCTTCCTGCGCTGCTCAAGTCCTGACGCGAGTCAGACCTTGAAGACCGAGATCTGCTGCTCGAGCTTGCGCGCGGTCGCGCGCAGGGTCTCGGCCGAGCTGGTGATCTCTTCAGATGAAGCAGACGCCTCCTGCGTGCTCGCCGAGGTCTGCTGGGCGAGCGATGCAAGCGTTTCGGTGACCTCAAGGATCCGATCGATCGCGTCCCCGACAGCCTGAGTCGAGCCGGTCACGTCGCCGGCGCGGGTCTGAACTGCCTCGACGTGGCCGCCGATCTCACCGAGCAGGTTCGCGATCTCCTGAAAGCGCTCGCCGGCTGAGTCAACGACGCTCGCGCTGCGCACAACCTCGGACTTGCCCTCGCCCACCGCTCGCACGGTGTGGGCGACTGTCTTCTCGATTCCACGAATCAGCGCCGATATCTCGGCGGTGGCCTCGCTCGACTGCGTTGCAAGCATGCGGACTTCCTCTGCGACCACGGCAAAGCCACGGCCCTGATCGCCAGCGCGAGCCGCCTCGATCGCCGCGTTCAGCGCCAGAAGGTTCGTCTGATCAGAGATCGCCGAGATCGTCTCCACGATCCGGCCGATGCTCGCGGTGTCGGCTCCCAGCTGATCGACGGCCGCGCTTGCGCTACCGATGCGCTCAGACATGGAGTTCATCGCGTCGCGCGCGTCGAGTGCGCTCTGGGCACCGGCGTCGGCGAGTTCATGGGCTCCCGCAGAAACCTGCGCGGCGCCGCGGACCTCTTCTGACGCCACGTCGGCCGCGTGTTCGAGCTTCTGCGCGGCGGCGCGTGCGGCTTCGACTTGATCGAACTGCACCTGGGCGCCTGAGACCACGTCCTGCATCGAGTGTGCGATCTCGCCCACGCCTCGCGCCGATTGATCACTGCTGTCGGCAACGGCGGCGCTGCTCAAGGTCAGGTCGGCGGCAACGTCTCGGGTCGCGCGAATCAGATCTGCGTGGGCGACAGTCATGCGATCGACGCCGAAGGTCAGCTCGCCCAGTTCGTCGGTTGTGGTTGCCGCCCCGCGGCGCGTCAAGTCGCGGCCGGCGACGGCTTCGACCTGCCTTGAGAGCTCACGGATCGATCCGCCGAGGCTCGAGGTGATCGACCAGGTCACCGACGCCACGACAAGGAAAAGAACGGGGATCTGGATCAGCAGCTCAGCGCCGTCACTGCGCCCGGGGCCGCCGGCCCCAAGAAGACTCGAGATCAAGCTCCCGCTGATCATCAGCGTCGTGGCAAGGACGGTGCCGGTGAGCACTGCGGTGACTCGTCTCGGAATTCCAAGCGGATGACGGATCTTGCGCTCCACGTCATATCCCGACGCCGCGTAGAGCTTGCGCAGGACTCCGCGCGCGTGCGCCTCGACAACCGTAAACATTGCGATTCCCATCGCGATCAGAAATGGCACTACATCGGTGAGAACGGCAGATGCGGATTCGCGCCAGCTGCCGGAGACGAGCGATCCAACGAGAATGATCGGCACCAGGCCGAGGATCCAGACGACCGAGTAGTTCCGCGCGGCGATAAGCGGAAGCGCCAGGGCTTCGTTGATTGCGCGTTCGCGCACCGACGGGTCACTTGACCTGGCTGCGTCCTGGCAGCTGCGGAAACGTCGGCCGAACCCAAGCCAGAAGATCACCATGAGAATCGGCGCGACGGTGACTGCTGCAACGATGTTGCCCTGGACCGCCTCCGGGGTGCCCAGGCGCAGCGCCAAGCCGCGAACCATCATCGTCGCGGTCAATGCAGTCAGCATCATGACGAGCATCCGCGCGAGCTTTCTGCGCTTGATCGTGTCGCGCTCTACCGCGCGCGCATCGGTCTCGCTGGTCTCAGCGGTCGGCGCCGGAGAATCGCTCGACTTGAACATCTGCCATCCGCCGATCAGACCTTGAAGACCGAGATTTGCTGTTCAAGACTGCGCGCCATCGAGCGAAGTGTCTCCGCGGAGCTGGTGATCTCCTCGGACGACGCCGACGCCTCCTGCGTGCTTGCTGAAGTCTGTTGTGCCAGCGCGGCGACGCTTTCGGTCACGCGCAGAATCTCCTCGATCGCCCCGCGCACCGCCGCTGATGCGATCGCCACTTCCTGAGTTCTGGTGTTGACCGCGTGGACGTGGTTGTCGATCTCGCCGAGCGCGCCAGCAATCTCGGCGAAACGCGTACCGGCCGCGTCGACGACCTCTGCGCTGCGGGCGACCTCACCGCGACCCTCCCCTACTGCGCGCACGGTCTCAACGACGGTGCGCTCAATCCCACGGATTCGTTCTGCGATCTCGGCCGCCGCATCGCTCGACTCATTGGCGAGCTTGCGAACTTCCTCGGCGACAACTGCAAAGCCTCGTCCCTGCTCACCGGCTCGAGCCGCCTCGATCGCAGCGTTCAGAGCCAGGAGATTTGTCTGGTTGGCGATCGTGACGATCGTCTCGACGATCGTTCCGATGTCCGATGTGTCATCGCCCAGTCGATCCACTGCTGCTGACGCTGCGCCAAATCGACCGGTCATCGACTCCATGGCCTCGCGCGCTTCGAGCGCGCTGCTTGAGCCCGCGTCGGCGAGCTCTCGAGTCTCGGTCGAGAGCGCCGTCGCACGGCTCACCTCATCGGTCGCGCTGGCGAGCGCGCGCTCAAGATCGGCGGCGGCATCATGGGCGCTGGAAATCTGATCGAACTGAACCTGCGCGCCCTGGACGACCTCTTGCATCGCGTGGGCGATCTCGCCGACCCCGACTGCCGACTGCTCACTGCCGTCAGCGACTGCCGCGGCGCTCAGTGTGACCTCACTTGCAACGTCGCTCGAAGACCGGATCAGCGCGGCTTGCGATGCCTGCATGCGATCGACCTCGAGCATCAAGGCTCCGAGTTCGTCGGTCGATGTGACCGCGCCAGTACGGCGCAGGTCGCCGTCGGCGGCGGCGTGGAGGTGGGCTGCGAGCTCGTCGATCGATCCGCGCAGGCTGATCACGACGGCGGCGCCGACGATTCCGACGACGAATATGAAGACCGGAACTTGGAACAAGAGGACCTGCCCCTCACTGGCGTAAGCGACGTCCGCGCCGAAGGCATTTGCGATCACCTTGCCCTGGGTGAACATCACCATCGAGAGCGCCAGCGAACCCATCGCCAGAAGCACTCGAGAGGGGATACTGAATGGCTTGGGCATCAGGGCGTCGCGCCCGTCCATCCCTGCCGCCTGCGTGTAGAGCGTGCGAAGGATCGGACGCGTCTCGCGCTCGATCACGGCGTAGATCGGGAAACCGGCGACAGGGATGAAGCCGATGAAGTCCGTGAAGTACGAAGTGATCTCTTCGGTGCGAAGTGAAGTGAAGGCAAGAGTGACCGCGAATGCCAACGGGTAGCCGATCAACCAAGCGCCGAGGTACACCTTCGTGCCATGGGCCGGAAGGCGCAACGCGGCGGCGATCGCCTTCTTCTTGACGGCGAGGTCGCTGCTGTGGGTCGCCGCCTGAATGGAGCGAAACGTCTTGGACACGACGCGCCAAGCCAGAAACATCAGCGGCGGCGCGATGATCAGTGCTGCGAGCGTGTTGTAGTCAGAGACCTTCTGGCGCGAGAGGTCGACGATCATCCCGCGAATCAGCAGGATCACGATCATCGCGACGATGCTGCCCACGTAGAAGAGCGCGAGCCTGCGACGAGCGCGCGCGTCGGCGCTGGCGTCCGTATTGACGGCCGCCGCTGCGGGGGCATTTGAGCGGTACATATCCGTTTTCTGTCGGCGCGCGGGGCCTGTGACTTGATCGCTTCTCGCCTCGGCTGCAGGTAAGCTGCCGCGAATGGACATGCATCCCGGTGAGTCAGTCGTATTCGAAGGCCATCCCTCCTGGCGCGGAGTTCTCTCGTTCTATGTGAAGAACATCGCCGCCGACCTGGTGATCGCCGCCATCCTCTGGTTCGTCTGGTCTGAGACCTATGCCGTGATTGTGTTTGCGGCGCTCGTCGCCGTAACGATCCTCGTCGGGTACATCCTGCGCGTGACGACCGTCTACACGATCACCAACGAGCGCCTGCGGATTCGCACCGGCCTGCTCTCAAAGCACGTCCAGCAGACCGACATAAACCGCGTTCAGAACGTCAACACTTCGCAGGGTCCGCTCGAGCGGATAATGCAGGTAGGAAAAGTGGACTTCGACACCGCCGGCACTGACGACGGCTCCTTCACCTTTGCCGGAATCGCCAATCCAGAGTCGATCGTCGCTGCTGTTGACGAGGCCAAGCGCGACTCGCCATCCGCGCCGCCCTCCGCTCAGGGGCTTTAGGGCTCGGCATGATCGAGCTCCCGACGCCGGGGCTCTCCGACTGCTTCGGCCTCGGTGTTGCCGGGAATTTTGCGGGGCACTTGGAGCAAGCGGGCGAGGCCTCGGACTTTGCCGACGCTCCCGATACTGCTCCGCGGGGGATCTTCCCCTTTTATCTACCCGGGAATCCCGGATTCCTTGGCGCCTTTCCGTTGTCTTCGGATTCGATCGCGTTGCCAGCCTCGCATGAGCCGCTGAATCTGCAGATCGAGCCGGAGGCCGGGGTGCTCTGCGAGATCGAGTACGACGCAGAGGGCGCACCGGTCGCGCTCCACCCCAAAGCCCTCGCCGCGTTCAACGACTGCTCGATCCGCCGACCAGGCGCCCGCAAGATCAGCGAGAAGAAGAACTGGGGCGGAAATTCGAAGGGCATCGCCGCGCGTGCCTTCGCGGTCAGCGAGATCGATCGTGACGGCGCGACGAGCGAGCTTCGCCTGGCGAGCTTTCTGCGCCGCGGCGACGAGACCTTCGCGTATGGAATCGACAGCCCGCTGCCCGGCTACTCGTACTACGGGAGCATGCTGCTGGACTGGATCGTCGATCGGATCAACAAACAGACAGGCGGCGACTCACCACTGGAGCCGGTCGGGATATATCTGGCCGCATGCGGCTCTCCACCCAGGCTGCTGATCGGGATCGGCGCGACGCGGTACACCGAGTTCGGCGAGACGCACTTTCTGGAAGAGCGCGACGAATCGATTGTGGTTGTCTACGACAGCACGATCAACGATGCTGGTTCGGTTGCAACTGCGGTGCGCGAGCATTTCGAGGATTCACTGAAGGAAGCCTCCGTGTTGCTGCAAACGGTTCGGGCGGCTTAGGCGCCGAAGCCAGGCGGACGCTGCTGGTCCCAGGCGAGCTCGCTCTCGAGCTGTGCGGCGAGCGCGATCAGCCGGTCTTCGCTGCCGGCCTGCCCGAGCAGCTGAGCTCCAACAGGAAGACCGTCAACGAACCCAGCCGGAACGCTGATGCCCGGCCAGCCGGTGACGTTCCACGGCCAGGCATAAGGGCAGGCGCCAACGTAGAGCCGGTCAGTCTGCCAGCCGCTGAGGCCTTCGAGGCAGTTGGCTTCAAGCGGCGGCGCGGCAGTGGTTGGCGCGATCACAACGTCGAAGTCACGGAAAATCGAGCCGGTGCGGCGGCGCACGAGGTCCTCCCAGGCGCGCGCAAACTTCAGCGGTGCGCCCTTCAACAGGTTGCCGACGCGCAGGTTCTCGCGCGTGCGGTGGTCGAGCAATGACTTGTCGGGGACACGTTCGCCCCATTCGGCGAGGCCGCCCATCGAGCGCGGCAGAAAGCTGACGCCCACAAAACTGTGCCTGAGATCCTGCTGGACCACGTCGTGCCCGAGCGACGCGAGAGTTGCTGCCACGCCCTCGACCTGAGCGCGCACGCGCGGGTCGAGTTTTGCGGGGACGCCGCTCCATGGAATCCTGAACGACACGGCGATGCGCAGGCGTCCGGTGTCGGCGCCCACGCTTTCCACGAATGGTCGCTCGGGCGCCGGGAGCTTGTGAAGTTCACGGGGGTCGTTCTCGGCCAGGACGTCGAGCAGAAGCGCGGCATCCTCGACCGTGCGGGCGATCGGGCCGATCGCGGTGATTCCGTTGAAGGCCTCTGGATCGGGCCAGCTCGAAACGCGGCCGCGAGTCGGTTTGATTCCGACGAGGTTGCTCCAACCAGCCGGGATGCGCACCGACCCCGCGCCATCGGATCCGACTGCCGCCGCAATCACCCCAGCGGCGACTGCCGCGGCAGAACCGCCCGACGATCCGCCCGGAGTGTGGTTGAGGTTCCAGGGGTTACGGGTGATGCCGAAGGCCGGGCCGGCAGTGACAGATGACTGCCCAAGTTCTGAAGAATTGGTCTTGCCGATGATCACCGCGCCATCGCGGCGCAGGAACTTTGCGATCGCGGCGTCCTCGGTGCACGGTGCGAACTCGCCTCCGCAGCCGAACGCAGTTGGGTGGCCAATCAGGTCGGTGTCGTCCTTGACGGCAGTGGGCACGCCGAGCAGAGGCGTTGACTCGCCCGCGGCGATGCGTCGGTCTGCCTCATCGGCGGCGAGGAGCGCATCTTCGTCGAGCAGCAACTTGAAGGCGTTGACGGTCGACTGGGTGGCGTGGGCGCGCTCGAGCGCGGCCTCTGTCAGCGCGCGCGAGGTCGTTGCACCCGCGCGCAATTTCGCGGACTGCTCGGCGATCGATTCCGAGACGCCGAGCGCAGCTGTTGTCGGTTGCTCCCCCATGGACAAGTACTGAGGTGGACATTATGCGGTCGTCGCGGAACACGCAGCGCTCGTTGTCAAAAATGATGCCCCAGAAGGATCGCGACCCGTTCGCGAGAACGCACAATAGAGCACCTGTCTCACGACTTCACCTATCGCCAGGAGATTCAAAAATGAGCAACTTCCCGCGCCCCACTGCAGCCGGCGATCTTCTACAAGATCTGCAGCTCGGGTGAGGGCGTCCACACTGAGGCGCATACCAGTTCGGTCTCGAGCTTCTCGTCAAGTGGCGGCTCGGATGGGTCCACCGGCGAATATCCTCGCGCGGGTGATCCTGAACTACCGCTCAATTCGCGTGACCCTGACCACGCTGATCGCTGCCACTTCGATTGCGGCGATTGGTGCGGCCTGGAGCGCGCCTGCCCATGCCGCTACCTGCGGCGTGCCCGTCGCCTATCCAGGCGACAACGCCTCCGCCGAGTTGTTCGCCAACTGGATGGCAAACGCCGCCGTGGCGAAGGGTCTCCCGGGCGAACTCCCCGTGATGGCTGGACTCGTTGAGTCGGGCATGAAGAACCTCACCTACGGAGACGCCGACAGCGTTGGCTTTTTTCAGATGCGCACAGGTATCTGGAACAAGGGCAAGTACGCCGGCTACCTGAAGAATCCCGACCTGCAGATGCAGTGGTTCACCGACACCGCCATAGCGGTCAGGAACTACTACAACTCCAACAACAAGGGCGACCCCGCGGCAAGCTCAAAGACTTACGGCGTGTGGATCGCGGACGTCGAGCGCCCCGCCGCGCAGTACCGCGGCCGCTACCAGCTTCGACTGGCTGACGCTCAGAGCCTCGTCGCTGCAACCTGCCCAAACCTGCAGGGTGTGAATGTATTGGCCCCGCTTTCAAGCTTGAAGATCAAGCGCCGCCAACACCCGGCCCGGACCGGTTCGATCTCACTCCACGTGAGCTGCCCGAAAGACGCGTGCCTGTCGATGATGCGAGCGAGCTTCCGCGTCCCCGGACGCCGCGGCGTCGTGAAGCTGAACTCGGACACGGTGATGCTGGCGGCCGGCGGCAAAGCTAAGGTGCGGATTTCGGTGCCCTCGTCGGTTCGTAAGCGGATTCGTAAGCTGGGGAGTGGGACCACCACCGCTCGCCTACGCGTAAGTGTGGCTGGCACAAACGGCGCTTCGACGGTGCGCATTCGGAAGGTTTCGCTGGCTCGGTAGTCGGGCCGGCACGGCTGGTGCCCTACCCCACGATCGTCTGCAAAGCCAGGCGAAACTTCCGAGCACCGCGCTGGACCCAGACGTCGACCGCCCGGCTGAGGTTTCAGTACTTCTCCGGAACAAACGTCTGGTCGTCCATCGGAGGACGTACGTATCCGGAGATGTCCGGTCGCGGAGGAAGGGCGATCTGATCGATTTTCTCGGCCTTGTACGGAATCTGGCCGAGCAGGTGGCTGATGCAGTTGAGACGCGCGCGACGCTTGTCGTCGGCCTCGACGACCCACCACGGGGCCTGCTTGATGTCGCACACGGCGAACATTTCGTCCTTGGCCTTTGAGTAGTCCATCCAACGGTCGCGGGATTCCACGTCCATCGGCGACAGCTTCCACTGGCGCATCGGGTCTGTCACGCGCGCTTGAAAGCGCTCTTCCTGAACATCCGGACTGACCGAGAACCAATACTTGATCACCTGGATGCCGCTGCGCACGAGCATCCGCTCAAACTCGGGAGCACTGCGCAGAAACTCCTTGTACTCATCGTCAGTACAAAAACCCATCACGCGCTCGACGCCGGCGCGGTTGTACCAGGAACGATCAAAGAGAACCATCTCGCCGGCCGAGGGAAGATGCTCGACGTAGCGCTGGAAGTACCACTGCGTGCGTTCGCGCTCGGTGGGGGTTCCGAGCGCGACCACACGAGTGTGCCGAGGGGACACGCGTTCACTTATCCGTTTGATCACGCCGCCCTTTCCAGCCGCATCGCGGCCTTCAAAGATCACGACCGCACGCATTCCGGTGGCGATCATGTAGCGCTGCTGGATCACCAGCTCGCGCTGCAGCTTTTTGAGTTCCTTCTCGAAGACGAGCTTTGGCATCGTCTCTTTCGCGGGTGCTTGCGACATGACTGCAATCTAGACCGCTTGTGGGGTCTGATGAGTCTTCGTACGCACAGTCTCAAACGCTTGCAATTATCCAGGTGGACAGCAGCTTTTCAGGCGACGAGATCTTCGAAAAGCTCGTCTAGGGCCCGCCGAGGATCGCTGCAGAGCCCGGTGTGCGTGGGCGAGCACTGAACAACCGTGCTCGACGGAGCCGCCAGCCAGCCGAATCGCTCGCTCTTGGGAAGCGTCGCCATCGGGCCTGCGCCCTCGTCGCCCTCGGCCACGCGCACGAAGGCTTTTAGCGCCGATCGCACCGACTCGTAATCGGCCTCGGGGCTGAGTGCAGCCAGTCGCTTTCGGTCGAGCCCAACGCGCGCGGCGAGGAAATCGTGTTGCCGCGCGAAGAGCATCACCCCGGCGTTTACGAACTCCCCGCGCTCGATGTCGGGAACGACGCGGACGATCGCGTAAGAGAAGGCGCTAGCTGGCTCGGGCATTTTCGGCCTCCTCACTGAACTGCGACGACGCCGCGACGCGCGCGGTCAAATACTCCACGTAGACCTCGGGCGGTCTCACGGTGAACCAGTCAATCGGCACACGGGCAACCGCAGCCTCGACCACCGATGAATCGACGAGCGGCGCCAGACGATCGCCGGCCTCAGCGATCGAGCTCGCGTGCGGCAGGAGAACCTGGTCAGCAATCTGCGCAAACGGCGTTGTGGCCTGGGCGGGATCGAGGCCGGCGTGCTGGCGGTAGAGCGCGGCGCCGTGGTCGATCGCCCAAAGCTCGCCGTGCCAGATCAGCAGGTTCGGATTCTGCGCGCTGCGATCGACGTTCGTGAGCAGCGCGTCGAGCCAGACGATCGCGGCGGCCTCGTCGGCGGGCGGCTGGCGATCGTCGGCCGGTGAGTAGGTCATCGCCCCGGGCAGGAAGTCGCTGCCGAGGTTGATGCCGGGGCTCGCCACGATCAGCTCCTGAATCTCGGGGTCGGGCTCGGCGATCCCGAGCGCAGGATCCACCTCCACGAAACTCAACCGCGGAACACGGATTCCGATCGCTTCGGCGATCGCCGCTGAGATCAGCTCGGAGGCCAGCGCCAAGGTGCCCTGCCCGGCGCCGCGGTATTTGACCACGTACAAACCGTCGTCGTCGGCCTCCATCAGCCCCGGCATCGAGCCTCCCTCGCGCAGCGGGGTCACATAGCGCGTCGCGATGACGTGGCCGATGTCGGTGATCGTTGGCATACGCGGCTCGCGGGCAATCTACAGGCCGCCCCGACTGACGCAATACTCAAGGGCGTCACAGGAAATTCTCAGCTTTCTGCTCGATACTCGCCCGATGAACGCAAACCCAGATGCCAATGGTGCTCGCATCCTCGTTGTCGACGACGAGCCAAACATCGTCGACGTAATCACAATGGCCCTGAATTTCCAGGGCTTCGAGGTCGAGTCGGCCGACAACGGCATCGATGCGATCAAAGCAGTCCACACTTTCAAGCCGCACCTGATGTTGCTCGACATCATGCTCCCCGACATCGAGGGCTTCGAGGTCGCAGAGCGCCTCGGTGCAACGCGCGGCCGCACTCCGATCATCTTTCTGACCGCTCGAGACTCGACCGAGGACAAAGTTCGCGGCCTGACCATCGGCGGCGACGACTACATCACCAAGCCCTTCAGCCTCGAAGAGCTGGTCGCCCGCGTGCGCCTGATTCTGCGCCGCACCGGCCAGGCCGACGGCGACGACGAGGACCGGCTGACCTTCGAAGATCTCGAGCTCGACGAGGCGACGCGCGAAGTCACCCGCGGCGGACGCGGCATTGAGCTGACGGCGACCGAGTTCAGGCTGCTCCACTATTTCATGCTCAACCCCCGCCGCGTCCTCACGCGCCAACAGATCCTCGACCACGTCTGGGAGTACGACTTCGACGGCGACGCCCGCGTGCTCGAGACCTACGTCAGCTACCTGCGCAAGAAGGTCGACGTCGACGAAGAGCCGCTGATCCAGACCGTTCGCGGAATCGGATACGCACTGCGCCCGAAGGCGACGGCGGGCAAGGCCTAGCGATGCGCTCGCTGCGCGGCCGCCTGGTCGCGATTCTTCTGCTGGTCGCGCTAGCCGGGCTGATCGTGCTCGCGGCGGTGACCTTTGCCGAGCAGCGTTCGTTCTTGTACGACCGCCTCGACCGCCAGGTGCAGTCGGGCTTTGGCGGGGTTGCCGGCCAGCTCTTCTTCGCTCAGCAATCCCAGAGCAACAACTGTTCGGGATCGGCGCCGCGAGCTGACGGCGGCGAGGCTGGTGCTCGCGATCCGGGCGGGGGGCCGGCCGGCCCGGGATTTTCCCTCCCACCGGGAACCTACGGAGCGATCGTCAGCAGCAACGGAGCGATCGTGGCGGACTGCCTCTTCGGGTTCCGCGAAAGAAACACCTATGCCGTGCCGAATTTTGCCGGCATCGCGCTCTCCACCGCGCCCCACACTGTCAGGGCCAAGGGTGGTGACAACGAGGCCACGGAATTCCGCGCCGCCGCGCGCCCGCTCCCCACTGGCGAGACCGTCGTGGTCGCGATCCCGACCTCAGACACGCGCGCGACGATCAACCGTCTGCTGCTCGTTGAGATCGTCGTGATCCTCGGGGTGCTGATCGTTCTCGGCGTCGCCGCATGGCTGCTCGTCGGGATTGGACTACGCCCACTCGACCGCATGGGCAAGACCGCTGACGCGATCGCTGGCGGAGACCTCTCTCGGCGCGTCGAGCCTGCAGACGAGCGATCAGAGATCGGTCGATTGGGAATCGCGCTGAACCACATGCTCCAGCGACTCGAAGGCGCCTTCAAGGAGCGCGAGGCGAGCGAGAGCCGCCTGCGCCAGTTCCTCGCCGACGCATCGCACGAGCTGCGAACTCCGCTGGTTTCGATCCGTGGCTACTCCGAGCTCTATCGCCTGGGCGCAACCCAGGACGCGGCAGAAGTCGGCCGTTCCATGGAACGCATCGAGCAAGAGTCCGCGCGCATGGGCCTGCTCGTCGAGGACATGCTGACGCTCGCGCGGCTCGATGAAACGCACGACAACACCTTCACCTCAGTGGACGTTTCCGAGCTCGCGGCCAACGCCGTGCGCGACGCCGAAGTAGCTGCGCCGGGACGCGAGATCACGCTCGAGAGTGACGGCCCCGCAGAGGTCAACGGCGACTCCCACCAGCTGCAACAGGTCTTCGCGAATCTCCTTCGCAACGCGATCGTGCACACGCCCGAGGACACGGCGATCGACGTCACGATTGCCCGCAATGGCGCCGAAGTTCGCATCGACATCCGCGACCACGGCAACGGCCTGCCCGACGGAGCTGGCCGCCAGATCTTCGAACGCTTCTGGCGCTCAGAGACCGGTCGTGAGCGCGGCAAGGCAGGATCTGGCTTGGGATTGTCGATCGTCGCCGGCATCGTTGAGGCGCACGGCGGGCGCGTTCATGCCAGAAACGCAGAGTCCGGAAGCGGCGCGATCTTCAGCGTCTGGCTTCCACTCCCAGATCTCAGAGAACTCCCAGCCTGAGCCAAGCCCGCTCACACGGTCGAGCTCGATTCTCTCGTCATGCACACAATCACCAACACATACGACGGTCTCCACCGCATCCTGGTGGTCGCAAACGAAACCAGCAGCGGCAGCGAGCTGCACGACATGGTCAGCGAGCGCTCACGTCGCGGCCTCGCTCGGCAGACGGAGGTCCTGGTCGTTGCGCCGACACTGAATTCACGGCTGCGGCACCTCTTCAGCGACATCGACTCGGCGGTGCGCGAGGCCGAGCTGCGGCTCTGCGAGTGCGTAGACCGGCTCCGCGTTCGCGGGGTGGATGCCACGGGGCTGGTCGGCGACGCAGATCCTCTCCAGGCGATCGAGGACCTGCTGCGCACTTTTCCGGCCGACGAACTGATCATCTCAACCCACGCGCCCGAGCATTCGCACTGGTTGGCGCACGACATCGTCGCCCGCGCGAGGGGGCGTTTTGAACTTCCCACCTCGCACATCACGGTCCATAAGAGAGCTCGGGCCGTGCGTGTCCCTGCGGCGGCCTAGGGCCGGAGCGCCGGAACTACCCCTCGGGGTGTTCAGCGTTCCAGCGACCGTGTGCCTCTTCGATGGCCTTCCAGGCCTCCATGACACCGAACCAGCCTTCGACCTTGACGGTCTTCTGCTCGAGGTCCTTGTAGATCGCAAAGAAGTGCGATATCTCATCCTGAAGCTGCTTTGAGACGTCGTTCAATGACTCAAAGAAGTTCCAGTTGGGATCGCTGACGGGGACGCAGATGACCTTGTCATCGGAACCCTTGTCGTCGTGCATACGGAAAAGCGCGATCGGCTTGACCTCGATCCAGCAGCCGGGGAACGTCGGCTCGCTGACGAGGATCATCGCATCGAGCGGGTCGCCATCGGCGCCGATCGACTCAGGGATGAAGCCGTAGTCCAGGGGGTAGACAACCGATGAATAAAGGAAACGGTCGAGTTTGATTGCGTTCAGTTGTTCGTCCCACTCGTACTTGTTGCGGGAACCTTTGGGGATTTCGACCACTGCATACAGGTGGCCTTCGGGGAGATCAGTCATGCCGTGAAGGCTAGGTGATCGGTGTTACGGAGCAGTGAGAAGTGCAACTGCCTCGCCGACGAGCTCGTCGGATCGGCGGCCGACAGCGGCGACACCGTCGCGATGAACCGTCATGCAGATCGTCTCGTTGAGGCCGAGAATGATGATCTGAGCGCGCAAAGGGCTGAGTTCTGGAACTTCAGGATGGTCGTGACGAGACTCCTCGCGCCAGGAGTGCATCACGGCCGAAAGCATCTCGGTTGCCTCGATCCAGCGATCAGCAAGCTCGGGGCCGGCGGACATTGACTCGCTGAGGAATAGGCGCGTGAAGTCGGGAAGCTCGACGAGCGCATCCACGTAGGCCTGCATGCCGACGCGAATTCGCTCGATTGGATCGGTCACCGGGGTGGCCTCGCCGACGATCGCCGAGATCAGCATCATTCGCGTGGTGTCAAACGCCTGTAGCAGGCAGTCCTGTTTGTCCTTGAAGTGCTCGTAGAATGTGCGCTTTGAGGTGCCGGCCAGCGAGACGATGTCAATGATCGTCACTTTGTCGTAGCCGCGGTCGGCGGCCAGGCGCACGAAGGCCATGATCAGTCGGCCTCGCTGCGAAGCGAGAACCACGTCGCGTTCGAGCTTGTGGCGGCCGCGAGGCAGCGGCTCGCCGCGGTCGAGATTCAGATCTGTGGCCGTTGCGCGTTCCATCGGAAGTCACCTCAGACGGTATCGGCAGCGCTGTCGCAGTGCGGTGGCGACGCTGAACTGTGCGAGGGGGTAGGCGATCCCCCCCCCGCTGCAATGATCAAGGCCGGCCGCCGCCATGGCCGGGACCTTTTCATGACCTAATCCCTGACTGCGTAAAAGCCGCCGTGCCCGACGCCGAAGCGGTAGTCCTCGGCGTAAGAGGCAAGCGTCGCCGGATCGAAGCCGGTCTCCCGAAGCACCGCGAAGACTGCCTCGTGCTCGTAGAGCGCAAGTTGATGGATCTCCACGTCGACCTCTTCGCCGCGCGTGCTCGTGATCCGACGTTCCAACGTGTCGGTACCAGGTGCCTCGATCGTTTCAGCGGTGACCATCCAGCCAGCACCCTCCCACGTTGTTCGCTCGAGCCTCGGCATCGCGCGGCCGGGTTGCGCGACGTCGAAGATCAGGATCCCGCCGGGGACGAGCGCGGCGTGGGCGCGCTCGAAGACCGCTCGCATTGCGTCAAAGCCTGCGCGCTCATCGAACCGGTAATTGAAGGCTTCGCCGATTCCGGTCACGGCGACGCACTCGGGCAGCTCTGCGTCATAGAGCGATGCCACCTCAAATCGCGCCTCAGGGACGCGCTCGCGCGCCAGCTCGATCATGTCGGGCGACATGTCGTAGCCGAGCACATCAAATCCCCCGTCGACGATCATTCGTGAGGAGATGCCGCCCCCGCATGCAAGTTCGACGACCAATCCGACTTTGAAGCCATTGAGCCTCAGCCCGGCGAGCAGCATTTTCGCCGCGCCCGTCGCGATGAAACCGAAACCGTCGTCGTGGATCTGCGCGAGAGCTGCGCGGTATGGCGAGTGCTCCATACCGCGCAGACTAATCGCGTGCGATTGCGATCAAACCCGGCCCTGCGTCTGACGCTGGCGACGCGCGAGCGCGTCGATGATCACAGCAATCAGCAGCACGGCACCGGTGACCATGAACTTCACCGATGACTCGTAACCGAGCAGGTCCATGCCGTTTGAGATCGATCCGATCACCAGCGCGCCCAGTAGCGCCGACCAGACCGTTCCACGGCCTCCGTACAAGCTTGTTCCGGCGATAACCGGACCGGCGATCGCGAGCAGCAGCAGGTAGCTTCCGCCGGAAGACTGGCTCACAGCGAACAACCTGGATGAAGCCATGATCCCGCCGATCGCCGCCATCGAGCTCGCAATTGCAAACACGACCGTGCGCACTACGTGAGTGTTGATGCCGGCGCGCCGCGCCGCCTCGAGGTTGCCACCGACGGCGTAGACCTTGCGGCCGAACGCCGTGCGGACCAGCAGGAACTCCATACCCACGACGAACGCGAGCAGAATCAGAACCGCGAGCGGAAGTCCGCGATCCGAGTTGAGGATGATCATCGCGCCGAACGTCACCACGGCAAGAATCGCGAGTCGAAGCAGTACGGGCCTGAGCCGCTGATCATGAAGCTGCGCCTCGACCCGCTTGCGATACCCCCACATTGCAATTGCGGCGTAGCTGACGACGATCACCACGGCGATGATCCAGCCGACCGTCGCCGAGAAGAACGTGTTCGCGAGGCCGGTGATCACGCTGTCGTTGAGGTTGATCGTCCCGGCGCTCCCCAGAACAAGGAGCAGGGCCCCCTGCCAGGCAAGTAGTCCGGCCAAGGTGATCACGAACGGTGGAATCGAGAAGTACACCGACAGCCCGCCCTGGAGCGTGCCGATCACCGTTCCGGTGAGGATGGCCAGCGCGATCGCGAGATACGGATTCACTCCTTGCTCGACGTTCAGCACGGCCATCACCGCAGCCGACAGTCCGCTCACGGCCCCGACGGAAAGATCAACCTCTCCGAGCAGCAACACGTAGACAACCCCAACCGAGATCAAGCCGACGGCCGTGATCTGAAGCAACAGATTGGTCAGGTTTCCGGCGGAAAGAAAGCGGTCGTTCTGAGACTGAAAAATGATCCAGATCAGCGCGAGCACGGCGAGCACGCGCACCGACGGCAGGTCGCCCTGCAGTACGCGCTTGATCACGTTGGGCCGGTTGTCGTTGACGATCGGCTGTTCGGCGGTCACGCCGCCTGGAAGTGGTCCCGCGCTCCCGCTCATGCCGCGTCCTTGATCTTCGAGCCGGTGATCGCGGCGATCACTTCGTCGCGTTCCGTGCTTTTGGTGTCGTAAATGCCGTTCTCTCCACCGAGTCGCATCACGAAAATGCGGTCAGCGACTTCGAAGACGTCGGCCATGTTGTGGCTGATCACGATTACGGACAGGCCGCGCTCCTTCAGCCGCCTGATCAACTGCAGAACTTGCGCGGTCTGCGCAACGCCCAGTGCCGCAGTCGGTTCGTCGAGCATCACCATCTTCGGGTTGCCCAGTAGCGAGCGGGCGACGGCCACCTGTTGGCGCTGTCCGCCCGAAAGCGTTCCGACCTCGGTCCGAACGCTGGGAATGGACACCGCGAACTGGTCGAGCAACTCGTGCGATTCGTGCTCCATCGCGGTTTCATCGAGCACGCGAATGACCCTTTGTGGCCCGCTGGCTAAGCGCTCGGATCCGAGAAAGAGGTTGGAGACGACGTCGAGGTTGTCGCATAGCGCGAGGTCCTGGTAGACCGTCGCGATGCCAAGCGCGGTCGCGTCCTGTGGGCTCGCGATCGAGACTTTCTGGCCCTTCCAGAAGTAGTCGCCCTCATCGGGCTGGTAGATCCCGGCGATTGTTTTGACCAGTGTGGACTTGCCCGCGCCGTTGTCTCCAACCAGCGCGAGCACTTCCCCCTCCCGAACCTCGAAGTCGAGGCCCCGGAGAGCCTGCACGGCGCCAAAACGTTTCATGGCGCCGCGCAGTGCGAACAGTGGCTCAGCTGTCGACCCTTCCATCAATCACCTACTCGATGCCCGCGGCCTTGCAGTCGGCCGCATAAGCCGATGTGCAGATCTGCTCCGCAGTCCAGAATCCGTCCTTGACGACTGTGTCGTTGACGTTCTCCTTGTTCACCACGACCGGGTCGAGGATGATCGAGGGGATCTTTGCTCCGCCGGCATCGACGTCGCCGGTGATCAGCCCGGCGTCGGGTGTTTCGCCTTGCGCCAGCGCAACTGCGAGCTGAGCTGCCTGCTCGGCCTCTGGCTTGACTGCCTTGTAGATCGTCATGAACTGCGTCCCGGCGATGATCCGCTGGATCGCAGCAAGCTCCGCATCCTGTCCGGTGGTCGGACGGTCTGCGGAATCGACTCCCGCTGACTTCATTGCGGCGATTGCGCCGCCGGCCGTTCCGTCGTTGGCGGCGTAGACGCCCTGGAAGCCGTCCTTGCCGAGCGCGGTGATTGCCTGCTCCATCTCGCTCTGTGCCTTGTCAGGCGACCAGTCGGGAGTGTCGTATTCCTTGCCTATCTTGATGTTGCTGGCCTCGAAGACGCCCATCGCACCGGCCTTGAACAGCTTGGCGTTGTTGTCTGTCGGAGCACCATTGATCATCACGATCGTGCCCTTGTCACCCATCTTGTCCTTCAGCGCGTTTGCCTGCAGCTCGCCGACCTTCTCGTTGTCGAAGGAGATGTAGTAGTCGATGTCTGCGGAGTCGATCAGACGGTCATAGCTGATCACCGGGACATTTTTGGCCTTGGCCTGCTTGACGATCGTCTCGGCGGATGCGGCGTCGACCGGGTCAAGCACGAGCACCTGCGCGCCCTGGGTCAATGCTGCTTCAGCCTGCTGCTGCTGTTTGGCTGCGTCCTGGTCTGCGTTGCTGTAGATGATTTCGCAGTTGGCACAAAGCCCCTCGACCTTCTTGGTGAAGAGCGGACGATCCTGGGTCTCATATCGAGCGGTCTTTGACTCAGGTAGAAGTAGGGCAATCTTTCCGCCTTTACCGCTTCCGCTTCCGCCTGAATTGCTGTCCCCACCACAACCGGCGAACACAGCTCCGGCGGCAAGTACGAACAGGCTGATCGCGGCGAGCGCAAATCTCTGCAACTTCATCTTTAGGACCTCCACTATTGCGGATGATCCCGGCGTGGATATAGCCGGTTCATCCATCCCCGTGTCCTCCCCATGAAGAACACTCTGCGACGTCCATTCCCTGACGGACGCCTTACAAAACTGCACGTTATTGACTTTTGTCTTGGCGCGCTGCGTCCCAGCGCACGCAGCAGTGGGGATGCCGCCCACCTGCGAGGTCGGACGAGTAGCCGTCGTAAGATCACGCCAAACGTCTTTGAATCAAGGGGAGAGAAAAATGGCGAACCTCGCCGATGCGCTGAACAAGACTGCTGCCGAACACCCGAGCGCGATCGCGATCAAGCTCGACGACGTGGAGTTGCCCTATGCGGCGCTCGAAGGCATGGCCGCGCAAATCGCAGGACTTCTGATCGAGAAGGGCGTCGAGCCGGGCGACCGCGTCGGCATCATGCTGCCGAACGTGCCCTACTTCCCGGCGATCTACTACGGCATCCTCAAGACCGGTGCCGCAGTGGTCCCGATGAACGTGTTGCTGAAGGGCCGCGAAGCCTCGTTCTATCTCTCAGACTCAGGCGCGAAGCAGTTCTTCGCCTGGGAGGGATTTGCTGAAGAGGCCCAGATCGCAGCAGACGACGCTGGCGTTCCGCTGACCGTTGTAACGCCCGGCGAGTTCGAGCAAGTGATCGCGGCCGCCACGCCGCTCGGCGAGAACGTCCCGCGCGAGGATGACGACACCTGCGTGATTCTCTACACCTCCGGCACGACCGGCACCCCGAAGGGCGCCGAGCTGTCGCACTCCAACATCGGCAGCAACGTGGCCTGCAGCGTCGCGATGTTCGGCTTCACGCCCGACGACGTGATCTTCGGCGGCCTGCCGCTGTTTCATTCGTTCGGTCAGACCTGCGCGATGAACTCGGCTGTTGCGTCGGGTGCGTCGGTCACGCTTCTGCCCCGCTTCGACGCGGCCAAGGCGATCGAGATCATCGACCGCGACAAGGTCACAGTCTTCATGGGCGTCCCGACGATGTACATCGGGCTGCTCCACGACCCTTCACTCGAGAACGTCGATGCTTCATCCCTGCGCAACTGCGTCTCGGGCGGCGCGTCGCTGCCAGTCGAGGTGCTCAGCGCCGTCGAGACCAAGCTCGGCGCGACTCTGCTTGAGGGCTACGGACTGTCCGAGACCTCGCCGGTCGCCAGCTTCAACCAACCCTCCAGGCCGACCAAGCCGGGCTCGATCGGGACACCCGTCCCAGGCGTCGAGATGAAGCTCGTGGATGACGAGGGCAACGATGTTCCGGCAGGCGCCGACGCAGTCGGCGAGATCGCGATCAAGGGACCGAACGTGATGAAGGGCTACTGGAACCGCCCAGACGCCACGGCCGAGGTCATGCGCGGAGACTGGTTCCTCTCGGGCGACATCGGTAAGTGCGACGACGAGGGCTACTACTTCATCGTTGACCGCAAGAAGGAGATGATCATCCGCGGTGGCTACAACGTCTACCCGCGTGAGATCGAGGAAGTGCTCTACGAGCACCCCGCCGTGATGGAGGCAGCCGTGATCGGCGTGCCTGACGACACCCACGGCGAAGAGGTCGCCGCGGCGATCGGCTTCAAGCCCGGCGAGTCAGCGACCGTGGATGAGATCCAGGCGTTCGTCAGGGAGCGCGTGGCTGCTTACAAGTACCCGCGCCATATTTGGTTTGTGGATGAGCTGCCGAAGACGGCGACGGGCAAGATCCTCAAGCGCGAGATCGAAATTCCGGCGGAGATCGCGGGTTAGTCCAGGCTTCTGCAAACACGTTGTAGCGCGATTTGGCCTGGCTACGTAGTGGAGCGGGTGGCGCTCACATCGGCGCAGCTGCGGCCGTCGCTGCCGCGAGTGCATCGGCCGAAAGCCAACGTTTGCTTTTGTGTTGCACAGCGTGGACGTCTTACGCGCCGGGCCGGGGCAAAGAGGAAGTGTCGACCACTTCAAAGTCCGATCCGCTGAGATCTCCGATTGAGCGCAGGTCGTCGTTGTCCCAGCGACTGTCTGGCGCGCCGGAGACGTACCACGGCGAACCGTTGTCGGCCAGGATCATTCCGTAGCGACGCAGCGCAGTGAGCACAACCCGCGACTGCCTGGGGAAGCTCGCAATGTTCACGCTGGATTTGAGCCGCAACCGCGCGCCCATCGGTGGCAGACCGGAATCGTTGCTGCTGCCGGCCTGGTGGCGCGCCGGATAAACGAACTCCTTGCGCGTACGCGGTGCCGTGAACCGCAGCGCGTGGGCAATCTCACCCTTGGCGACCTCCTCGTAGCGGGCGAGGCCCGGGTAGATCGGTAGGCCAGCCGCGTCCGCGCTCGTCCAGCCTGACGGGCGCAGCTTGTTCGACTTGAGGCTCCAGATCGCGCCCGAGCCGGCAGTCCAGTTCTTGCCGCCGTTCCTTGGATAGGCCGCGTAGAGCTCGTAGAGCTTGCACTTGGTTTTGTCGATCACGATCACGTGCCGGTCGCCGTCGGCGTTCCTGCCACCCTCGATCGGTGCGTTCTTTGGCACTGGATAGCGAACGCGGTCTGACTCGTCGGCGTACTCAAAGCTGACGCGGACCTTCTTCTGTTTTCCGCCCACGACTACGTACGGGATCCCGATCGGTCCGCCGTCCCACTTGCCTGAACCGAAGTCGGCGTGGGCGTTTGAGCCGGGGCCGATCGAGCGAACGAGGGTGGTCGAGTCATCCGCGACCGGCAACTGATCGACGCGTTGATTCCACGGATTGTCGGCCGGGAAGACGGGGCACTTTGTTGATTTAACCTTGGGCTGCGCGATCGCTCCAGTGGCGAGGGCGGCGGTCAGAACTAGTGTGGCAGCGAGTGCGAAGGCATTTGGGCGGAAGCTCACGCCTCTGAATTTGCCAGATTTTGCTCGAGCAGCGGTCGCATCTCTGGACGCTTGGCCGAGATACCGTCGCCCGACGAAGTGCCTTTGAGACGGCGCACGAGCCACGGTCGCAGATGCAGCCAGAGCCAGGCGGACTCGGCGGCGAAGGCCTTCGGCCTTGACAGACCAGGGACCGATGGGGTGTCTGCGTGCAGCGCGGCCAGCTCGCTGGGCGCGTCCGGTAGTCCGAGCGCGTTTGCCGCGCCCCACATCAGATATTGGTGGCCGACGTCGTTGGCGTGCAGGCGGTCGGGGCTCCAGCCTCGCGGGTCATACTCGCTGAGCTCCACGGCCATATCGACGAGCGTGGCGCCAGTCTGAGCCGCCACGTCGCGGATTGCCTGGTTGTGGGCGGTCAGCCGCTCGCTGAAGACGCGCGCGACGCGCATCGAAGAAGAAAGATCCGGCAGCGTCATGACCAGCACGGTCGTCGCCTTCTCGCGAAAGGCTGAGCACATTGCCTCGAGGTGACCGGAGACCAGGTCGATGTCGAACTTTGGTCGCAGGACGTCGTTGACCCCGCCGACGATGCTCGCGATGTCAGGTTCCATTGCGAGGGCGGGTTCTAGCTGTTCTTCGCGAATCTGCGCGCTCAGTCGACCGCGGATCGCCAGGTTCGCGTATTCAAGGCGCGGGTTGTCCAACGCGAGGCGGTCGGCCAGGCGATCGGCCCAGCCGCGGAATACTTCCTCTCCCAGCGGGTGACCGGGATACGGATCATCGAGACCTTCGGTCGTCGAGTCGCCGAGGGCGACGAAGCGATTGAAGATCGGCGGGACGTTCATGCGAGAGAGTTTAAACGCGCAGGCGCTGGTTCTCGGACTCGATCTGGGCGGTCTTTGCACGGCGGCGCACGTGGCGCTCTTCATTGCTGACCTCCGCCGCGAGGAAGCGGGCGACGATTTCTTTGGCCAGCGCCCCACCGATAACGCGTGATCCGAGGCAGAGCACGTTGACGTCGTCGTGTTCGACGGCCTGATGAGCGGAGTACTCGTCGTGAATCGTCGCCGCGCGGACTCCATCGATCTTCGAGGCAGCGACAGAGACGCCGGCGCCGGAGCCGCAGACGAGAATCCCGCGTTCGGCGAGGCCGTTCGAGATGGCGCGCCCAACCTTCCGCGCGACGTCGGGGTAGTCCACCGGCTCGGCCGAACGCACCCCCATGTCGATCACCTCGTGGCCGGACGCGACAACCGCACCGAGTACTTCGTCCCGGAGAGTAAAACCCGCATGGTCAAAAGCGCAAGCGATTTTCATGCCCAACACGCTAACTGCTCAAACGGTTTGTCGCCGATTCATCGTGGGTAGATCCCAAGCAATGCTTCGCCATCCGGCCTAGCGAACGCGACTGATAGGGGTGTTTTCACAATGGAAACGCGCAGAGGTGGATCAATGATGGGCATTCTTTGGCTCGTCGCAGTAGTAATCATCGGCGTCTTGCTTGCGCAGTTCGTGAGCGCAGCGGTCGGTGGAATCGTTGGACTGGTGCTCGCAATTCTTGTCTTTCTTCTCGTTATTCGAGAAGCCTGATCCAGTAGCGCAGCTCAGCGCGGGAGCGCTTGCTCAAGGCTCAGGACGTCGGCGAAGAGATCGCCGACGTCCTTTACGCGTTCTAGAACGTCGTCTGTCGTGTGCAGCAAGAGTTCGCTGTTGCCCGTGTCGACGGACTTTTCCAGCTCGCCCCACGTAAGTGGCGCCGACACCGTCGGTTGCGCCGCGGCGCGCAGCGTGTAGACGGCAGCTGTCGTCTTGTGAGTGCTGTTCTGACTCCAGTCGATGAAGACGTGGTCCCTGCGCAATGCCTTACTCATCTTCGCGACCACGTCGTCTCGTTCACTCGCAAGTTCGTCGGCGATCTTGTGTGCGTAGCGCTTGGTGCGATCGAAGGTCATCCGTGCGCGATTCAGCGGCACCAGCACGTGGACCCCCTTTGAACCCGATGACTTCGGGAACGACTGAAGGTCGTCGGCAGCGAGACGCTCGCGCAGCACGAGCGCGATCTCGGCACATTCGATCGAGGTCATCCCTGGGCCGGGATCGAGGTCGAAGACGATTGCCCGCGGACGATCTACCGAGCGCCGAAGGGCCATCGGTGCGTGGAACTCGATCGTCGACTGATTGGCGAGCCAAATGAGCGAGGCACGATCGTTGATCACGCAGTAGTTGACCTCTCGCTCGCTGCTCGCTGAGTAGATGTCGACTGTTTTCATCCACTTGGGCCGGTAGTCTGGGCAATTCTTCTCGAAGAAGAACTGCCCGCCGGCGCCGTGCGGGTAGCGCTTGAGCGTGACTGCGCGATCCCTGATGTGCGGGATCATCACGTCGGCGATCCGCGAGTAGTAGTCGAGCATCTGCGCCTTGGTGAACCCGTTGGCCTCGTAGAGAACTTTGTCCAAGTGCGTCAACTCGACGCGGTGGCCGTCAACGTCGACTTCGCGCGGCGCGCCCTTCGGCATGTCAGTGAGCCTTCGTCTTGTGCGCGCCAGAACTTCCACGCTTGCGTGGGCTCGTCTTGCGCTTGCCGACGTCCTTCAGACTCTCCTCCAGCGCGGCCATCAGGTCCGGGACCGGCTTCTTGTCCGCTGCCTTCTTGGGCCTTGAGATCTTGCGGCCCTCGGCCTTCTTCTCAATCAGCTCAAGCACCAGTTCGCGGTATTCGTCGCGGTACTGCTTGATGTCGAAGTCGTCCGAGAGCGCCTGCACAAGCTGCCGTGCTGCCTTGAGCTCGGCGGCCTTGGCGGTGGTGGTCGGCCCGGGACCGCCGGGAAGTTCGCCTGGATCGGTCACCTCATCGAAGAAGTGAAGCGTCGAGACAACAAGCATGTCGCCGCGCGGCCAGAGCGCCACAAGGTGTTCCTTCTGGTGCATCACCAGGCGCGCAACTGCGGCGCGATTCTCGGCGGCCATTGCGTCCCGCAACATTGCATACGGCTTGGCCGCGTTCTTGCCTGGCATTGCGAAGTAGCTCGCCTCGTAGTAGAGCGGGTCTATCTCGGATGCGTCGATGAACGACTCGAGTTCGATAGCGGACGAGCGCTCGGGGTCGAGCGCGTCAAGTTCTTCCTTCTCGAGGATCACGTAGTTGTCCGGCTCGATCTCATAGCCCTTGACAATGTGTTCGTACTCGACTTCTTTGCCCGTCTCAGATGAGACTCGCTTCTGCTTGATTCGCGCGTGGTCCTTGTCGTCGAGTTGGTTGAAGGCGATTCGGTGACTCGTGGTCACGTTGAAGAGCAGCACCGGCACGTTGATCAGGCCAAAGCTGATCGAGCCCTGCCAGGCCGGATGGCGCTTCTTTCCGGCCGATCCGGGTGTGGGGCTGGCCGAGCGCCTTTTCGCGGCGGCAGGCTTCTTCTTTGCAGGAGCCCTCTTCTTGGTCGCTGACATCAGGCTTTCCTTTCGAGAGTCACATTGCGGGCCGGCTTGTCGTCGCGCAGACCCAAGTAGACCGGATGCCGTAGGTGGCCTGCCGCAGTCAGCTCGCCGTATTCGATCTCGGCGACGAGCCTGGGCTTGACGAAGTGCGTGTTCCTGCTCGGTACAGCTGAATCAAACGGATTGGATTCAGTTGCCAACGGCGCAAGCAGATCGTCGAGTTCTGCGAGATCTGCCCCGCCAAGTCCGCTTCCGACGTTCCCGGCGTATTTGAGCTTCTTGCCCTCGAAGTAGCCAAGGAGCAGTGCGCCGAGCGTGCCCGTGCGCCCCCCGCTGCCGTCGGTCCAACCACCGATAACAAACTCCTGACGCGGCTTCGGCTTGACCTTGGTCCAGTCCCCTGCGCGCTTGCCCGGTCGATATGTGCCCGCTCGGCGCTTGGCCAGCACGCCTTCCATCCCGCGGTCGATCATTTGATCAAGAAGCTCGGGGCCGTCTTCGTAGACGCCGGGCACCGAAGCATGTGCTGCGGTGACGCCAAGTTTTTCAAGCCGTGCCCGTCGCTCTTCCCAGGGCAGACCGGTGAGCACCTCGCCTCGCTCGACGAGCAGGTCGAAGATCGCGAAGGTCGCGGAGCGCGTCCCCTGCTGAAGCAGGCCAAAGTTCGGCTTGCCCTTGTCGTCGAACGCAACAACCTCGCCATCGAGCAGCACTGGGAGCGACCGAGTAGGCATCGCCGAAGCGAGGTCCTGCAGCTCCGGATAGCGCGCGGTGAGGTCGTTGTGATTGCGCGAGGTCAGGCGGAGTTCGCGCTTGCGGCCGGTGCGATCAATACGCGCCAGCGCGCGCACGCCGTCCCACTTGATTTCGTAGACCCACTCTTCGCCCTGCGGCAACTCGCCGAGAGTTGCCAGCATGGGCGAGAGTCCAAACGTGGGTGACGAATCTTCCACGGGGTCTGGGATCAGGCAGTCGCGTCGACTGCAAACACTTCCACCGGAACGTCGGTCGAGCCTTCAATCTCTCCGACGATCTGATCCTCGCGGTAGGCCTCGTCGCCGCGGCCATGCTTGACCACAACGATGCGGTCCGGGCTGAAGACCCGCAGGGCATCGTCGATCGAGACTGCCGGTTCGTCGTCGGTGACCGGGTGGGCCGCCGCGGAGATTCCGGCGTCGTCGAGCTCGTTGACCGACTCGGCGACCACATGCTCTGAATGCTCGATCGCCTTGTCGGTGTCGTTCATCCAGTAGCGCAGCGCAGACCCGGTCAGCGTTGGGGCAATGACCCGGACTTCGTCGGGCGTCTCGTCCTTGGTGATCAGCTCCACGGCTGATCCGTCAATCGGTTCGGATGCGACAACCAAGAGCTTCATGAGGACTTACGCATTGTCCTTGTCGTTGTGCATGACGTCCTTGACCTTGTCGACGGCGTCATCGATCTTGCCCTTGAGCTTTCCCGAGGCCTGGTCGGCCTTGCCTTCGTGCTGAAGACTCTTGTCATCGGTTAGATCGCCGGCGGCTTCCTTCACTCGACCCTTGAATTCGGTTGTATCAGCCATCTTGATCTCCTTCGTTGCGTTTAGTTGCTTACGACGGTGTTTTGCCCATCTTGGCTGAGCCGGAAACCCCCAAGTTGCGGGTTCTCGACGGACCGTGCCCATGGAGAGTTTTTGCCGATCGCCCAAATTTGCTTCGATCTGAAGCGCGGCTGACCGTGTTCATCCGAGTCGGTCCTTCAGCTCGATCTTCAGGTACAGAACCCAACTGGGCGGAGGCCGAGCTGCTTCAGAGTTCGTTCGCGGCTGCCGCATCAAGCAGAACGGTCACGCGCCCACGCGCCTTGCGAGCGACGATCCCGGCAGGCGTCATCGAGTGCTCGGTCGCGAACGATTCCTTCACGGGACCGGCCTTGCTCGCACCGGCAATCAAGAAGAGAATCTCCTTCGCTCGGACGAGTGCGGGCACAGTCAACGTGACGCGCGGAACGAATGGATCGAGGCCAGCTTCCGGCACCCCGGTCACCAGCAGATTGCGCTGTGAGATCTCGGGCTTGCCCGGAAACAGCGACGCCGTGTGCGCGTCGGCACCGATCCCGAGCAGCAAGAGGTCGAAGGGCTCGGCGTCGTGCTCGAAGATTTCGGCGGCGTACTGGTGCGCTGCTTCGTCGGGATCAAGTTCACCGGGCATGCGGAAGATCGCAAGCGGCGGCGCGGCGAGCCGATCGAACAACGCCTCCTTGGCCATGCGGAAGTTGCTGCGCTCGTCGGTTGGTGGGACGCAACGTTCGTCACCGAACCAGACCTTGGCTCGCGACCAGTCGGCGGCCGATGCAATCTCGTACGCCTTCTCTGGCGTGGAGCCGCCTGCGAGCACGATTGATCCGCCCGCCTCGGCCACGGCCGCGATGCGTGTTGCTGCTTCGGCTGCGACGTCGTCCACGACCTTCAAGTCGATCATTTTTCGATCGCCCTCGCGATTGACGCTCTCCCGCCGAACGCACAGGCAGCTTCGAGCGCCGGGCGGAAGAGTGGATCGGGGATCAGCGCGTTCGTCACTCCGTGGGCGAGGATTCCGTCCTCGCCGCGCGATGCGCCGAGGATCGTCCAGTCGGATTTCCCGCCACCCGGCAGCACGCGCGTCGCGCGCAGGCCACCGACCCCGCGATCGAGCGAGAGACTCAATCCATTCGTCGTCTCAATTGTCAATCCAGAGAGTCCCGGCACGGGCATCGTGTCGTCGTTCACGAGCATCACTTCAATTTGCCCGGCGGCACCGGTTGCGTGACCGGACTTGTGATCGCTCTCGTCGAGCCTGAGGACGTGTGGCTCCCACTCGAGGCGTGAAGCAAGCCAACCCAGCCAGAGCAGCGCGGCGAGCGTCGATCCGGGATGCATGCGCACGGTCACGCGGTTGATTGCATCGAGCTCCGGACGCCAGACGATCGGGTCAAAGGCTGCCGCAACCCGCTCGCGCCAAGGGTTTGACCTGAGCCAGGCGAGGTCGCTCACCTCGGCGTGCGCGGACAGCTCGGCGATGCGCGCGATTGCATCGCGCCAGTCGGGGATGTCGAGTGAGTCGATCAGGACCGTTGAAGCAAGTCCGCGCAGGGCATCGACGGCTTCGGGGTGGCCGTGTGGCGACCATACGACCGTTCCGACCTCGGTAGCCAGCACCGGGTAGATGATCATGTGCAGGTGGTGGAGCTGATCGACTCCACATTCGATTTCGATGCGTTCGCGAAAGACCGTGTTGCCGCCGAGAGCATCCGGTTGATCGTGGATCAGAGTCGCCATCGCGTCCATCTCCCGCTTGCCATCCTCGACGACGATCAGGATCGTGCGCGCAGGGTTGTCGCGATTGATTCGGTCGAGGCGGTTGCTGATCTCGCCCTTCCATTCCTTGTCGATCACGACGACGAGATTGAGTACACGCGCGGGCGCGTGGACCCTGCCCTTGTTGGCCTGCTCGTGCATCAGGCGGAGCAGCGCGGCTTCGATCTCTGCCGATGAGGTGTCGCGCGCGCTCCAGACGCCCGGCGTGGTCAGAGCTGTCGCCACTTCGCCCTACCTTGCAGCAAAGAGTCTGCTTCGATCGGGCCGCTAGATCCCGCGGCGTACTGCGCAGGCTTTGCGGGATCCGCTGCCCAGAAGGCGAGCACTGGATCGACGATGCCCCACAGCGCCTCGACTTCATCGACGCGGGTGAAGAGCGTGGCGTCGCCGCGCATGACGTCGAGGATCAGACGCTCGTAGGCTTCCGGCGACTCACTGGTGAACGAGGTGCCGTACTGGAACTGCATGTTGACCGGACGAATTCGGGTCTTGGCTCCCGGAATCTTTGCACCCAGCGAGAGTGAAACGCCTTCGTTGGGCTGGATCTGGAAGACGAGCTCGTTTGGCGGGGGCGGTGCGCCGTGGACCTGGAAGGCCAGGTGCGGGACTGGCTTGAGCGTGACGACGATTTCCGTCACCTTGCGGGCCAGCCGCTTGCCGGTGCGCAGATAAAACGGCACGCCGGCCCAGCGCCAGTTGCTGACCTCAAGACGCAGCGCGGCGTAGGTCTCGGTCTTGGAGTTCGCTCCGACGCCCTCTTCCTCGAGATAGCCCGGAACGTTGTCGCTCCCGATCATCCCCGGCGAGTACTGGCCGCGCACCGCCATGTTCGAGACTTCAGAGAAAAGTGGAGCGGGCATTGCGCGGAGCACCTTTGCCTTCTCGTCGCGAACCTTGTTGGCGGTAAGGGCGTTCGGCGGCTCCATGCAGAGCAGCGCGAGCAGCTGGAGCATGTGGTTCTGCACAAGGTCGCGAAGCGCGCCGGCGCCGTCGTAGTAGCTCGCGCGGGAGCCGATGCCGAGGTCCTCGCCGGCCGTGATCTGCACGTAATCGATGTAGTTCGAGTTCCAGATCGGCTCGAACATCGAGTTCGCAAATCGAAAGGCGAGGATGTTCTGCACCGTCTCTTTGCCGAGGTAGTGGTCGATGCGGTAGATCTGGTCCTCGTCGAGCACCTCAAGGACATCGCGGTTCAACGCGCGAGCGCTTTCCAGGTCACGGCCGATCGGCTTTTCGATCACGACGCGAACCTGACTGTCGGGCTCTTTGTCCAGACCTACCTCGCCAAGCTGGCGCACGACCGTTGAGAAGAACGTCGGCGACGTCGCCAGGTAGAAGAGGTGGTTCAAGGGCTCATCGGCGAGATGGTCGAGTTCGTCGAGCGCAGTTTTCAGCTTCTCGAAGTCGGGGATGTTGTCGAAACTGCCGGTGATGTAAGTCGTACGGTGGAGCAGCGCATCGAGCACCTCTGGCTTTGGCGCGCGGCGCGAGTACGCCTCGATCGACTCGGCCATCATCTTGCGGAAGGTCTCGTCGGTGTAATCCTCGAACGCGAAACCGACGAGGTTGAAGCGCTCGGGAAGCGAGCCCTCGTGCGCGAGGTTGTAGATCGCCGGGAGCAACTTTCGGTGCGCAAGGTCGCCGGTCGCGCCGAAGATCACCATCGTCGTGGGATCTACCGGCATGTGTTCGAGGCCCGATGCCAGCGGGTTCGGCGGTGCCGTCGGCGTGAGCGACGAGTTGATCTCCCTGTCCGAGACTTCGGGGGGAACGATCGAGTCTGGATTCATACGCGGATCCCTCAGCCCTTGCGCTCGACGGCATGGCCGCCAAACTGAGCGCGCAGCGCCGAGTTGACCTTGTTGGCAAAATCAGAGTTGCCCTGGCTTGAGTAACGCTCAAAGAGACTGAGCGCGATCGCCGGAACGGGGACGCGCTTGTCGGTCGCGTCCTCGACGGTCCAGCGGCCCTCGCCAGAATCTGCGACGACTGGCTCGAGCTCACCGAGGTCGTTGCCTTCCTGCTCGAAGGCCAACGCGGCAAGTTCGCAGAGCCACGAACGCACGACCGAGGCCTGGTTCCAGAGGTGGGCAATCTTGGCGTTGTCGAGCTCGTACTCGCAGGCGTCAAAGAGGTTGAAGCCCTCGGCGTAGCTCTGCATCAGCGCGTACTCAACGCCGTTGTGCACCATTTTCACGTAGTGGCCTGCCCCGACTGGTCCCATGTGGCCCCAACCGGGACCGTGCTGTTCGGAGAACGGCGGTGCGAGCACGTCGAGGATCGGTGTGAGCTGCGCAATCGACTCATCGGGGCCGCCGGCCATCATGCAGTAGCCCTCTTGGAGGCCCCAGACGCCGCCGGATGTTCCAATGTCGACGTACTTGATGCCGGTCGGCTCCAGCTTTGCCGAGCGGGCCTTGTCGTCGGTCCAACGCGAGTTGCCGCCATCGATGATCGTGTCGCCGGGCTCAAGGAGTTCTGCGAGGTTGTTGACGGTGTCGGTCGTTGCGTCGCCCGATGGGACCATCACCCAGACCATGCGCGGGGGGTCGAGCTTGGAGACGAGTTCCTCCAGCGACGACGCGCCCTCGGCGCCGACACCCTCGGCGGCAGTCACTGCCTCGGCGTTGAAGTCAAAAGCGACGACCTTGAAATCGGAGTCGCGCTTGATCCGGGCGACCATGTTGCCGCCCATCTTGCCCAATCCAACAAATCCAATCTGCACGCTGTTGTCTGACATTGGGAACCGCTCTCTTCAGAATTTTAAAGGAACACTGCGTTGTTTGGCGAGGTCAGTCGAGGCTTGTTGTGAGATCGCGAACGGCCTGAGCCGGATCGCCGTCAAGTTCAAGGCGGACGACCGGACGTCCGTGCTTTTGAAGCGCCTGCAGGTCGCCGATCGCCTGGGCGTGCTTCAGAGTCTTGAAGCTGAAGCTTGAATCTGGGATCGGCACGTCCTCGGAGCCGTCGTGCACAAGCTGGACGAAGCTGCCCACGGGCGGTCCGCCCTTGTGCAGTTGACCGGTCGAATGCAGGAAGCGTGGGCCGTAGCCGAAGGTCGTGGCACATCCGGTCTTGGCGCGGATCGTCCGACGCAGGTCGTTGATCGCTTGATCGAACTCCGCGCTCGGCTGCGAGTAGCTCATGATCGCCACGTAGGCAGGCAGCTTGGCGGACCTGATCAGTTCGTTGAGTGCGGCGGGCGCGTCGAATGGCGCGCTGACATCGCCGGATTCCAGCACGCGAGCAGTGGCGTCCTTGGCCTCCTGCACGTTCGGCTGATCGAAGGGATTGATACTGAGAACGTGGCCGACAATCGCAGTCGCGAACTCGAAGAGAAACATGAAGCGGCCGAGGTCGTCGGGACCACCCGAGGTCATGCGGAAAACGGGCTGGCCGTGCTGCTCGAGTGCGTCTACCGTGGCGGCGTTGTCGGCGTCGGGATTCGCGCGATCTGCGATGTGAACGAAGACTCGGTCGATGCCGTACTCGCTCACAAGCGTGTCGGGTGTGAGCGGTTCGCCTGCTACCGGCAGGATCCCCTTGCCGTGCTTGCCGGTGCTCTCGGCGATCAGCTGCTCGACCCAAAGGCCGAAGCTGTCGATCGGCGCGTCAACGATGAAGGTGAGCTTGTCGCGGCCTGCCAGCGATAGCGCGCCGAGCTTCTCACCCAAAAGCAGACCGGGATTGCCGTCGATCAAGCGGCAGCTCTGTGCCGCGTCGATCGCGCTCGCGAGAACGCCTGCGAGCGGAACACCGGAAAGCGCCGCTGGGACGAGCCCGAAGTAGCTGAGGACGCTGTAGCGACCACCGATGTTCGGGTCGGCCTGGAAGACGCGGCGGAAGCCTTTTTCCTCGGCGAGCGATTCCAGTGGCGAATCGGGATCGGTCACCGCGACAAACTGCGAGCCATTGCCGCCCGTCAATTCGTAGAAGTGCTTGAAGTGCGAAAGCGTTTCGATCGTTCCGCCGGACTTGCTCGAGACGACGAAGATGGTCTTGCCTAGATCCTCGGGCGCGACAACTGCGAGCACCGCCGCCGGGTCGGTCGAGTCGAGCATCGAGAGTGAGCCACCGAACGAGAGGTTCAGCACCTCTGGTCCGAGCGACGAGCCGCCCATGCCGAGTAGAACGGTGTTGATGAGGCCGTCGGCGTGAGCCTGCTCAACGAACGCCTCAAGATCTGGGAGCACCTCGGCCATGCGGTCTGCGATGTCCAGCCAGCCAAGTCGATTTGCGATCTCGGGCACTCCCGGTCCGCCCCACAGTGATTCATCGCGCGCCCAGACGCGCTCTGAAACGGTCAGGCCCTGCTCGGAGCTCACGCCGCGGAACCACCCTGCGCGGTGATGCCCTCGATCAGGCCGTCGAGCGAATGAACGAATGCATCGATACCGGCGTCGAGCAGATCTTCGGTCACCTGGTTCATGTCGATTCCGACTTCAGCGAGTTCATCGAGCAGAGCGGTTGGGTCCTCGTCGAGCGTGACCGTGGTGACCTCGCTGACGCTGGCCGCTGCCTCAAGCGTTTTCAGCGGCATCGTGTTGACAGTCTCGGGACCGGCGAGCGTGTCCACGTAGAGCACCTCGGAGTAGGCCGGATCCTTCGTTCCGGTCGACGCCCAGAGCGGACGCTGCACCGGCGCACCGGCTGCCTTGAGGGTTGCGAAGCGCTCACCGTAGAAGATCTCCTTGAACCTGGCGTAGGCGGCTCGCGCGTTGGCGACTGCTGCCCTGCCCTTCAGGTCCGGGCGGCCCTTCTCGTCAAGCTGTTTGTCGACAACGCTGTCCACGCGTGAGACGAAGAAGCTCGCGACCGAGTGGACGTCGAGCGACTTGCCTTCGGCGTGGCGGCGCTCAAGGCCTTTGATGAATGCCTCGGCGACGTCTGCGTAACGGTCGACTGAAAACAGCAACGTGACGTTGATGTTGATGCCTTCGTAGATCGCCTCTTCTATGTACGGCAACCCCTCGGGCGTGCCTGGAATCTTGATCATCAGGTTCGGCGAGTCGACGAGCTTCCAGTACGAGCGCGCTTCCTCGAGCGTCTTGCCGTCGACGTCGCGAGCGAGGTTCGGTGCGACCTCGAGAGACACGAAGCCATCGTGGTGATTCAGCTCTTCCCAGACCGGGCGCAGGACGTCAGTCGCGGATTTGACATCGGAGACGGCGATCTCCTTGTAGATATCCATCGCGCTCTTGTCCTGTTTCAGAGCATCGGCGATGTATTCGTCGTAGTCATCACTCTCGAGGATCGCCTTCTCGAAGATCGCCGGGTTGCTGGTGACCCCCCGCAGCGAGTACTCATCGACAAAGTGTTTGAGCTGACCGTCACTGATCATGCCCCTGCCGATCTGGTCGAGCCAGACGCTGGTGCCCAGGTTGGTCAGACGGGCGAGTCTTTCATTCTGTGTATTGACACTCATCTTTGATTTTCTCCTAGGCGTTGGCTGGCGTTGGCGCAGCTGCCGCCACGCGCTTGCCGTGCTCTGCGACCTTCTCCGGTGTGAAGCCGAAGTGCGCGTACAGCTCCGGCTGCGGCGCCGATGCGCCGAAACTCTCCATACCGATCGAGTATCCCGCATCGCCTACGTAGCGGTGCCAACCGACGGTGCTTCCGGCCTCGATCGAGACTCTCGCCCTGACCTCGGGCAGCAGCACGCTGTCCTTGTATTCCTGTGATTGCTCATTGAATCGCTCGAGGCACGGGGCGCTGACCACGCGGGTCGATACGCCAGCCTCTTCGAGCAACTTCGCGCCATCGAGCGCGATCGAGACCTCGCTGCCGGTGCCGATCACGATCAGGTCCGGAGTGCCTTCGCTGTCCTTCACAACCCAGGCTCCCTTTGAGACTGCGTCGCGCGGCACGTTGCCGAGGATCGGAAGGTTCTGACGGCTCAGCGCAAACATGCTCGGGCGGTCGCGACTTTCGAGGGCGTGCGCCCACCCGAGAGCGGTCTCGTTGGCGTCGGCTGGGCGAATCACGTCGATGTTCGGCGTGGCGCGCAGCGACCAGAGCTGCTCGACCGGCTGGTGGGTCGGGCCGTCCTCGCCGAGGCCGATCGAGTCGTGTGTGAAAACGTAGATCGACGGTATGCCCATCAGCGCGGCGAGGCGCATCGCTGGCTTCATGTAGTCGCTGAAGATCAGGAAGGTCGCGCCGTAACCACGAAGGCCGTTGAGTGTCAGACCGTTCACGGCCGCGCCCATCGCGTGTTCGCGGATGCCGAAGTGGAGATTGCGTCCGCCCCACTCGCCGACCTGCACCGATTCTGCATCTGCGATCAAGGTGAGATTTGACGGTGCGAGATCGGCCGATCCACCGACCAGTTCCGGGACCACAGATGCTGCCCACTGGATCACGGTCTCGGATGCTTTGCGCGTGGCGACCGGCTTGTCGTCGGGAGAGAAGGTGGGGATGTTCGAATCCCAGCCGTCGGGCAGTTCGCCGACCTGCAACCGATCAAACTCGGCCGCGAGCTCGGGGTTGTCGGCGCGGTAGGCGTCGAAGTTGCCCTCCCATTCGCGGAAGGCGAGGTCGGCGCGCTCGGCCACGGATGAGTAGTGCTCGGCGACCTCGGGCGGCACGAAGAACGGGTCAAGGCTCGGGAAGCCGTAGGCCTCTTTGGTCAGCTTTATCTCGTCGTCGCCGAGCGGGGAGCCGTGTGCGCCCTCGGTGTCGACCTTGTTCGGCGAACCGAAGGCGATGTGCGTGCGAACGACGATCAGGGTGGGCTTGTTGGGCTCGGCCTTTGCGGCCTCGATGGCGCCTTCGATGTCGCCAACGGCGATGTCTTCGCCCTGGCGGATCACCTGCCAGCCATACGCCTCGTAGCGCGCTGCGGTGTCTTCGGTGAGGGCGAGGGCCGTGTCGCCCTCGATCGAAATGTGGTTGGCGTCGTAGAACGCGATCAGTCGGCCGAGCCCGAGGTGGCCGGCGAGCGAACCCGCCTCGGAGCTGATGCCTTCCTCAATGTCGCCGTCGCTGGCGATCACGTAGGTGTAGTGGCCGACTGGGTCGAAGCTCTCGGTCGCAAACTTGTTTTGAAGCAGACGCTCGGCGAGCGCGAAGCCGACTGCATGGGCGATGCCCTGCCCAAGCGGGCCGGTCGTCATTTCGATTCCCGGGGCGTGGCCGTACTCCGGGTGACCGGCGGTCGGGCTGCCGAGCTGGCGGAAGTTCCTCAGGTCCTCCAGTGAGATGCCGTAGCCAGCGAGGTGGAGAGAGCTGTAGAGCAACATCGACGCGTGCCCGGCAGAGAGGATGAAACGGTCGCGGGCCGGCCAATGCGGATTGTGCGGCGAGTGCCGCATGACCTTTGTGAAGAGGGTGTACGTGATCGGCGCCAGCGCCATCGGCGTCCCCGGGTGGCCCGAATTCGCCTGTTGGACGCCGTCCATGGACAGTGTCCGAATGGTGTCGATCGACAGTTTTTCTATTGCCTCAGGCGTCAAATCACTCATGTGATCGACCCTACCAAGGTTGCCGGGGCCAGATGTTGGCCGTTTGTACACACGGTCTTGGCCCTTCAGCCGCGGCGCATGAGGCGGGCGACTGCCCCCATCAACTCTTCGGTGCGCTCTTCCTTCAGGTCGTCGGGGCCGCCGACCAGGCAGTGAGCTGCGTGATCCTCCATCAGCTGAAGCGCGACCTTGTCGAGCGCTGCCTGCGCCGCGCTGATCTGGGTGAGGACGTCGATGCAGTAGCGGTCCTCGTCGATCATCTTCTCGATGCCGCGGACCTGGCCTTCCACGCGGCGCAGGCGCTTGGTGATCTCGTCCTTGTGGCCGGTGTAGCCGTGCTCGTGTTCGCTCATGGTCACAGTATACCCCCTGGGGGTATATACTCGCGCGATGAGTACTGAAACGAAGACAAAAATTGACATCCCCGTCGAGGGCATGACCTGCGCCTCTTGCGCAGGTCGAGTTGAGAAATCGCTGAACGGAATCGAGGGTGTGGACGCCTCGGTCAACTTCGCGTTGAAGCGCGCGACGGTCGAATACGACGCGGAGCACACCTCGCACGACGAACTCGCCAAGGCAGTCGAACACGCCGGCTACACGCCCCACATGCCGCAACTCGACGGACACGCCGCTCACGATCACAGCGCCCACATGCACGCCGATGCCGATTCGTTGAAAACGCGCGTGCTCGTCAGCGCGGCGATCACGATCCCCCTGTTCGCAGTCTCGATGGTCAGCTCGCTGCAGTTCGACTACTGGCAGTGGATCAGCCTGCCGCTCGCATTCTTCGTGGTGCTCTGGGGCGGATGGCCGATCCACCGGGCGACCTGGAACAACCTCAAACACCGCGCGCTGAGCATGAACACGCTCGTCACCGTGGGCACCTTTGCTGCGCTCGGTTACTCGACATACAACCTCGTTTTCGGCATGGCCGGCGACGTCGGAATGCGCATGACCTTCGAGCTGATTCCCAGCCGCGAAGCGTCTGGCATGCACGTCTACTTCGAGATCGCCGCGGTCGTCGCGACGCTGATCATGCTCGGCCGCTATTTCGAGGCGCGCGCTTCAAGGCGCGCCGGAGCCGCGATCGAGGCCCTGCTGAAGCTCGGGGCCAAGGACGCCGCGGTGCTCGGAGCGGACGGCAGAGAAACTCGCGTGCCGATTGATCAGCTCCAGGTCGGCGACCACATAATTGTGCGCCCGGGCGAAAAGATCGCGACCGACGGGCGGGTGATCGAGGGCAACAGCGCGATTGACCAGTCAATGCTTACTGGCGAGAGCGTGCCAGTAGATGTCGAGCCCGGCGCTCAAGTTGCCGGCGCAACCATCAACACGAGCGGCCGCCTGTTGATCGAGGCAACTCACGTCGGCGAAGAAACTGCGCTCGCTCAGATCGCCAAGCTCGTCAGCGACGCCCAGTCCGGTAAGTCGGCCAGCCAGCGACTCGCCGACCGCGTCAGCGCCGTCTTCATCCCGGGCGTGTTCCTGATCGCAGCCGGCACTCTCACCTACTGGCTGGTCGTCGGCGCCTCCACGGCCTTCGCGGTGAGCACCGCCGTCAGCGTTCTTGTGATCGCCTGCCCGTGCGCGCTAGGGCTTGCGACGCCGACCGCGCTGATGGTCGGGACCGGGCGTGGCGCGCAACTCGGGCTCCTGATCAAGGGGCCGGAAGTGCTCGAAATGGTCCGCAGCATCGACACGATCGTGCTCGACAAGACCGGCACGCTGACGACCGGCGAGATGACCCTGGCCGACTTCGTAGTCGCCGAGGGTGAAGACCGCGACGCGGTGCTTCGATCGGTCGGCGCCGTGGAGAACGGTTCAGAGCACCCGATCGCCAAGGCGATCGTTGCTGCAGCGAGTGCACGGGGCGGCACGCTTCCGCAGCCCCAGTCACTAATGAATCACCCTGGTCTGGGTGTCGAGGCGATGCTCGACGGCGCACAGATCTTCGTAGGCCGCCCCGTCCTGCTTGAAGCAAACTCAATCGAGGGTCCAACCGGCGAACTCGAGCGGGCGATGTCTGACGCCCGTGACGCCGGCCGCACCGCGATAGTCGCGGGTTGGAACGGCAAGACTCGCGCCGTGGCCGTGGTCAGCGACAGTGTCAAGCCGACCTCCGCGCGCGCAATCACAGAACTCAAGGCGCTCGGGCTCCATCCCGTCCTCCTGACTGGCGACAACGAGCGCACCGCGGCGAAGGTCGCAGAGGAACTCGGTATCGACGAGTTCATCGGCGACGTTCTCCCCAGCGAGAAGGCTGAGAAGATTTCTGCACTCAAGGCAACGGGAAGCGTTGCGATGGTGGGCGATGGCGTAAACGACGCGCCCGCCCTCGCGACCGCGGATCTCGGCCTCGCCATCGGCACCGGTACGGACGTGGCGATCGAGTCCTCGGACATAACGATCATCAGCGGAGAACCGCTGGCGATCGTTGACGCAGTTCGCCTGAGCCGATCCACACTGCGCACGATTCAGCAGAACCTCGGGTGGGCCTTCGGTTACAACGTGCTCGCCATTCCACTCGCCGTCGCCGGAGTCCTCGGCCCGGTTGTGGCTGGCGCCGCGATGGCGATGAGCAGTATTTCCGTCGTGCTGAACGCACTGCGACTGCGACGCTTCCAGCCGGTGCCGCGCGGCTGAACGTCGGCCGAGACGATGGTCCCCCATTCAAACCCTCACGGGAGGACCGCCCCGTGTCAGAGGAGCAGGTCGTCGTCTCAAGCGGTGAGAAAACGCAGTGCCGCATGAACCTGAAGGTGACCTTCCTGCTCGACTGAGAATCGATCAGGTCGTTCGCGTATTGAATGAGGATGATGCCGATCGTCAGATCCATTTGAGCGACCGTGAGAAGCAAGAACGCGCCCGCGCCGACCAACGCAGCGACCTGGAGAAATCCGCGCTCACTGCCTCGCGCAGAAATCCGCGGCGAAAGCACGACCGCGCCGACCACTCCCGAAACTGTCATCACCACGAGGATCCAGCTCGTAGTGCTGCTGGAGATCCCCTCCGGATTGAGCAAAACCTCAAGCCATGTTGCCAGGCCGTTGAACACGCCCACGCCGATGAAGGTCATCGCGCCGAGTCGCCGCAGAACTGGATCCTTGTAGATGGCGCTCAGATCGACACGTGTGATTGCAGCGGAAGCCGATGCCTCATGAGCCGATTCGCTGCGCAGGCCAAATGAGATCGCGATCAAGCCCAGCGCTGCGAATGAGAGATTGATCGCGAGGAGTGGCTTCAGTTCGTCGCTCGCGCCGACGGTCGCGCCAAGCACGAGGGCGGCGACCAGACCAAGAAACGACCCAGCAGATCCGACGCCGATCGCGATCGCCCGCCGATCCTCGCGGACGCGATCGGCCGCCAATTTGGTCACTGCCGCGAGAACTGCCGGTTGCGCGATCGCAATCAGAACCTGGCCCGCAAGTGCAAGCTCAAAGCTGCTGCCAGCCATCCGGATCACAGCCCCAACGGCCATCAGCCCAGCTGCGCCGATCAACGTCTGGCGCAGCCAACGGTCCAGCAACAGACCGGCCGGGATCGCGAGCAGCACGTAGAGCAGCGGAAAGATCTGTGCGAGCCAGCCGACCGCGTCCTCGGACACCCCGAAGTGGGTGGCACTCTCAGTCGTGATCGGCGCGTAGGTAAGCCAGAGCATCTGGCTGACCCCGGCCAGCAGGGCGTACGCCCCGACCGCAGACCAGTCGTTCCTCGATCGCTCCTCGCTCATCGAGCGGCAACGCTACTCGTAGTCGCGGAGCTCAGTCCTGGGCAACCGAACGAACGGCGACCTGCTCGCGGACCCACGCGACGATTTCCTCGCAGACGCCGCCACCCGCGTGGCTCGCAAAGATCGTCGGCGATTCGCCTCGGCGTTCTTTCGCGTCGCGCTCCATCATCTCAAGGTCTGCTCCGACCAACGGAGCGAGATCGGTCTTGTTGATGACCAGAAGGTCGGCGTCCTTCACGCCCGGTCCACCCTTTCGCGGCACATCGTCGCCACCCGCCGTGTCGAGCACGAAGATCTGTCGATCGACCAGTCCGCGCGAGAATATGGCGGTCAGGTTGTCGCCGCCGCTTTCGATCAGCATCAGGTCAACATCGTTGCCGAGCGATTCCTCGAGCCGTTCGACCGCATCGAGATTCATCGAGATGTCATCGCGAATCGCAGTGTGCGGGCAACAGCCCGTTTCCACGGCGATGATGCGACCGTCCTCAAGCACGCCTTCGCGCTTCAGAAAATCAGCGTCCTCAGTTGTGTAGATGTCATTCGTGACGACGCCAATCTTCAGCTCCGATCCGAGCTCCTTGCAGAGCGAGGCGACCAGTGCAGTCTTGCCGCTCCCGACAGGCCCGCCGATCCCGATGCGTACGGCGCGGTCGCCGGGCTCGATCGGGTGGTAGTGGTCATGATGCGGGACGGGCCTGCCGTTGTCGTCGAGGATCAGATGCATTGGTCGGCTACTCCATTTGTGCGTGTGGCAAATCGCATACGGGGGCGGATCCGAAGATCCACCCCCGCGCGGTGCAAACGTGTCAGTCCGGATTGACTCTGGACTATCCCTTCCACCAGCTGTAGCCCTTGAGGTAGGGGTCCGGCTTGATCGGCTTGCCTGAGTTCCAGACTTCGTCGATCAAACCGTCCTTGTTGATCACGCCGATGCGGGCCGTCTTCCATAGGTGCTGGTTCTCAGCGTCCATCGTGACTTCGCCTTCCGGCGCGTCCATCTTGATGCCGTCGGCTGCGGCCTTGACCTTCTCCACGTTGGTGGTTCCGGCCTTCTCGACCTGCATGGCCCAGAGGTAGACACCTAGGTAGCCGGCCTCGATCGGGTCGGCGGTGTTCTTGTTCTTGCCGTATTTGGCCTTGTAGGCCTTGACGAACTTCTTGTTCGCATCGCCAGGAAGGGTCTGGTAGTAGTTCCAGGCCACTTCGCAACCCTCAACGTTTTCGATGCCGATGCCGCCCACTTCTTCTTCGGCGACCGAGACGGACATCACCTGGGTGTCCTTACAGCTCATGCCAGCGGCCTTGTACTGCTTGAAAAAGGCGACGTTCGAGTCACCGTTGAGCGTGTTGAACACAGCGTCCGGCTTGGCGGCCTTGATCTTGTTGATCGAGGTTTCGTACTCCGTGTGACCGAGTGGCGTGTACTCCTCGCCGACGATCTCCATGTCGTTGGCCTTCGCCCACGCCCGTATCTCCTTGTTGGCGGTTCGCGGGAACACGTAGTCCGATCCGACGAGGTAGATCTTCTTCTTGCCCTCCTTCTTCATGTACTCGAGGGCAGGAATGATCTGTTGGTTGGTGGTGGCGCCCTGGTAGAAGATGTACGGGGAGGACTCAAGTCCCTCGTACTGGACCGGGTAGTAGAGCAACGCCTTGTCCTTCTCGAAGACGGGCAGCATCGCCTTACGCGAGGCCGACGTCCAACCACCGAAGACTGCGGCAACGCCGTCTTCCTTGTTCAGCTTGCGCGCCTTTTCGGCAAACGTCGGCCAGTCGGATGCACCGTCTTCCTCGACCGCGACGAGTTTCTTGCCGAGAACGCCGCCGTCTGCGTTGATCTCTTCGATCGCGAGCTTTTCGGCGTTGGCTACAGCAACTTCGCTGATCGCCATCGTGCCAGAGAGCGAGTGGAGAATTCCGACCTTGATCGTGTCGCCGTCAACTCCAGGGTTTTCAACTGATGCGGTCGAACTCGAGGAGGCGTCCTCGTTACTGCCGCAACCTGCAATCGCAAAGAGCCCGACAACAACCAGTGCGAGCAGCACCAGCTTTTTGATCAGGGAACTATTCATTTCTGTCCTTTCGGATCTGCGTGGGGTAAAGGACATCCGGGTACCGACGGACATCTGGGGAGGCCGAGCGCGCGGATTCGGGGGAGCTCTCCGCGCATATTTAGAAGCCCACAGAACGTAAGTCGCCGCGGCGCAGACGTGGCAGGACAACTTGCCAAAAATCTCGGGACCTTTTCGGACGCTCGTACAAACGGCCGCCCGCCGGCCAAACCTAGAGTCGATCGCGACCGTACCCCCGTGCTCGCAAGCACTCCGCTCCCTACCAAAGCGAAGAACCCCACCGCGATGACGACATTCTTTTCGCAACTGTTCGCTGGTCTCTCAACAGGCTCACTGTTGTTGCTGATCGCGCTCGGCCTGACTTTCACGTTCGGCCAGATGAACGTGATCAACATGGCCCACGGCGAATTCATCATGGCTGGCGCCTACACCGGCTACGTCCTGCAGGTCACCTTCGGGGTCGCAGCGGGCGCCGCCTTCTGGTTCTCGTTGCCGATCGCATTCTTGGTGGCCGGTGCACTTGGCCTGCTGCTCGAGATCGTTCTGATCAAGCGGCTTTATGGTCGCCCGCTCGACACGCTTCTTGTTACCTGGGGAGTCGCGCTGATACTCCAGCAGTTGGCGCGCGACATTTTTGGAGCGCCGAACGTGCAGGTTGTCGCGCCGGGGTTTCTCGATGGTGCGGTGAAGATCGCCGACGTCTCGATGTCCTACACGCGCCTCTTCATCATCGCGCTAGTGATGCTCTCTGTGCTTGCAATCTGGGTGTTCATGACCAAAACCTCAAACGGAACACGGATGCGCGCAGTCGTCCAGAACCGTCCGCTCGCGGAGGCCAGTGGAATCTCCTCACCACCGGTTGATCGCCGCACCTTCTTCATCGGCTCCGGACTCGCGGGCGTAGCGGGCGTGGGCATCTCGCTGCTCGGGTCAATCGGCCCGACACTCGGCACTGCGTACATCGTCAATGCATTTCTGGTCGTGATCGTCGGTGGGCTCGGCTCTATCCGTGGCGCCGTGATCGCGGCCTTCGCAATCGGAATCTTCAACTCCTACACCGAGTACCTCACCACCTCGAGTGTCGCATCGGTGCTCGTGTTTGTCGCGATCATCGTCTTCCTTCAATTCCGACCGCAGGGCGTCGTTGTCCAGCACACGAGGGCGATGGCATGACCGACAGCATCCAAGAAGACGTCGTCGGCACAGACGCGGCGGCTCAGAACAGCTGGCAGGGTTTTGCCCGGGGACAGATCGGCCTGATCGTTGCGGCGATAGTTTTCATGTTGATCGCACCCTCGTTGCTCTCCGAGTTCCGGCTCGACCTGCTGGCCAAGTACGCCTGCTTCGCGATAATTGCGATTGGCATCGACCTCGCATGGGGCTACGGCGGAATGCTCGTGCTCGGCCAGGGCGTGTTCTTCGGCATGGGCGGCTACGTGATGGGCATGTACATGAAGATGGCCGAAGCCGGCCCGGGCAACCTCCCGGACTTCATGACCTGGAGCGGCGTTGAGTCGCTGCCGCTGATCTGGGAGCCACTGAGGTACGCATGGATTGCAATCCCACTGGTAGTGATCATTCCGATGCTCTTTGCATTCCTGCTGGGTAGCCTGATCTTTCGCAGGCGTGTTCGCGGCCCATACTTCGCCATCCTCAGCCAGGCGTTGGCTGCCGCGTTCGTGATTCTGATCATCGGCCAGCAGGGCGCGACCGGTGGCACAAACGGGCTGACCAACTTCACGAACTTCTTCGGGATTGACCTGAACGACACCGCGTCGTCAACCACCTCGCTGTACTACATCGCGTTCGTCGCGCTCGGTATTTGTTACGTGATCGGCCGCCAACTCGTTCGCAGTCGGTTCGGCCGATTGCTGATCGCGTCGCGCGACCAGGAGGAGCGCGTTCGCTTCCTCGGCTACAACCCCGCGACGATCAAGACGATCGGGTACTCGGTAGCAGCGGGCATGGCAGGCCTCGCGGGCGCCCTGTTCGTACCGATTGTCGGCATCATCTCCCCCGCGTTGATGGGCATTGTGCCCTCCATTGAGATGGTCATCTGGGTCGCCATCGGCGGGCGCGCAACCCTTTGGGGGGCCGTTGTCGGGGCGCTGGTGGTTAGCTGGGCAAAGACAGGACTCTCCGAGAAGTTCCCGTCGTTCTGGACCTACTTCCTCGGCCTGCTCTTCATCATCGTCGTCGCATTCTTCCCCGCTGGTCTAGCCGGATTGATCAAGAACGCGATCACAAAGGTGAAGGGCATTCTTCCCGGCGGCCCGGCCAAGAGGCCCATCGAGCGCCCGGGCAGCGAGTCCCCCGCCACCGGAGGGGCAGCCGGCTGATGGCGATGCTTGAAATCCGAAACATCATCATGGACTTCGATGGCTTCCACGCCATCGACGATCTATCGATGGACGTTGAGGAAGGCGAGGTGCGCTTTCTGATCGGCCCTAACGGTGCAGGGAAGACCACTTGCATCGATGTCATCTCCGGCCTGATCAACCCCACCTCTGGATCCGTGACCTTCGACGGCGACCGCATCGACCGCACGAGCGAATTCGACATTGTCAAGCGCGGCATCGGCCGCACGTTTCAGAACCCGACGGTGTTCGACGACCTGACCGTGATCGAGAACATCGACCTCGCCGCGAGCTTCCGCCTGGGGCTTTTCAAGCTGCTGCGCCAGCGCAAGGGAATTTCCGTAGAGGTGCAGAGCGCCATGGCCACCGTGGGATTGTCGGACCACGGCGAGCGCAAGGCCGGCGAGCTCTCCCACGGCCAGAAGCAGTGGCTGGAGATCGCGATGCTTCTGGCACTCGACCCGCGAATGTTGCTGCTCGACGAGCCCGTCGCAGGCATGAGCAAGGAAGAGCGCACGCAGACCGGTGACCTTGTCACCGAGATCGCCAAGACCCGCACCGTGATGATCGTTGAGCACGACATGGACTTCGTCCGCAGATTCGCCACCGGCGTCACCGTGATGCACGATGGCAAGATTCTCACCGAGGGCTCGATCGATGAGGTCCAGGCAAACGAAGAAGTCCAAGAGGTCTACCTCGGACGATCGGAAGTGGAGGAGCTCGCATGATGACCGACGCGACTTCACTGCTCAAGGTCCGCGAGGTCGCCACGGCATATGACAAGACCCAGGTGCTTTTCGGCGTGGACCTCGATGTGAAGAGCGAGTCGCTCACCTGCCTGATGGGCCACAACGGCGCCGGCAAGACCTCGCTGATGAACACGATCATGGGCATCATGCCCGCGACCGGCGGAGTCGTTCAGTTCGAAGACGAAGACATCACCGCGCTCACTCCGAGCGCCCGCGTGAAGCGCGGCCTGGCATACGTGCCGCAGGGCCGCGAGGGCTTCCCGCACTTGACTGTGATGGAGAACCTCGAGGTCGTCAAAGACGCAACTTCCCACAAGGACAAGGGCGCGATCAACGACGCGCTTGATCTCTTTCCTCGCCTCGTGCCGATCCTCGAGCGGCCGTCGGGCTTTCTTTCGGGCGGACAGAAGCAACAACTTGCGATTGCCCGCGCATTGATCACGCGGCCAAAGCTGATGGTTCTCGACGAACCGACCGAGGGCATCCAGCCGTCGATCATCCTCGAGATCGAGAAGGCGATCACCGAGATCAACGAGTCGCGCGGCATGGCGATTCTGCTCGTCGAGCAGTACGTCGAGTTCGCGGTGCGCCTCGCTGACAACTACATCGTCATGGAAGCAGGCGAAGTCACAAAGCGCGGCCTCACCGCAGATCTCGACGCAGAAGCTGCTCGCGACCTCCTCGCTGTCTGATGCGTCTCACGACACGGGAGCAAGAACGCTTGATGATTCATATGGCCGCCGGTCTTGCCCGAGAGCGCCAGGCCCGTGGCCTGAAGCTCAATTACCCAGAGGCAACGGCGATCATCACCGACTTCGTTCTCGAGGGCGCGCGCGACGGCCGCACGGTCGCAGAGTTGATGCAGACGGGCCGTAACGTGCTGACCCGCAACGAGGTGATGGACGGCGTCGAGGCGATGATCAACGAGGTCCAGGTTGAGGCGACGTTTCCCGATGGGACGAAGCTGGTCACAATCCACGGACCGATTCAGTGATCCCCGGCGAGGTCATCGTCGGTGACGGTCAGCTTGCGCTGAACGCTGGACGCGAGGTTCTGGTGTTGCCCGTCGTAAATGCGGGCGATCGGCCCGTCCAGGTCGGCTCGCACTTTCACTTTGCTGAGGTGAACGCAGCTTTGGAGTTTGATCGCGCGGCGGCGCGTGGCTATCGCTTGGACGTACCGGCCGGAACTGCGGTGCGCTTCGAGCCGGGCATCGACCGCGAGGTTGCACTGGTTCCGCTGGTTGGCGCACGCGTAGTAGCCGGTCTACGGGGCCACGTCGCAGGAGCCCTCGATGAGTGAGATCTCACGCGAGCGTTACGCAGCTCTCTATGGGCCGACCAAGGGCGATCGGGTGCGGCTGGCCGATACCGATCTGCTGATTGAGATTGAGGACGATCTTGGGTTTGGTGGCGATGAGGCGGTGTTCGGCGGCGGCAAGGTGATCCGCGAGTCGATGGGGCAATCGACCGTCACCCGAGACCCTGGCGGTACTGCGGACCTCGTGATAACCGGCGCGATCATCCTCGACCACTGGGGAATCGTCAAGGCCGACATCGGCGTGCGCGACGGCCGCATCGTCGGGATCGGCAAGGCCGGCAATCCCGACACGATGGACGGCGTTGACCCAGCGCTCGTGATCGGCCCGTCCACCGAGATTCTCGCCGGAAACGGAATGATCCTCACGGCCGGTGCGATCGACTGCCACGTCCACCTGATCTGCCCGCAGATCGTCGACGAAGCGCTCTTCGCCGGCACCACCACGCTGATTGGCGGCGGCACCGGCCCGGCTCACGGAACGCTCGCCACCACGGTGACGCCGGGCTCCTGGTATCTGCAGAAGATGTTCGCGGCGATGGATGACATGCCGATCAACATCGCCCTGCTCGGCAAGGGAAACACGGCGAGCAAAGAGGCGCTGCACGAACAGGTACTCGGCGGCGCGAGCGGATTCAAGCTGCACGAGGACTGGGGGTCGACTCCGTTCGCAATCGACACGGCGCTGACCGTGGCCGACGAAGTTGGCGTACAGGTTGCGCTGCACAGCGACACGCTGAACGAGGCCGGTTTCGTCGAGGAGACACTGGGCGCAATCAAAGGGCGCAGCATCCACGCCTACCACACGGAAGGCGCTGGCGGAGGCCACGCGCCGGACATCATCACCGTCGCAGCCGAGCCGAACGTGCTCCCCTCCAGTACCAACCCGACGCGCCCGCACACACACAACACGATCGACGAACACCTCGACATGCTGATCGTCTGCCATCACCTGAATCCGTCGGTCCCCGAAGACCTCGCATTTGCCGAGAGTCGCATCCGGCCCAGCACGATCGCAGCTGAGGACATCCTTCACGACCTCGGTGCGATCTCGATGATCGGCAGCGACAGCCAGGCGATGGGCCGCGTAGGCGAAGTAGTCACGCGCACGTGGCAGACGGCGCACGCGATGAAGAAGCGGCGCGGAAGCCTGCCGGGCGACTCTGGGTCAGACAACAATCGCGCCAAGCGCTACGTCGCGAAGTACACGATCTGCCCGGCGATCGCGCACGGGTTCGAATCTGAGATCGGATCGGTCGAGATCGGCAAGCTCGCGGATCTCGTGCTCTGGAAGCCCGCCTTCTTCGGCGTGAAGCCCGAGCTGGTGCTCAAGGGCGGCATGATCGCCGTGGCGCAGATGGGCGACGCGAATGCCTCGATCCCCACCCCGCAGCCGATCCTTCCGCGCAGGATGTTCGGCTCACTCGGTTCGGCCTCGGCGGCGCTGTCGGTCAACTTCGTCGCCGAGAGCGCGCTCGAATGCGGACTCGCCGAGCGCGTCGAGGTGCGCAAGCCTTTTGTCGCGTCAGCAGACACGCGCAGGCGCGGCAAGGCCGACATGGTCGGCAACGACGCGACGCCGAAGATCGAAGTCGATCCAGACAGCTTTGTCGTCTCGATCGACGGCGAAGTGACCGAGTCGGTCCCCGCGACCGAGCTGCCAATGGCGCAGCGCTACTTCCTCTTCTAGGCCGCGCGATGCTCGACCTGACCCGCAACCACACGATCATCGCCGCGACCAATCTGCTGCTGCTGGCCGACGGACGCTTTCCAGCCGGCGGCTATGCACACTCCTCGGGTTTGGAGCAGTCGGTCGAATCTGGCCGGATCGACGGCGAGTCCGAACTGCGCGAGTTCCTGGACGGGATCCTCGCCACCATCGCCCGCACCGCAGCATGTTTTGCCGCTGCGAGCTGCGAGGCCTGGCGCAGCTGCGACACCAGCGATCGCCTGGCCATGGCGCTCCGCAGCGAACGCCTTGAGTGGCTCGCACTCGAAGAATCGGCGCGAATGCCGGCCTCGGCACTCCGCGACGCCTCGCGAGCTCAGGGCAGACAATTTCTGCGCGCCGCCGCCGGAACCTGGCCCGCCGCCGGGATTCCGACCGCGGCGGTCGTCCCACTCGGCGCCCACCTCTCGATGGCCCAGGGGCTTGTGGCGGCCGCGCTAGATCTCGACCCGCGTGCGGCGGCGCTGATCTCGGCATACGGCGCAGTGCTCGGTCCTGCGACCGCCGCGGTAAAGCTGCTCGGCCTGGACCCGCTGTCGGTCAACCGCATCGTCGCCGAAGCCTCCGCGCCGATCGCCGAGCTGGTCGATGAGGCCGGCGATCTCGCGACCTGCGCGCCCGCGGACCTGCCGGCCGTCACCGCGCCCTTGCTCGAAACCGGCTCGGCGCTTCACGCCGCGCGCCAACCAAGGATGTTCGCGTCGTGATCTGCGATGCCGTGATCAAGACAGCACTGCGCGCCGACGGATCCACGTCGATCGATCAGCTCGGGAGCTCACCTCCGCTTCGGCTCATGCCGACCCCCGACGGAATCTTCATCGTCGGAGCAGCTGCCGGGCCGCTGAACGGCGACCGAATCGCGCTGGAGATCGATGTCGCCCCGGGAACCATGCTGAACATCCGCTCGGCCGCCGCAAGCATGGCCTGGCCCGGCACCACACCAGTTGCCTCGCAGTTCTCGATCAAGGCAAAGCTCGGCCCGGGGGCGCGGCTCAACTGGCTGCCCGAGCCGATCGTTCCGATCGCAGGATCGCTCCACCGAGTCGTCGCAGAGATCGATCTCGCCCCGGGCGCCTCACTGTCCTGGCGCGAAGAGATCATGCTCGGCCGCCACAACGAGCTCTCGGGCGAGCTGTCTTCGCGAATCGAGATCACGCGGGCGCAGCGTCCCCTCCTGCGCCAAGAAGTCGTCGTGGGAGCAGCCGCGCACGACAGCCCGGCGGTACTCGCAGGCCACCAGGCCACCGGCAGCCTGACCGTCTTCGCCCCAGAACTGAAACATCTGGACCCCGACTTCGCCGCGCAGCTCGCTGGCCCCCACGGCGAGATGGCCGTTCTCGAACTTGAAAACGGCGGTCGGCAGATAGTCGCCACCGCTTCAGGCGCGACGCGCCTGCGCAAGTTGCTCGATGCAGGCGCCGCAGCGCTCGAAGAAGACATCGCCCGTCCGTCGGGCCAAACCCACAGGAGTCAGCATGTTCAAGTCAAGTCGTGAATCCCTGATCGCCGTTCTGGCGATCGCAACGCTGAACGCGATCGGCTTCTTTTTGCTGCTCGCAGTGGTCGCGCCGGAGCACTTGACACTCCCGGACGGCAGCATCTTTGGGATTGGTCTCGGCCTGACCGCTTACCTGCTCGGCGTTCGCCACGCGTTCGACGCCGACCACATCGCCACGATCAACAACGCGACGCGCAAGCTGGTCGACGAGGGCACGGACGCGCGCTCGGTCGGGTTTTTCTTCTCGCTCGGTCACTCGACAATCGTGATCGCGCTTGGCGTAGTGATCGCGCTTGGCGTAGGTGGGATAGCAAGCACCCTCGGGAACGAGGGATCCGCACTGAATCGGCTCACAGGAAGCTTTGGGCCAACGGTCGCCGGCATTTTTCTACTTCTGATCGGCGCGCTGAACCTCGTGGTGCTGAGGCGCATCACGCGCAGTTTCAAGAGCGTTCGCCGCGGAGAGTTCAACGAGACCCAGCTCGAAGCGCACCTCGAACAGCGCGGTCTTCTCTCGCGACTGTATCGACGCGCTTCGAACACGATCACGCGACCGTGGCAGATGTACCCAGTCGGCCTGCTCTTCGGCCTCGGATTTGACACTGCATCCGAGATCGCTCTGCTGCTGCTCGCCGGTGGCGCTGCGGCCGGTGGTCTGCCGTTCTACGCGATCCTCTGCCTGCCGATTCTCTTCGCGGCCGGCATGACTCTCTTCGACACGCTGAACAGCACGTTCATGTGTTCGGCCTACGGCTGGGCACTTGAGAATCCGATCAGGAAGCTCTATTACAACTTCATCATCACGGGGATCTCCGTGGTGGCGGCGTTCGCGATCGGCTTGTTCTCGCTCACGCAGGCCTCGGTTGATCTGACCTACATCGGCTATGCACTTGTCGGAGTGTTCGCGGCCGTCTGGACCAGCGCGCTCATCGGCGCGCGCCTGCGCAGCACCTAGCACTCCGCAATTCCGGCATATGGAGCGGTCCAGATTCATGGGGATCACGCATATGTCCGATGAATTCGGACCGATGTTTCACTTCACCGTGACGCACATAACCGGGTTCTAGAAGCGGCCGCCTAACTCGCGTCCGCGGGCTTGAACTCGAGTGAGCACGAGTTGATGCAGAAGCGCTGGCCGTTCTCACCCGGTCCGTCATCAAAGACGTGCCCGAGGTGACCACCACAAGTCTTGCAGACAACTTCAGTGCGACGCATGAACAGCGAGTTGTCGGGGCGCAACTCGACCGCGTCGGCAACTGCCGGCTCGGAGAAGCTCGGCCAGCCGGTGCCCGAGTCGAACTTGGTGCCCGAGTCGAACAGAACAGCGCCGCAGCCCTTGCAGGTGAAGACGCCGTCATCCCTCATGTCTACGAACTCGCCGCTGAACGGGGCCTCGGTGCCAGCCTTGCGCAGCACGGCGTACTCCTCGGGAGTGAGCTGCTCTTTCCACTCCTCCTCGGACTTATGAAACGCGCGGATGGCCGTATCACTCTGGCCCATGTCTGACCTCCTCAGATCCTGAAAACTCGTTCACTGAGTATGCCGCAAACAGGGGTACACCGGGCCACTAGATCTCAGTGAAAAGCAGCACCAGCGTTGCCAGCGCGAGCAAGCCTCCGGCGACCGTCAGCCCTGCGATGACGTGGATGCCCGTAGGCACATCGGCATCGACCGCGATCGCGCCGTATATGTCTCGCTGGCGCCTCCAGCCCTCTACAAACATCGCGATCGCCAGCGCCGCGTAGCCCGCACCGAGCGCGACAAAACCCCACGAACTGGAATCGGTCAGCTTCGGGAGCACGGCGCCGACGCCGACAGCTGCCGCCGAAACGCCGATCCCAGTGCGAAACCAGGCGAGCCAGGTGCGCTCCGCAGCCAACACAGTGCGGCGGGAAGGTCCGACGGGCGAATCGTCCGACGGGCGAGGCTTGTTCGGCTCTGGGGGGTTTGATTCCACGGCGGCGATCTTCGCAGGTATTTCGATGGCTTGCGGTAGACGTCGATGCGGCGACCGTCGATCGCTCGGCCCAAGTCGTCGGTGCGGAGGCAGCCGCCGCCGTTGAGGTAGCGGTAACGGCTCGAAGCGCGCGACAAGCCCCCAATGCGATCGCGAGAGTGCGATCGGACGGAGATTGGACGTTTCGCCTGCCCGCTTGACGACACTTACCCATTAGCGTCTCGTGCATGGAGAAGATTGCTGACGGAGTGCACCTGGTGCGCGGCGGCATTCCGCGCGTGATGAATGTCTACTTGATCGAGGACGGCGGCGGCGTGACCGTCTTCGACGCAGGAATACGTGGGATGCACAAGTCGATCCTGAGGTCCGCCGGTCCCCTTGGAGGTGTCAAGCGCGTGCTGCTCGGCCATAGCCACACCGACCATCGCGGCGCCGCGCCGGAGCTCGCCGCGACGGGCGTGCCGATCTATTGTCACGAGGCCGAACTTGGCGACGCCGAGGGCGACGGTGGAATGCATTACTTCAAGCTCGAGGTTCTGCGCACGCCCGTGCGTCAGTTCATGCGGCACTCGCTCCTGAAGACCTGGGACGGCGGACCAACTCCGATCGAGGGCACCCTCGCCGAGGGCGACGAAGTAGCAGGATTTCAGGTGATCCATCTCCCCGGTCACGCCCCCGGCTTGATCGGGCTGTACCGCGACAGCGACGGTCTCGTGCTGAGCAGCGACGCGATCTACACGCTGAATCCGTTGAACGGAATCAAGGGCCCGCCGCGAATTCCACACGAAGCTTTCAACATGGACACCGCAACGGCGCAGGAAAGTGCTCTGAAACTATCGGCACTGGCGCCGAAGACCGTTTGGCCTGGCCACGCCGACGCAATGGACGTTGACGTGCCCGCCGCCCTCGACGAACTGGGTCGCAAGGGCGGCGTGCTCGGCAAGTAGGTGTCAGTGGCGGATCTCGACCTTTTCAATCATCTTCGGCTCGACCGGGGCGTCGCGGCCGTCGGTCTCGCTGGCCTCGATCGCGTCGACGACGTCCATGCCGGAAGTCACCTCGCCGAAGACGGTGTGCTTTCCATCGAGCCAAGGGGCAGCACCCGTGGTGACGATGAAGAACTGCGAACCGTTCGTGTTCGGTCCGGCGTTGGCCATGGCCAGCGCGCCGCGCACGATCTTGTTGTCGTTGAACTCATCTTCGAAGGTGTATCCCGGACCGCCGGTGCCGATGCCGTCGGGGCATCCGCCCTGGATCATGAAGTCCTTGATCACTCGGTGGAAGATCAATCCGTCGTAGAAGCCTTCGCCTGCGAGCTTCTGGAAGTTGGCAACTGTCTTGGGTGCGGCGTCATCGAAGAATGTGATCTCGATGTCGCCTTCTGAGGTTTGAACTAGTGCTGATGACATGGGTTGAACCCTAGCTTTCGTCTGTTTGATTGAGCGGCAGGAGGCCGCGTTCGGCGAAGACTTCTTTGGCGATCAGGATCGCGTTGATTGCGCGAGGAAAACCGCAGTAGAGCGTGGAGTGCATGAGTGCTTCGATGATCTCCTCCGGCGCGAGACCGACGGTGAGCGCCGTGCCGATGTGGATTCGCAGCTCGCCCTCGGTGCCGCCCATCGCGGTCAAAGCGCCGAGCGTCACGAGCTGACGGTCGCGCGGAACGAGGCCCGGGCGCGCGTAGATGTCGCCGTAGGCAAACGCGGAGATGTGATGCACCATGTCTGGGGCGACATCGCCGAGCGCCTCGAGCAACCGGTCGCCGGCTTCGCCATCGACCGACTCAAGGACCTCGAGCCCGAAGGCGTGACGTTTTTGGTTCTCGTCAGTGTTTACGTCGAACTGTTCGCCGCTCATCCTTCGCCCATGGTGTGAGCGGTGTTGGCGTTGAACATCCAGCGAACCCCGTACATGTCCGAGACCATTCCGAAGGTGTCGCCCCAGAACTGCTTGCCGAAAGGAAGTTCGACTTCGCCGCCCTCGCTGATCGCCTTGAACCAGCCGTCGAGCTTCGACTCATCATCGTCCACCACACAAATCGACGGATTGCCGATCTTCGTCGCTGCGGCACCCTCGGGGTCGTCGCAGGCAAAAAGGCGAAAGTCGTCAATCCACAGGTCCGAGTGCATCAGCTTGTCTGCGACCTCAGGCGGCGACTCCATCGGCGAGTCCCCGAAGGTCATCGTGATCAACTCACCGCCGAATGCCGAGTGATAGAACGCCATCGCCTCTGCAGCGTTGCCGTCGAAGGCCAGGTAGGGGACTGCATCAGCCATGCGGGGACTCCTTGCTCGTTTTACTTGCGTTCTTCAGAAACGGGTTTACCAGCATCGTTGATCAGCTGCGTCGGCGGCCACGGGCCGAGCCAGTTGTCTCGTGAACCGTCCATCGTCAGAACGGATCCGCTGTAGAAGTCGCCGGCCTCGGATGCGAGGTAGGCGACCTGCCAGGCCACTTCCTCGGGCTTGCCGAGGCGCGCCGCCGGGATGCTCGCCGAAAGGTTGTCCACGACGACCTGCGGATACTTCGTCAGCAGCGTCTCGGTCGCGATCTGCCCGATGGCCAGAGCGTTGAGCTTGATTCCGAAGCGCGCCCACTCGATCGAAAGCGTCTTGGTCATGTTCTCGACGGCCGCGCGCGCCGCGCCGCTGTGGACCATGCCCGGCATGCCGTTGTGCGGTGAGAGCGTGACGTTGATGATCTTGCCGCCGCCGTTCTCGATCATCCACTTCAAGGCCACGGCCTGACTCATCAGCCAGGTGCCGTGCACGTTGAGTTTGATGACCGTGTCGAAGCCCTTCTCGGTGATCTGTTCGGCCGGCGCCAGGAACTGCCCGCCCGCGTTGTTGACGAGCGTGTCGATCTTGCCGTGGGTCTCGAGCGTCGCGTCGATCAGCGCGTCAACCTGTTCGGAGTCGCGGATGTCGCAGACCATTGCGCTGCAGCTGCCTTCGCCGCCGTGGGACATGCACAGATCTGCCGTCTCGCGTAGCGGTTCGATCTCGCGCCCGCAGATCACGACGTCCGCGCCAAGGCCAGTCAGCTCAATCGCCGTCTGCCGGCCAATTCCGCTTCCGCCGCCACTGACAACAATCAGCTCCCCGGCAAGCAGACCATCTTTGAAGATCGATGACACGGTGGCGAGCGTACCCGGCGAAGCCGCGTCTGCATGCATCCATACGATGGCCAGCATGGAAGCCGCACCCTGGTACACACCGTCGCAGGACGAGTCTTTCGACCGCAAGGTGATCCGCGTCGTGGCCACCGTGATTGCGGCCGTGCTGTCGACCTACCTGATCTACCTGCTGAAGACGCCGCTGATGTGGCTGGTGATTGCGTCATTCATCGCGATCGCGGTCTCTGGGCCGGTGAACATTCTCTCGAAGCACATGAAGCGCGGCGCTGCTATCGGGATTATCTATGTCTCGATCGTGTTGATCCCCGTCGCCCTCGGCGCGATCCTGCTTCCGCCCCTGGTCTCATCGGCCGTCGATCTGGTGAACGACCTTCCCAGCTACATAAGCGACCTCGAGAAGACGCTCCAGAAAGATCCGCGTTTCGAGAAACTTGACGAAAACTTCGGCATCCAGGAACAGCTGAGTTCGGCGCAAAAGAACTTGCAGTCTGCGATCCCGAGTGCGGCCGGCGCGCTTGGCGATATCAGCAAGTGGATCGTCGACTCCCTTTTTGGCGGCTTCACGATCTTCGTCCTCAGCGTCTTCATGGTCGCGCGAGGGCGCATCTGGATTGATGCGATCGTGCGACGCCGCGCGGGCCCGGAAAGTGTGGCGCTCGATCGCACGTTCGATCGAGTGGGAGCATCGGTCAGTCGGTACATCGGTGGCGCGATCCTGCAGGCCTTCATCGCAGGAGTCGCTGCGTTCAGCATGCTCAGCGTCCTTGGAGTCTCATCGCCACTCCTGCTCGCCGTCGTCGTGGCGGTCTTCGATGTGATCCCGCTGGTGGGATCGACGGTCGCCGGGCTGTTCGTCGGAATCGTCACGCTTTTCGCGAGCTTCCCCGTAGACACGATCATCTGGGCTGGCTTCGTGATCGCCTACCAGCAGTTCGAGAATTACGTGGTCCAGCCGCGTATCCAGAGCGAGGCGGTCAATCTCGAGCCGTTTGTGGTGCTGACGGCGGTTTTGTTCGGCGGCACGTTGATCGGAGTGGTCGGCGCGATCCTCGCGATCCCGATAGCGGCGACGCTGATGATTGCCTTTCAGGAATGGGGCAGGTTCAAGGCCGAGGTGACGGAGATGCAGAAAACGAACGGCGATGACGATCAGGACTCGTCGTCCACGCCCGACGCCGACTCACCCGAGCCGTCGCCTGCCTGACCGCTGCGTCGCCTGGCCTTCGCCGTGAACCTTGGCGATTCGAGCTGCGCCTGAACCGCCGCCTTGCCGACCGCGTTGATGACCGCGAGAAACATTCCGACGCCGCTCAGCACGAAGAACACCGTGAAGAGCTTTCCGAGATCAGTTGACGGCGCAGGGTTTCCGAAGCCTACAGTCGTAAGCGTCGTGACGGAAAAGTAAAGGGCGTCGACGAAGGTCCACTTCTCGATCAGCATGTAGAAGATCACGCCGGTCAGAAGCAGCAGCCCCGCAGATCGCAGCGCGCCGCGGGCCTCGGGTTGTTTGAGCGCCCTGCGCAGCGTGATGATCCAGTAGTACACGCGCCCAGCCTACGGATCGGACCTGTCGCCAATTCTCCATGCGATGATCGGCGGCTCGATGGCGCGGGCACTGATGATCCAGGGGACCTCCAGCTGGGCAGGCAAGAGTCTCCTGACCACTGCCCTCGCGCGCCTGATCGCGCGCGGCGGAATCGACGTGGCCCCTTTCAAGGGCGTGAACATGAGCAACAACGCACGCGCCGCAAAGGGCGGCGAGATCGGCGTCGCGCAGTATCTGCAGGCGCTCGCGGCAGGCGTGGAGCCGACCGTTCAGATGAATCCCGTGCTGGTCAAGCCCGAGTCCCAGACTTCCAGCCAGGTCGTCCTGCTGGGCAAGCCGGACCACGCAATCTCGGCAATCGAGTGGCGCGAGCGAGCACCAATGCTGCGCGCGGCGATCGACGAGTCCCTGGCCCAGCTGATGGCCGAGCACGATGTGGTCATCGCCGAGGGCGCGGGCAGTCCCGCCGAGATCAATCTTTACGACGTGGACCTCGCGAACATGCACGTCGCACATCGCGCGGACGCCAGCGTGTTGCTGGTTGCCGACATCAATCGTGGCGGAGCATTCGCTCATCTCTACGGGACCTGGGCGTTGCTCGAGGAAGCCGACCGCGCGCGGATCAAAGGCTTCATCCTCAATCGCTTTCGTGGCGACGCTTCGCTGCTAGCGCCCGGGCCGAAGCAGCTCGAAGAACTCACTGGCGTGCCGGTACTGGGCGTGGTGCCGTGGCTCGCTCACGGTCTGCCCGACGAGGACGGCGTCGCCGCTCCGGCTGCCCCCGCGCCCTCCGGCGCACCGACGGTTGCGATCATCCGCTACCCGGCGGCGTCGAACATCGATGAGTTCAAGCCACTCGACTCGATCGCAGAGCTCCGCTGGGCGACGACCCCTGGGGAACTCGAAGGCGCAGACCTCGTGATCCTCCCGGGATCGAAGAACGTCGGCGCCGACCTCGCCTGGCTGCGCACTCTGCGCTTCGATCGCGCGCTCGCGCTGCGCGTCGCGACCGGCGGTCGCGTGCTGGCCATCTGCGGTGGAATGCAGATGCTCGGCGGCGCAATCATCGATCCCAGTGGGCTCGAGGGCGGAGACGCCGAGGGAATCGGTTTCCTGCCGCTAGTCACAACACTCGCCGAGGACAAACAGGTGAGCGCGCGCGAGGCGACGTTTTCACAACTCGACGAGCCGTGGTCCGAGCTGTCAGGGCATGCCGTCTCCGGCTACGAAATCCGCCATGGAGCCAGCGAAGCAGCCGATGAGCTCGAGCCGGTCGTCCCCGACGGCATCGGTTATGCGTCCGGTCCGGTGCTCGCCGTTTACCTGCACGGCCTGTTCGAAAACCCAGAGTTCACAGAGGCCCTACTCGGCGCTGCCCCCGCCGGCGACCTCGATCAGACGATCGACGACCTAGCGACCGCCGTCGCACCACACCTCGACATGAGCGCGATCCTCGCGATGATCGCTCCGTAGCCTCGACGAGACTCTTTCCAATGAAACGCCGCGCCATAGCCGTTTACGAGCAGCTCGACATCGCGATCTCGCGGATCGGCGATCACCGTTTGATCGACTGGGCAGCTGCGCTGACTTATTACTCGGTTCTTTCGATCTTCCCAGGGCTTTTGGCGCTCGTCTCGGTCCTCGGCCTGATCGGCAACGATGCGACCGACGCGATCATCGAGACGATGACCGATCTGCCGTCTGGACCCGCGCGCGACATCGTGCTCAGCGCTACCAAGAACGTTCAGAATTCCGGCGGCGCCGCGACGACCGCCCTGATCGTCGGCACATTGATCGCGGTGTATTCGGCATCCAGCTACGTGGGTGCGTTCATCCGCGCGGCCGGGGTGATCCTCGGAGTCGAAGAAACGCGCAGGTTCTTCATCACGATTCCGCTGCGCTTCGCACTCACGTTGCTGCTGATGGTCTTCGCCATCGTGACGGCCGTCGCGATCGTGCTCACCGGGCCGATCGCGGAGGAGTTCACACGAGTGACCGGCATTTCCGCCGACATCCTTGGCGGTTGGGGTTTCGTCAAATGGCCGATCGTCCTGCTGCTCTTCCTGTCCGCGCTCGGGATCCTCTACAGCCTCGGGCCCAATTTCGAGAAGCGACGCTTTCGCTTCGCGACCAACGGCTCGGCGCTCGCACTGGTGCTCTGGTTGATCGCGTCAGCACTGTTCAGCTTCTGGGTCGGGAGCTTCGGCAACTTCAACAAGGTCTTCGGCAGCCTCACCAGCGTGGCGATCTTCCTTGTATGGCTCTATCTCTCAAACGTCGCAGTGCTGCTGGGTCTGGAATTCGACAACGAGCTCGCGCGGTACAAGAGAGCACACGGCTACGGCGCCTTCAGTCGCCAGCGCTTCCGCCATGAAGAACAGGATTCGATGCCGGGGCGCTGACTTTCGCGCCCTGGAGGCACTTGTTGTCGATCATCAACCAGGCGATCGCCGCCCCGATGACGCAGAGCCCGGCCGAGAACAGCACGGCCGTCTGAAACGCCGCAACAATCGCGCTCGGATCGTCGTACTCAGAGCCGGTCAGCCCGCCGATCGCGGGCAGGAGTGCAATCGCAAACAACTGCCCAGTGCGTGAAACCGCATTGCTCACCGCCGAGGCGACGCCGGCCCGTTCGTCGGGTGCGGCAGCGAGCGTCGTCGCAGTCACCGGCGCGACAACGATCACCAGGCCGACGGAGAGCAGCAGCACGCTCGGCAAGATGCCGGTGAGATAGCTCGAGTCAGTGTCGATGGTGTACATCGCGGCCAACGAAGCAGCGAGCACCAGCGGACCCACCGTGAGGGGCAACCGCGGCCCGATCCGCTGAGCGAGTGCGCCAGAACGTGCACTGAAGAGCAGCATCACGAGCGTGACCGGAAGCGTCGCAAGGCCCGCGACAAGCGGCGAATAGCCGAGGCCCGTCTGCAGCAGAACGGTGAGCAGGAAGAGCGCCCCACCGAAGGCACCGTAAACCACGAACGTCAGGAGATTCGCCGCCGAGAACGTCCGCGATCGGAAGAGTTCAAGTGGGAGCATCGGTTCCTTCGCAATGGTCTCGCGCCAGAAGAACAGTCCGCAAGCGACAAGGCCGGCGACCAGCGCAGCGACCACCGCCGGCGCCTCGAATCCGCGAGCAGGACCCTCAATCAGCGCCCACGAAATCCCGCCGAGCGCAACCACCGCAAGGCCGGCGCCCGCGTAGTCAATCTCGCCGACCAGCGACTCATCGCGCGACTCGGGGATGTGCCGCAACGAGACCAGAACCACGGCGATGCCGACCGGGATGTTCAGGAAGAACACGGCGCGCCAGCTCACAGCGTCGATCAGGTAGCCACCGAGCGGCGGACCAATCGCCGTCGAAACGCCGGCCAGTCCTGACCAGACCCCGATCGCCCGCCCGCGATCCTCGCGCGCAAAGCCCGCCTCGAGGATCGCGAGGCTCCCCGGGGCGAGCAGTGCTCCACCGACGCCCTGCAGCACGCGACCCGCAATCAGCCACTCAACTGTCGGAGCCAGTCCACACAGCGCAGACGCGGCAGTGAACCAAGCGGCCCCGATCACAAAGATGCGCTTACGGCCGAAGCGATCGCCAAGCGATCCACCAAGCAGAATCAGCGCGGCAAGCGCGAGCAAGTAGCTGTTGAGCACCCATTGCAGCCCAGAGATGCCGGCGTCGAACTCACTGCCAATACGCGGCAGCGCAACGTTCACAACGGTGCCGTCGAGAAACACCATCGACGAGCCAAGGACGGTCGCCGCGACGACCCACTTGCCTTTGGCGCTGTTCAGGCGGAGCGGCACCGCCCCAATCTACGGCAGCGACTCCGAACTTGCCAGAAAGGGTTGCGATCGTCGCACGAGCGAGCACTGCGGCGGGTCGAGCGATCGCGCGGCGCCCATCCCCGGACTAAATGCTGGACGGCTGACTGACCATATTCAGGTCGCCCATCGGGGCAGCGCCCGCAGGAGCGTCAAAGCCAGTCTGGGGCTGATCCTGGTTGTACTCGTGGTACTGGACCTCGATGCCCATCGGCCCAGCGAATGGAATTGTCAGCTGGGCGGTGAGCGCAACGTCGGTCAGCTTGCCGCCATCGATTCCGAACCAGACGCGCGGATCAGACTTCAGCATGGTCTGGCAGAACGACTGCATCATCTTCTTACCGTCCTTGCCAAGGGCGTTGGTGCTTCCAGAGTTCCCGCTCCCGCCAAGGCCGCTCGTCAATCCAGAAGACTGATTCATCGCCTCCCCAAATGCATCAAGCACCGGCCCGCAAAGCTTCTTCTTGCTGACGGTCGCAGTCGTCGTGTCGACCTGCTTGCCCTGCGCGTTCGTGATCGGGGGCGACTTCTGGAAGTCGCGGACTGCATCCCCGAGCGCCACGTAAATCTTCTGCGGGTTGATCGTCTGCTTCTCGGCGGCGGCGGGATCCATCGGCACGTAGTAGCTCTTGCCGCCCGAGGTGATGTAGAACTTGCCGTCGCCCGGGGCGACCATCGAAGTGTCCTGGCCCGCGGCCGACATCTTCATGACCATCTTTGGATTCGCCGGGTCGGTGTCGTCGATCGCGCCGCTGAAGGTCATCTCGACTTTGCCGGAGCCGCTCCCGCTGGTTCCAGTCGCAGACGTCGCGCCCTTCATCTGGCGCATGTCCATCTTCATCGACCCGGTGAATGCGCGGGTCTTGACGGTCGAACTGGCGATGATCGCGGCGGCGACGTCCTTGCCCTCGCCTTTCCAGGCGCAACCAGAGAAAGCGAGCACGGCAACGAGTGCGATCAGCGCGCAGGAAAGTGGGCGGTGCATGCGGGCCATGAACAATTGATCGTCAGCGGGCCGGCCGCACTTGAACGCTGGACGCTAGTGATTCTGGACGAGCTCGCGCTCGGGTTCGATCTTCCAGCGGAGGGCAAGCTCACGCAGCGGCTGATCGATCGGCCAGCTGTCGGCGACAGCCTCGCCCGCGTTGTCGGGTGATCCACCCTTGAGGACCATGCAGTTCTTGTTGTCGCCGATCTCGCGCAGGGCGTCGACGTCCGCGGCGCTGAGCGGATTCTGGCCCGATACTGCAGAAAGTTCCGCGCGCTTGTCCTCGGCGCTCTTCTCAGAGTCGAGTTCCTGAATCAAGGTCGGAACGACCGACTCAACCGCAGGGTGCGCGAGGTTCCACCAGCACGCGAGCTGCAGCGCCGTAAGGCCATACTTCTCGGCGATCGGGCGCGCGGCGTTCAGCTTCTCGTTGCCCTGCTCGACCCAGCCTTCGGGGCGGAACTTGCGGTGGTCCCAGTCGGCGAACCGGTGACCGGGCTTGACGTCGTCGTGAAAAATCCCTCCGAAATCAGTGACGCGCGTGAGCAGCTTGACGTCGTACTTCTCTGCCGCGGGCAGGACCAACTCGCCGGGCCAGGGCTCGAACGGGTTGAGGATGATCATGCTCCAGTCGATCATGTCGCCGAAGCGCTCGAAGCAGTCGATTATGTCGAGTGTGAAGCCGTTGGCCGGGCCGGGCGCGACGCCGAGCAGGCGCGTGAGGCCGGCGTCTTTGAGCGCAGCCATGCCGTCCCAGACTGCTTGACTCGTAAAGCCGGTCCGGTCGGGGTTGTGCAACATCAGCAGGTCAAACTGATCGACGCCGATGCGCTCGAGGCTCTTCTCGGTCGCCATGCGCAAGTAATCGGCGTATTCATTCTCGCCGCGCAGCAGCGGGTCGGTGAAGCGCTGGAAGCCCTTGGCGCCTTGGCGCTCGCCCTCATAGAAGTCGTGGCCGACTGCTCCGACAAGCGAATAGCTCTCGCGCGGCAGGCCCGAAACCGCCTCGCCCGTCAACTCGTCGGCCGCGCCGGCACCATAAGCATCGGCGGTCAGCAGCGTGTCGATTCCGTTGCCCGGGCGCAGCAGAGAGACGAGTCGCTCGTGCGGAAGCTCTTCTCCGAAGTGCATGAACTTGCCGCCGCTCCAGGTTCCGAGCGCGCTTTGCGTTGGGTCGATCATCGCGACTCAGACTAGCTGCGCCTGCGCCGGTCCTTCGGGCTCGGCGGGCTCGACCAGCTCTGGTCCTTCGTTGCGTGGGTTGCCGATCGCGCGCCCGATCGGAAGCGCACGCATCTCGACCGAGGGAAATGGCTGGAGCGCGGTGAAGGCGTCCTCGGCGTCGCCCTCGAGCCACACCGCGAGTTCTTCAGCATTCAGCATCGCCGGCATCCGGTTGTGGATGCCCTCGACAAGGTCATTGGGATCGACCGTGATGATCGCGCACTGGTTCGCGGCCTTGGGTTCGTCGCTCCGGGACTTGGCGTACACACCGGCGAACCAGAACGGCGCGCCATCATTGCGTGTGAACAGAAACGGCTGCTTCTTTCCGCCGGTTTCGAGCGGCGCCTTCCATTCATAGAACCCGTCTGCGGGAAGTGCGCAGCGGCGCTTCTCAAGCATCGGCTTCCAGAAGCCACTCTCGGGCAGCTTCTCACCGCGCGCGTTGATGATCTGCGGGGGGCCGCCGGTCCAGGGCGCCTCGATCCCCCAGTCCATCTCTTCGAGCGCCCGACCACCCTCGCCGCGCGTGATCGCAAGCACGAGTTGGCCGGGCGCGACGTTGAAGCGGGGCCGGCGCACGGAGTCCGAGAGTGTCGGAAACTGAGTGCTGAAATCGGCCTCGACCCACTCTGGGTCCTGCAACTTGTAGCGACCACACATGCTCTAACGAACTTACCCGCTAACAAACCATTAATGCGCGCCATATGCGGAATGAATGAGCAGCGCGCATAATCATTTTCATACCGAGCGAACACACACATCATTCCCTCCCCCTCCGATGTGTGTGATGGGAACGAGAAGCACCGAGAAGAGCGGCCTGAGCAGCCGCTCTTTTCATTTAATTCTCCGCTCCCAGAGATTCACGCTGCGACCGAGGTCGTCGTAGCCAAGGCGTAAATAAAGCGGCGCGCCAGCCTTGCTTGCCTGGAGCGTGGTCGTTTGGAAGCCATCTTCTACTGCCCCTTGGAGCGCGGCCGTCATCGCTGCCTTCGCAAGGCCACGACCCTGAAAAACGGGATCTGCAGCGACCCAGAAGATTCCGCAGTCATCGCCATTGGGATACGTGACAACCGCCGCCGCTGCGGTGCCTTCGTTCTCCGCAATGAAGCACCGAGCTCCTGGCGACTGCCCAATCTCACCAAGTGGTCCGAAATTTCCTGGCCCCACCGCATACGCGAGTTCGTTCAGCTTCGCTGCAGTTGGCAGATCCCAGCGTTCACCAACCGCCGAAGTGTCGACCGAGAGGTCGATGTCCGAGAGCGTCGCGCCCATGGCTCGCGCGACGGAGTCGAGCCTCATGCCGTGCTCGACCGCGATTCGCTGCGCGGCCGCATCGCCATCCAAGATCCATGCGCCCCACGCCGTGACGCCCGCGGCGACGTACTCGGACTCGGCCACGCTCAGTGCGGCATCGAGCGTTTCAGGACGCGCGGGGTCGTAGAACGTCGAGTTGAAAAGCGACGCCGCTGGAATCGCTGGCACGACGCTCGTCGCACCACCATCATGTTCGAGCACCCGCGACCCCGGCAGGTCCCCGAACGAGCGGATGAAGGGGCCGAGGTTGCGGTAACAGGCAGCGAGAAGATCATCGGCACATCGACGACGTCGCGGAAGGCCAGGCTGTCGTCCCGGCGCAGCAGGCTCTTGGCGCGGGAGATGAGGCCCCTTGGCTTTTCCGGCCAGGCGGCAACCGCGCCCTGCTCAGCCTCTTCGTGACCGGGAACCGAGCAGAAGAACGTGTACTCACCGGCCTTGACGCCTTTCAGACTGACTGAATCTTTGCTCTCGGTGATCTCGTCCGTCGAGCCGACTTCCATGTTGCTCTGATCGGTGACCGTCACGTCGTGCGGCGTGGACGACTCATTCGTGAATGCGATCACGATGTCGCCTGCGTTGGCTTTGAGCGTATTGGTGTTGTACTTCAGCGCGCCTGAGGGGTCAGCGCTGATGGAACGCTTTGTCCCGGCGGCGCCGCCCTTTGGTTCGCTGCGTGAGGGGTCAGTGCTCTTGGCTCCGGTTTCGCCCTTCGCCTTTTCTGCGCCGGTTGCAGCGGAGGGAGCCTGGCCCTCAGCGACGGATTTCTGCATGGCCGGGTTGTCGTTTGAGGTGTCGGTGCTGTCCTGAGCGCATCCTGCGAAACCGACCGCGAGCGCGGCGGCTAGAACGAACAGTGAAAAGGACTTGACTTTCATACGAATGCACCTCGTGCGCGAGTAGGACGCGGGACGAAACTAAGGATGGACGGGCAACCCATGTTATCTTGCGGCCAAGCGTGACAAACCCTGCCGAAACCCCTGAAATTGGCTCCGACTCGCCGCTCGTCGGCGTGATCATGGGCTCCCAGTCCGACTGGGAGACGATGTCCGCCGCGACCGCGGTGCTCGAAGAACTCGGGATCGAGCACGAGGTCAAGATCGTGTCGGCGCACCGCACGCCCGACCGCCTCTTCGAGTACGCAGGCTCTGCGCGCGAGCGCGGGCTACAGGTGATCATCGCCGGAGCTGGTGGCGCGGCGCACCTCCCGGGGATGGTCGCGGCCAAGACGTCGCTGCCCGTGCTCGGCGTGCCCGTTCAGTCGCGAGCGCTGTCTGGCATCGACTCACTCCTTTCGATCGCACAGATGCCAGCGGGCATTCCGGTCGGCACCCTCGCGATCGGCTCGGCCGGCGCGACGAACGCGGCGCTGCTCGCGGCATCGATCGTCGGCGGCACGAACGGTCAAGTTCTGGCGGCGCTGGAGAAGCGCCGCGCGGATGCCACCGCGTCCGTCGCCGAAGAACCCGACCGGAGCTGATCGGCCGTGGCCGCGAGTCTGGGGATCGTCGGCGGTGGCCAACTAGGTCGCATGCTCGCGCTCGCTGCGGCGCCGCTTGGCATAGCGTGCCATTTTGTCGATCCGTCGCCCGCGGCAGGGGCGCGCGTCGCGGCAGGCCAAATCGTTGCGGACTTCGAGAACATTGATGCGCTGATTGAGCTGGCCGAGCGCAGCGACGTCGTCACCTTTGAGTTTGAGAACGTCTCCGCGCCGGCGCTTGAGGCGATTGCCGGGCGCACCAAGCTCGCCCCGTCGCCGCGCTCGCTGACAGTCAGTCAGGACCGACTGAACGAGAAGCAACTCTTCGAGTCGCTGGGCTTCCCCGTTGCTCCGTACCGCGCGATCGAATCACTGAACCAACTCGAGGCTGGGATCGCCGATATCGGCACACCGTCAATACTCAAGACTCGCCGCCTCGGTTACGACGGCAAAGGACAAGTTCGAATTACAGCCGCGGTTGACGCCGACCGCGCCTGGAAATCCGTGGCGTCTGAGCGGTCGGTGCTCGAGGGTCAGGTCGATTTCGGCCGGGAGCTCTCTGTGGTCGTTGTGCGATCCCGCGACGGCGACGTGATCGCCTATCCGGTGACTGAAAATGTCCATCGCAAAGGAATTCTCCATACAAGTCGCGCACCGATCGTCCCCGCCGATGATCCGCTGCAGGCACTGGCGGCCGAGCGAGCAATCGCGATTGCCGAGGAGCTCGATCACGTCGGCGCCCTGGCGTTGGAATTATTTGAGGTCGACGGGGAGCTGGTCCTGAACGAGATCGCTCCGCGCGTGCACAACAGCGGGCATTGGACGATCGACGGTTGCGGAACTTCTCAGTTCGAGAACCACGTGCGCGCCGTCGTTGGCCTGCCGCTCGGCGATCCAGGGCCGATCACTCCGACGACAATGGTCAACCTCGTCGGCGGGCTGCCCGAGGCGGCCGAAGTGCTTGCGGTTCCCGGCGCGCATCTACACCTTTACGACAAAGCGCCACGCCCCGGCCGCAAGGTCGGGCACACCAACATCGTTGAACTCGGAGACGGGGCGGATTCACTCGGAGACCGCGCGGCACGCGTCATCGAGTTGGCCGACGCCGTCAGTCGCTAATAGGGCTTCAGCGCCCGCCGCAGCGGCGGATCGTGCGCGAGAGGCTTGCGACGCGACCGTCTGAGAATTCGCTGATCAGTTCGAGGCCGTTGATGCCGCGGTGGAAGCGCTTGATCGAGATCGAGAGCGCGCCGATCGAACGGCGTGTGGCCACGAGTTCGTCGTTGAGGAACAAGTAGGAGATCACGAGGCCTCCGCCGCCCGTGTATTGCGGCGCGATCCTGACCTTGCTGTTCACGCAGTGCTTGCGCGCTGCGACGCGGACGGTCGGGTCGGCGCCGAGTGCGCCGACGATGCCGGTCGCCTCAGTGGATCCAGTGGCCGGCGTTGGCGCGGAGTCGTCTGCGTACGCGCTCGCCGAGGACGCCAGCACGAGAAGGGCGGCAGTCAGGATGCTGAGTATTGAGGCACGCAAAAGCGTGCTCGACGTGGTCAAGGCCACAGGGTTCCTTTAGATCGAAGCGCTTCGGGCCATCCGCGTCAAATATGCGAACCGAGTAGCCCGGGAGCTGGTCCGTTCAGGATAGGTCCGACTTGTATTCTTTGTCAATAGCTGCACCCGACGAAATCCGCTCGCGTAATAGGTCTGTCGTGCCAGCGGCGGCGGCACGATCGCTCCGCGCCTGGCTGATCTCGACCCCGTGGTCCTGCGCATGTTCAATCAACTGCTGGCTCTTCTCGCCCTCTGATGCCGCCTTGAAAAACAACCACCCGAGGAGGACGAACGAAATGAACGACCCCTCGGCCATCATCACCGCCCCCGCAACGCTCTGGTCGGCAACGGGCTTCATACCGAGCGGGTTGTCAGACGTGGCGTAATTCGCATAGAAAACCGAACCGCCAAAGATGAAGAAGTTGCCAAGCAACACCCCCGCCATCCGCTGGACAATGATGTAAACGAGCTTGGCGATGTTCCCAAACCACTCCGGCTTCGGCAACGGCCCGAACACGGCCATCCACACCCCGAACCCGGCCGAGAAGAAGCCGATGTGCTGCAGCACATGCACACCCTCGTAGTTCAGTGCCGCATCAAAAGCAAAGGGAAGATGCCAAAAGTAAAGATTCCCAATCCAAATAACCAACGCCGGAATCGGATTGGCCAGGGGCCGAACAAACTCAACAACCGGATTCCGCATAACCGGAGCAATCAACGGCCCCGTAAGACCCAACACCATGAGTAACGCCGCAAGATCCCCGATGAGCAGATGCTCAACCATGTGGATGGTGAAAGAGAGTTCATCCCATACGCCCAGTGGAGACAACGGCTCAGCGATGAGAAGGAAGACACCGCTCGCAAACGAAAACTGGCGCAGCCCGCTGACCTTGCGTCGGGGATCGCTTCTCAGAGTGTGAACGCGCTTGAAGTACGCGAAGGTGACGATCGCGAGGAGCACGACCATCGGAGGAGAGACGGAGCCCATGGCTACTACGGCGGGCAATGAAGTCACAAGCTCAACTTAGCTGGAGCAATTTCACTCGCCCCTACCCAAGCCATTCATAAGGAACCGTTATTTGCCTTTCCCCCGCAGTGGACGAGGAGGAAAGGTAAATAACGGTTCAACCACAGCGTCTTCCAGTCGGGGCGACTGGATTTGAACCAGCGACCCCCTGCTCCCAAAGCAGGTGCGCTACCAAGCTGCGCCACGCCCCGATAAGTCCAATCCTAGGCGCAACGCCCGAAGTCCCCCGATTAAATCCCGCAATTTCCGCTTTTTGCCGATTTGCCGAACCCCCTACCCCGTGGTACGTTGGATCACAGGCGGCAGACTCGGTATCTGCTTATTCGCCCAAATCAGTCTGGAAGTGCACAGCCCATGTCAGACGGCACAGACGCCGACGCGACAATCGAGAAGTCTCGGCGCTCAATTGTGAAACGCCTTCGACGCCAGCCCGGCGCGCCGATCGCCCGTGCACCGATCGGTCACGAGCGCCGCGCGAGCGATCCCAGCTCGCCCGAAGCGCCGATCGATCTGATGACTTCGATCATGCGAGAGACCGCGCTCGCCGGACCGCTCCGGGACGACACCTCCGAACTCGGCACGCCCGGTGGTCGCCGCTCGCGCGCCTACCCCGATGCACCGGAACAGATTTCACCGGCGCGGCCCGAGCGCGCCCTGAAGGTTGTCGACGGAGACGCAGACGAAGACGTCGAGGTCGACACCGGTGTCTCGATCGACCCGACGACCGCCAAAACGCTGGGTGACTTCGCGGCCGCGATGGTTGGCCCGGTTGCCGCCGCCGCATTCGCTGGCAGCATCGCCGTCTTCATCGGCACCGCGCTGTTCGTTCTGCTTGCGCGCTCGCAGGCTCGCCGCAGCGCATTGAGCGACAGCGAAGTCAGCGGATTCTCGCCGGTCGCCGCGGGCGTCGGGGCAGCCGCACTCACCATTACGGTCATGCCCGTCTCGGGAATCGTCCACGCGCTCACGTCCGGGCTCGTCGCACTGATGGCCGGCGCACTCGCCGCGCTTCTGCTGCGCGCCATCGTTGACCGCTTCGTGCACACGCGCGTCGCTGTGCTTGGCGACGCGTCGGCGGCGCACGACCTCGCCTGGCAACTCTCGTCCGCTGGCAACCGCCGCTTCACGGTGGTCGGCTACGTCACCCGCACCTCCGAGCGCGACAACCTGCGAGACCTCGAGCACGTGTCGTTTAGGGTGCGCCGCCTGGGCCTGTTGTCGGATCTCTCGCACGTCGTCGCACGAAACGACATCGACCTGCTTGTCATGTCTGGCACTGAGGACCGCATGAAGGTCTTCGAGCGCGCGGCAGTCTGCACCGAGCGGTACCGCACGCGTCTGCTGTCGCTCACGGCATTTGAAGAGCTTGTGTTTCGTCGCGTGCCACTTGAGAATCTCAACTCGGCCTGGTTCCAACACATCATGCACCCGCGCTTCAAGCCGGCACCGCGCGCGGTCACGCGCAGCATCGACGCAGTCTTCGCCGTCTTCGCAATCCTTCTGACCGTCCCGGCCTGGGCGCCGATCGCGCTCTTCATGCGCCTGGCATTTGGCAGGCCCGTCGTTGTAGAACGTCGCCGCGTCGGCGAACGTGGTCGCGCGATCGCGCTCTACCGATTCCGCGTGGCACGACGTGACATCACGGGCCAGGCTCCCGACGAGGACCAGCCGCCGGTCGGCTTCGGCAAGTTCCTGCGCGCCACGCGCATCGAGTACCTACCCACATTGATCAACCTGCTGCGCGGTGACCTCACCCTGGTGGGCCCGCGCGCGACGCGTCCGCAGCGACTTTCAGAGCTCGAGCGTGAGATCCCATTCTACGGTCGTCGCAACATGCTTCGCCCCGGCATCACCGGTTGGGCCCAGCTGCACGATTCGAGCGATCCAGAAACAGAACTGTCCAACGATCTCTTCTATCTCAAGCACCAATCGTTGATGCTCTATGTCTACGTATTGATGGCGACACTCTGGCGCCCGCTCTCGCGTCAGCCGAACGCCACACTGGGCGCTACTACCTCAAACTGAGTGTTCTTGACCGGCGTACTGGCCAAATGGCCGACGCGGGGGTAGAATCTGGCCATCTTGGGACGCGCGCGACTGCCTTGGCGCGCCTTGTCCGGCATCGACCTCCGCGCAGATCGGACCACCTCATGAATTACGACCACGACTGGATCATCGTCGGCTCTGGCTTCGGCGGCAGCGTTTCTGCGTTGCGACTGGCTGAAAAGGGCTACGACGTGAAGATGCTCGAGTGCGGTGCGCGCTTCGAGGACAAAGACTTCGCAGAGACCATGCTCAAGGCCCCGCATCGGTACTGGTGGCTTCCGTTCGTGAAGTTTCGCGGCATCCTGCGGATGACTTTTTTCAAGGATGTGACAGTGCTCAGTGGCAATGGCGTCGGCGGCGGAAGCCTCGGATACGCCAACACGCTCTACCGCGCACGCCCGCGCTTCTTCACCGACAAGCAGTGGGCCGGCATCGAGGACTGGGAGAACGTTCTGCAGCCCCACTACGACACGGCCGAATACATGCTCGGCGTGTCCGAGGTACCGCTGCACCAGCCCTCTGACGACGTGATCAAGAAGCTCTCTGAGGACTTCGGTGTACCCGAGACCTACAAGAAGACCCGCGTCGGCGTCTACTTCGGCGATCGCGAGAAGGCCGGCGAAAACGTGCCCGACCCGTACTTCGACGGCGACGGCCCGGACCGCGCGGCCTGTATTGCCTGCGGCGCATGCATGATGGGCTGTCGTCACAACGCCAAGAACACTCTGGTCAAGAATTACCTCTGGTTCGCAGAAAAACTCGGCGTGAAGATCGACCCACTTCGCACGGTCAGCGACATCAAGCCGCTGCGCGGAGAAGGTGGTCGGCGAGACGGTTCGGCCGGCTACGAAGTCACGTCAGTTCGCTCGGGTGCGTGGTTTTTCAAGGGTCGCAGGAGGGTCCGTACGCGCGGCGTCGTCATCTCGGCCGGCACATACGGCACGAACAAACTGCTCGCCAACTGCAAGCTCAAGGGTTCGCTCCCACGCCTTTCGCACCGGCTCGGATCACTCGTGCGCACCAACAGCGAGGCAATCCTTGCGGTCACCGCCAGAGATGACAAGGTTGACTACTCAACCTCAGTTGCAATCAGCTCGAGCTTTTTTCCCGACGACAGCACTCACATCGAGAACGTCACCTACGGGCACGGCGGCGACGCAATGGGTCGCGCCTTCACACTCCTGACCGGCGAGGGCACGCGCACGACGCGCCCAATCAAGTTCCTGGGCATGGCAGTGAGGCACCCGCTTTCTGCCCTGCGCCTGCTCGCCGCTTACCATTGGTCACGCCGCACGGTGATTTTGCTGGTTATGCAGACCCTCGACAACTCTCTGAAACTCATCCCGAAGAAAACCTTCTGGGGTAGCTACCGCCTCACGACTCAGGAGGACGCCGCGAACCCGAACCCGCGCTTCATCCCGGCCGCGAACAAGGCGGCCGAGCTCGCCGCGAAGCAGATCGGTGGCGTTCCGCAGAGCGCCTTCACCGAAGTGATGGCCAACGTTCCTTCAACGGCACACTTCCTCGGCGGAGCGGTGATCGGCCGTGACGCCAATACTGGAGTCGTTGACCACTTCAACCGCGCGTTCGGTTACGAAAACCTCCTGATTTGCGACGGATCCGCAATGCCAGCCAACCCTGGGGTCAACCCCAGCCTCACGATTACAGCGATAAGCGAGCACGCAATGACTGCAGTACCGCCCAAGGTCGAAGCCAAGACTGCCGCCGGCGGATTCGCAATCAGAGCAGAGAGCGCCGAAGTGGCCGCCGCGGCAGCGACGGTGAGTGAGTCTTGAGCGGTCGGATAAAAACCGCGAGCAAGCGCTACGCGGAGATCGCCCGGACGATTGCGGCGACAAAGATGGTGCGCTTTGTGCCACCCAACCGCCTATGGGAAGTCAAGCTCGCATTTGACAAGTACGGCCCGACCCAGCCGGCCGGCTACAAGATCAACGCGAAGATCGACCCCGACGTCGTCGCCATCATCGATGAGCTCGGTCAGCTCACGCACAAGGAAATTCACGAGCAGACCAATCAGATCGCTCGCGGTCTTGCCGCGCAGGGGATCGGCGAGGGCTCGCGAGTCGCAATCCTCTGCCGCAACAGCCGCTGGTTCCCCGAAGCGTTCGTCTCCACGCTGAAGCTCGGCGCCGACGGCCTCCTGCTCAACACAGCATTCGCCGGACCACAGCTCGTTCAGGTGATCGAGGACCAGAACGCCGACGCCGTGATCATGGACGAGGAGTACTACCCGATGCTCAAGGACGCGCTCGGCGACAGGCCCGCATTCCTTGGATGGACCGACAGCACCGAGAATCCGCCACTGCCCACGCTGGATTCGCTCCGCGATGGCCAGAGCACGAAGGAGCCGCCCGCGCCCGGGCGAACCGGCCGCACGATCATCCTCACCTCTGGCACCACCGGCAAGCCGAAGGGCGCCGCCCGCGCCGAACCCAAGGGCCTCAAGGACCTGCTCTCGGTCGTCTCGACCATTCCGTATCGCCGCGGTGACCGCATGCTCGTTTGCGCGCCGCTGTTCCACGCCTGGGGCTTCTCCAATTTCAGCGCCAGCGTGATGTTCGCCGGCACAACCGTGCTGCGCCGCCGCTTCGACCCGGAAGACGTTCTCAAGACGATCGAGCGCGAGCAGATCGACATGCAGATCGTCGTTCCCGTGATGCTCCAGCGCATGCTCGACGTGCCTGTGGCCAAGCGCCGCACGATCAACACCTCTTCACTTCGCGCCGTTTGCGCCAGTGGCTCGGCGCTACAGGGCGAGCTCGCGACCAAGTTCATGGACGAGTTCGGCGACGTTCTCTACAACCTCTACGGGTCGACTGAAGTCGCCTGGGCGACCGTGGCCAGTCCCGCCGACATGCGCGCAGCCCCCGGCACCGCCGGCAGGGCGCCGACCGGGACCACGCTGCGAATCCTCGACGAAGAGGGCAACGATGTCCCGGTTGGCGAGACCGGCCAGATTTTCGTACAACACGACATGATCTTCGAGGGCTACACCGGCGGCGAGCAGGCCAACCGCCTCGGCCATCTTGCAGGCACCGGCGACGTTGGTCACATTGACGCGAACGCTCGCCTGTTCATCGACGGCCGAATCGACGAAATGATCATTTCGGGCGGAGAAAACGTATACCCGATCGAGGTCGAAGACATCATCGCGATTCACGAAGATGTGTACGAAACTGCCGTCATCGGCGTGGAGGACGAGACGTTCGGTGCTCGGCTCCTGGCCTTCGTCGTGCCCAACGAGGGTGCAGTAGTGGACGAAGCAGAAATCAAGAGCCACGTCAAGAATCACCTCGCAAACTTCAAGGTGCCGCGTGAGGTCCACTTCCTCGAGGAACTGCCGCGCAACGCCACGGGCAAGATCCTCAAGCGCAGCCTGCAGGAGCACGGCGGCGTCAGCGCCGGCTCAGCCAGCGGCGAGCCGGAACAGACCGCAGTCGCGGCCGATTCCGACTAACCACTGAGTCCGGCCAACTAACGCTTACGCGGCACCGCCTGCGTCGTGAGCGTCGCGCCACCGAATGAGTTTGATCCGAGCGTTTTGGCCCTGAGCTGGAAGCGCAGCTTTCCGCGCTTGAGGCCCCTGACATTGACGTTGAGGAACGTCTTGCCGACGGTGCGCTTGATCTTCAGCTTCTTCGTCGAGATGGTCTTGCCGCTGGAAGTCTTGACGGTGATGGCGCCGATCGTGAAGACGTCGAGCGGGTTCGTCCACGTCAATGTGAGATCCGCAGAGCTGATGTTCTTGCCGATCGAGACGGCCTTGGACTTCTTCTGACCGACCTTTGCGAACGTGTCGGTGAATGTTTTCGCGACTGTCTGGCAATTGAGTCGTGCGTCGACCTTGTTGACGGTTGCCGCGATGTTCCCCGTGTCGACGTTGGGGTAGTAGACACCGCCGGTCTCGTTGGCGATCGTCTGCAGGCGCGTGGCGTCGGTGTCAGTCGCGCTCGCAGGACCAATCTGGAGTCCCAGTACGTAGGTCGGCGGGCCACCCTGGTGACCGTTGAGGTAGGCGCCCTCGTTGTGACCGCCATCCGTGATGAAGATGCGAGCGTCGGCGGCGGGATTGTCTGTTTTGGCCAGCGCGAAGGCAGAGTTGTAGTCGGTCGAACCGTTGTCGGCCTTGAGGTTGTTGGTGAGCGCTGCGTTCATCGTCGCGACGTTCGGTCCGATCAGGAGTGGTCCAAAGAGCGTCACGGCTGCGCCGACCGGCGGGGTGAGGTAGGACTGGTCGCTTCCGAACTCGATCGCACCGAGGGTCTTCTTGGCGTTGCCCGCCTTCGAAATCAAGAGCTTGATCGCCTCGGAGCGGTTGACGGAGACGTCGGTTCCGCCCATAGAGCCAGAGTCGTCGATGATCGCCTCGATGTTCGTGGCCGGCTTGCAATTGGCAGCGGCTCCTGCCGGCGAAACATAGACCGAAGCAATTGCGGCGACCAGGACGGCCAAGGCGATCGAGGGAATGAGCTTGGAGCTGGACGGCATGGGGGCATTGCCTTTCAATTGGTTTGTGGCGGGCGAGGCCGCCCGCAGGAGTACTGTGGATCGAAATGAGCGCATTGATCCATACTTGCTATCGAATCACCGACATAGAGTCGTCGTTGTCGTTCTACCAGAAACTGGGGTTCGAGGAGCGTCGTCGAATGCCAATTCGAGACGAAGCTATCAATTTGTTCCTTGGCCTTCCGGGCGATGGAGATCGCCTCGAGCTGACGTACAACTTCGGCGTTGATGAGTATGAGATCGGGACGGGCTACGGCCACATCGCCTTAACGGTTGACAACATGGCCGCGACGCTCGAGCAGCTCGCCGCCGTGGGAATAGAGCCCGAAAAGCCGCCGTACTCGGTGCGCGAAGGCGGATCGCTGATCTGTTTTGTGCGCGATCCCGATGACTACCGGATCGAGCTGATCGAGCGCAAGTAGCGACTAACTACCTTCGCGAATCGCCGGAAGGAGATCGCGAGCGGCGGTTGCAACTTTGTTCACATCTGCATCGACGACGCAACGTGCCTGGCCTACGCCGAGGTGCTGACCGACGAGAGGGGCGAAACAGCGGCTGCGTTCTTCGAGCGCGCCGTCGCCTGGTTCAAATCGATGGGCATCAGGGTCGAGCGCGTTCTCTCAGACAACGGATCTGGTTGTCGCTCGCTCGCCCACAAGCGCTTCCGCGAGCAGCACGGCATCCGCCACAGCTTCACGAGGCCCTATCGGCCAAGGATCAACGGCAAGGCTGAGCGGTTCATCAAGACGATGACCGAGCGCTGGGCCTACGGCGCGATCTACGGCTCTTCGGCTGAACGAACCGCCGCGCTGTCCGGCTGGCTGCTTGACTACAACACCAGACGAAAGCACGGCGTCCTCAGCAAGAAGACTCCGGAAGCTCGGCTCGGTGAGCTGAACAACCCTTGTTTGGTTACTACAGCTAGCCGACTACCGCGCGCTCGAGCAGGAGGATCACTGCCGCGCCGGCCGCCGTTCCGAGGGCGGCGCGAGTGCGCGTGCCCGGAGCAAATCCGTCGGGCACAAGTTCAATCGCAACGAGCACGAGCATCGCGCCGGCCGCGAAGCCGAATGAGATCGGGAGCAAGCCGCTGATCTGGTCAACGAGCAGGTAGGCGAGTACGGCGCCGATCGGCTGGGGGATGCTTGTGCCGACGGCCGCCCAGAACTGTTTCCAGACGCTGAAGCCCGCATCTTCCATAGGTATGGCGACGCTCGTGCCCTCGGGAATGTTCTGCAGCGCGATCGCGAGAATGACGAAGAGTCCGAGATTCTGATCGGGCGAAGCGTAGGCCGTGCCGACCGCGAATCCCTCGGGCAGGCTGTGCGCAAAGAGCACCGCAAAGATCAGTGCGGCGCGCTTCACGTCGACGCCGCGCACGTCGCCGATGCTCACCTTGTGGTGGTGGAGTGCTGTGCGGATCGCGAAGAACAGAACCGCCCCGAGCGCTGCCCCGCCCCAGACCTCTAATGGTGAGCCGAGTTCGAGCCCGGGTTCGAGAAGTCCCACAACAGCGGCCACGGCCATCGCGCCGATCGCGACGCCGACGAGCACCGGTCGCCAGTTGTAGGCCTTGTGGCCGAAGTAGTGGACCGGCAGAGCGCCGAGTCCGGTCGCGAGCATCGTGGCGACGCCGGCGAGAAATACGGTGAGCAGCTCGCTCACTTGGGCGGGCTAGGAGCCCGTGTTCCAGGCGTCCTCGAGCGGAACGCCGAACGTGTTCAGGGCACCGGCCAGCGCTGAGTATGTACCAACGAGCATGACGAACTCGAGAATAAGGGCCGGCGGCAGGAACGCGCGGAGCGCTTCGTAGGTTTCGTCGCTGAGGACGTGGTTGTCGAGCAGTTCTGGAACGGCGGCGAGCAAGGTCTTGATCTCATCGTCCAAGAGATCGCTCGTGGGATCAGCGCCCACGGCTTCAACCTGTTCCTTGGTCATTCCGTTGTGGATGCCGATCGCCTTGTGCTGGATCCACTCGTACTCGGACCGGCAGAGCCAGGCGACGCGAAGGATCACGGCTTCGGTCTGCTGACGGGTCAGCTTGCCATACGGCATGACGCGTGAGTTCCAGAGGATGTACGGGAGGTGGAGACGCTTGTTGATCGCGAGCACGCGCATGAACTGGAAGCTGCGGCCTTTGGTCTTTCGCTTCGCCCCGGCGATCACCGCTCGGCTGAGGACGCTTCGCTTGATCCCGGGATCGCTGGTGCGGTCGGAAGCTTTGTGCCAGTGGGGTTCCTGGGTCATCGGTTCATGCTGCTTTCGCGCGCTTGCGGCCAAGCGCTGTCGAGGTCAGTTGCATCTGTGTGATCACGCGCGAGCGCGCGGCGCCACCAAGCTGTCCGTCGCCGCCGTCGCGACGGAACCGCTCTGTGCTGAGCGTTACGACAAGTCGGGCGGGATCGTCCCACGTGGACCACGGGAGCTTTTCAAATTCGTCTGAGAGCAACAGCTTGCGCGCAACCTTCGCAGGCGCTACGCCGCGCTCGAGCTGGGTGATGCCTTCGGCAGTAATCCATTCAAGGTATTCACGCACGAGGTCGACTTCAGATTGCGTGCAGACCGGTCCGTGGCCGGGCACGAACTTCTCGGCGCCTAGCGATGAGATTGTCTCCAGCGCGCCGATCCAGCTGGCGATCGGACCGGCCCACATGATCGGCGTGCCGCCGATGAAGAGGATGTCCGCGGCGAAGCAGATCTTGACGTCTGGAATCCAGGCGACGGCGTCGCCCATGGTGTGCGCGGGTCCGACTTCGATCAGCTCAACGGTTCTTGATCCGACCTCGACCGAATGGGTTCCGTCGAATGTCTCGGTCGGGAGCGTGAGCTCGATGTCGCTCCAATCGAAAGGCGCCATCTCCTTGCCCATGTGCGTTAGCGGCAGGCGCGGGAGGTTTCCGTAGTCGCGCTGGCCGATCAGCGGGAGCGGTGCTCGACCGATCGCGCCGATCAGATTGCCGCCACGCTGCATCCCGCGTCGTGACTTCGGGGGAGCGAGCGTCATCAGCTTCTTGGCAGTGGTCGTCGAGATTATCCGCGCTTGCGCGAAGAGCTGATTGCCCCAGACGTGGTCGCCATCGGAGTGCGTGTTGAAGAGCGTCTCGGGGGCGGCGTCCACGATCGCGCGCGCGTCCTTGAGCATCCGGCCGGTGAGCTTGTTGTCCCAGAGCGAGTCCACGAACATCACGTGGTCGCCGTCGAAGATCATCCCGGCGTTGGATTCGCCGAGGCCGCCGTTGGGCTGCATGTAGGCCCAGGTTCCCGGAGCAACCTCCGTGAAACCCGCGCTAAAACGCGCCACTTCACCGTGCATTGTCAGTTCTGAGCCCATACCGAGGCGCTTATCGTACACGCGGTCAATAGCTCGTAGCGCGGGGATCAGGTCGTGGCGGCTCGGCGGGCGAAGGACTTGATCTCGGCGATCAGCTCGGCGCGTTCCTGCGGGGTGGCCGGTGGATCAGACGTGGGACCAACCAGCGCCTCGCCCACGCCGCCAACGATCGCCGCCGCGAGCGCGGGCGATGCATCGCCCAGCAGCGCGACGACCAGATCCCGATAGCGACGTCGATACTCGAGCCGCTCGGCATCCACCAGCGCGTCAACTGGCTCGGCCAGCAGCGCCCAGGCGACCCGCGGCTCTGCCAGCGCCCGCCGAGCGAATGCATCGATCGCGGCTTCGAGTCGATCAAGCGGATCGGTCGCGCCGTCGGCGGCCTCCCGCATCGCACCCAGCTCGCGGCCGCTGAGATTGCGGAAGATCTCGACGAACAGCTCTTCCTTGGATGAGAAGTGGCGATAGAGCGTGCCGGAAGCCACCCCGGCGCGGGATGTCAGAGCAGAAACGGTCGCCGCCGCGTACCCACCCTCGGCCAGAAGCTCGGTCGTTGCATCAAGCAATCGCTGCCTGGTCGGTGCTGGTGCGGCGACGGTCACGCCGTCAGCCTCTGAAGGTGGACAGGCCGTGATCGCCAAAGGGTTCGTCGCGCTCGCGCACGGCTTCGCGGAATCCGCCAGCAAGCGCCGCCTGCTGAAAGCCATATCCCTCGTCGGTGTGCCGAGCGATCCCGTCGAAGACCGTGCCAAGCACTTGAGTGCTGCGCAGCCCCTGGGCCTCGATCGTTTGATTCACCAGCAGCTTCATCATCATCAGCTGGTTGATCGGAAGCCGCGCCATTCGCTCGACAAGAATCTCTGTTCGCTCATCCAGCTCATCCGCCGCCGGTGCCTCGATCGCGAGTCCCCACTCGACGGCCTCCGTGCCGCTGATCGAATCACCGGTCATCAGCAATCGTTTTGCGCGCTGCGGCCCGACGCGGTGCGCCCACAGTGCGCTCGTCGGCGACCCCCAGACTCGCGCTGGCGGATAGCCGATCTTTGCGTCCGCTGCCGCGACCACGAGGTCTGAGCAGAGCGCCATGTCCGTTCCTCCGGCGACGCAGAATCCATGGACCTTGCAGACCACCGGCTTGTCGCTCTCGAAGAGCACCATGAAAGCGCGCACACTGCGGCGCATCATCGCGAAGTCCGTCATCGGGTCCCAGTTGCCCTCGGGGTTGTGGTTGGCCGCCATCACCAGAGGGTCCAATGGCGATCCCGCGGGGTCAGCTTCAGAGCGATCACCGCGACCCCTTCCCTCGGCGCTGTCAACCAAGTCGTAGCCGCCACAGAATCCGCTGCCGGCACCGCTCAAGAGGATCACGTGCACGGAAGGATCCAGGTCTGCGCGCTCGACCAACTCTGCAAGCTCGCGCAGCAAGCCACGCGTGATTCCGTTGCCGCGTTCGGGGCGGTTCAGCGTGAGCCTGGCGATCCGACCGTCAACTGCGAAATCAATCTCCGACATCAGGAGATCACACGATCGACAATCGCCCGCGCGTCAACGCCGGTCGGCAGCGTGCCGTAGGCGCGGCCACCTTCACCAAGGCGCCCGGCGCAAAAAGCATCGGCCACGTAGTCCGGAGCATTGCGTAGAAGCAGCGAGGCCTGGAACGCGACTCCGAGATCCTCGACCACACGCCGCGCACCGAACTGAGCGTCGATCAGATCAGCCTCGGTCTCGCCGCTTGCCAGTCCAGCAAGCCGCGCGCTCAGCGAATCAAGATGCGCGTCAAGGCGCTTGTCGGCACCTCGCCCGAGTTCGCACTCGGCAAGGAACGCCGGCAGGCCTTCGGGCTCCTTGGCCATCGCCCGCAGCACGTCCAGAGCAGCCACGTTTCCGGAGCCCTCCCAAATCGACATCAAGGGAGCGTCGCGATAGATCAGCGGCATCCCCGAATCCTCGGCGTAGCCGTTGCCGCCGAAGCACTCGAGCGCCTCGCCCGCGTGACCGGCGGCGCGCTTGCAGATCCAGTACTTCATGACGGCGGTCGCGAAACGACTGAAGGTCTTGTCGCCCTCGTCGAACGAACGCGCGACTCGGTACAAGGCCGTCGTTGCAGCCTCGGATTCGATCGCAAGGTCTGCCAGCACATTCTGCATCGCTGGCTGATCGATCAGCAACGCGCCAAACGCCTTGCGGCCGCGTGCGTGGTGAGTCGCTTCAAGAACGCCGCGGCGCATCGAGGCCGCCGAACCGATCATGCAGTCGAGTCGCGTGTGATTGACCATCTGGATGATCGTCGCCACGCCGCGACCTTCTTCCCCGACGATCCGCGCGCGGGCGGCGCGGAACTCGACCTCGCTCGACGGCAGCGAGCGCGAACCGAGTTTGTCCTTCAGGCGCTGGAACTCCATGCCCTCGCCGCGCTCCACGAAGAAGCACGTCAAACCGCCCGGCGCCTGAGCCAGCACGAGGAACACATCACACGGCGGGTACGAGCAGAACCACTTGTGCCCGGTCAGCTCATACTCATCGCCACCAACGGGCACGGCCTGCGTGGTGTTGGCGCGTACGTCCGATCCGCCCTGCTTTTCGGTCATCGCCATGCCTGCGATCGCACCGCGCTCGTAGTCGGGAATCGTCAAGCGTTCCTCCCACTCGGCGGCGATCTCTGGCGCGTGATTGCGCAGCGGCGGGATCACGGCGTGGGTCATCGAGATCGGACACATCACGCCGCCGTTGGTCTGCGACCACAGTTGAAAAAGCCCGACCCGCACCACGTGCGCGCCCGGCATGGGGTTGCGCCAGGCGAGCGAATGGCATTCGTGTTCGATCCCTTGCCGCAGCAGGTGATGCCACGAGGGATCAAGCTCGACCTGATCGATCCGGTTGCCGAAGCGATCGTGGGTCGTGAGCTTGGGAAGGTTGTGCTCGGCGCGCCAGCAGTGCTCGCGCTGCTCCGGCAGACCCGCGAGCGCGCCAAGCGCGATCAGCCGATCCATTCCCCAGGCGCCACCCTCGCGAGTGATCGACTCCTGCAGTACGACGTCTGCCGTGAAGTGGTTGATCGGCTCAAGCGGTGTCGCCTGGTTGAAAACTTCGTGTGTTGCGCGATCTCTTGTTTGTACGACTTCCATAGTCTCTCCTATGTGAATCCAGATTCACATAAGTTACACAATCTCTCCTAAACGCGTCGGCACTATCGTTCCCGCCGTGAGCCAAGCCACAAAACGACGGGGGTCCGCCGCCTCCTGGACGCTCGCCGGGATCCTGCTGGCCGGATTGGCACTGCGCCTCTGGGGCATTCGCAGCGGGCTGCCGATCGTCTACAACCTCGACGAGTACGCGCACTTCACGATCCAGGCCGTCGATATGTTCGGCGACGGACTGAACCCGCGCTACTTCCAGAACCCGCCGGCCTACACCTACCTGCTGCACACGCTCTACTCGATCTGGTTCGGCGTGCCGCCGGTCGGCTCGACCGGCGCCGCGATCCACAGGGCATTCGAGACCGACCCGACAACCATCTACACGATCGCCCGCGCTGCCAGCGCTCTGATGGGAATCGGCGCGGCCTGGCTGATGTACTTCGCCAGCAAGCGCCTCTACGGCACGGCGGCAGGACTCGCGACGGCCGCCTTCATGAGCTTCACCTTCCTGCCCGTCCACTACAGCCACTTCGCACTCAACGACGTGCCGACTCTGCTGCCGCTTGCTCTCGGCATCGTCGGACTCGCCGGAATCATCAACAAGGGGCGCATGCTCGACTACGGGATCGCAGGCATCGGACTGGGGCTTGCAACGGCCACCAAGTACACCGCGGCAGCGCTCTGCGTGGCGATTGCAGTCGCCTGGCTGATCCGCTTCTTTGAGGACAAAGAGCGCGGCAAGCGCGAGTTCCTGTATCTGCTCGGCGCCGCTGGACTCTCGTTGATCGCATTCTTCGTCGCCAACCCGTATGCGCTGCTCGACGCCGACAAGTTCGTCTACGACGTGCGCCGGCAGGCCGACTACACCGGAAACATCGAGAAGCTCGGCACCGACGACACCAACGGCTGGTTCTACTACGCGTGGACGATGTGGTGGGGCTTTGGTGCGCTGCCGATGATCCTCGCCGTCACCGGCGCGGCGATCGCGCTCAAGAAGGACTGGCGCCGCGCGCTGCCGCTTGTCGTATTCGGCTTGATCGTGTTCCTCTTCATGGGCAAAGAGCTGCGCTTCTACGCGCGCTGGATGATGCCGATCTATCCGGTGTTGGCGCTTTTCGCCGGTTACGGGGCGATCGAGATTGCGCGCTGGCTGACGTCGAAGTTCGCGCGCAGTGGCGAAGGGCGTTCGCCGGCTTACGCGGCCATTGCGGTGTTGGCGGTGGCTCTCGTCTTCCCGCTGATTAGTGTGGTCCATAACAACCAGGTGCTCACGCGCACCGACACGCGTGCCCTGGCAAAGGACTGGCTGCTCAAGAACGCACCCGGCGAAAAGATCGCGATCGATCTCGTCGGCCCTCCCGCGTACTACAAGGGCCTGAAGATTCGCCCATTGCCGCGCGGCAAAGAGGTCGAGCTCTACGCGCAGAAGCTCAGCCCGGCCAGGATCGACGAGTTCGCGGCCCAGGGCTATTGCTATGTCGTCTCGGCGAGTATTCAGAAGGGCCGCGTGACCAAGTATCCAGAAAAGTCCCCGGGCGCCGCCGCGTACTACAAGGCGCTCGACGATCGCGCCGAGAAAGTCGCGTCATTCAGCCCGATGAAGAACGGCGAAAGCGTGCCGCGCTTCAACTTCGACATCTCCTACAACTATTACCCGCTGGGCTACGTCCGACCCGGCCCGGAGATCGATATCTACCGCCTTTCGGGTGGCGAATGCGCCTCAGACGGAAAAACTTGACCTAGGGTCTAAACCCGACGGCGGCGGCAGCCGATAGCTGAGTCGTGACCAAGTCAAGGATGACATTGGCCGCGCTGGCGCTCTCAGCGACTCTTATTTCGCTCATCGCCATGACTGCGGCAACAGCTAGCGCGGGATCCCTGCGCACAACGTTTCTTCTCTCGCGTTCTTACAACGGCGGTGTCCCTGACGGGGAATCCCGCAACGGCTCGATCAGCCGCGACCAGCGCATTGCGCGTGTCGCCGCCTTCGAGTCGGACGCAACCAACATCGTTCGCGGCGACGACAACGGCTACACGGACGTCTTCATGGTGAAGCGCTCACGGGGTTGGGGCCAGAACGGCACGCCGTGGCGCATTGGTAAGACCATAAAGATCTCCAACGGGCTTGGCGGCAACGCCGCAAACGGCCCCTCCTACAAACCGGCAGTCGCGGGATCGAGCTTTAACGTGCCGACCTGCATTGCCTTCGTCTCTGAAGCGTCAAACCTCGTCCGCAACGACAACAACGGCGTCGCAGATGCCTTTGTCTACAACTTCAAGACCCGCCGCATCACGCGCGTTTCCATCAGCAGCACCGGCCAGGAGGCCAATGGTCCGACGACTGAGGTCACCGTCACGGCCAACTGCGGCCGCATCGGATTTGTTTCGACCGCGACGAACCTTGGTTACGACGGTGGCGGCAAGTCACGTTGGAGCACCGCAGCCGTCAAGGGTGGCTCAGGCGGCAGGAGCCAGGTCTACGTGCACATTCGTTCTGGGCGTTTCCAGAAGCTGACTTTCCTGGCATCCGCGAGCAACGGTCGCAAGGCCGCCAACGGCGACAGCTACCAGGTCTCCTTCGCCCGCTACGGCAACCAGGTCGCCTTCACCTCGAAGGCCACGAACCTCGCCAGCAATGACAGCGACGCAGGCCAGGACGTCTACGTCCGCACCTTCGCCAAGTCGTCAAAGCTGCGCTTCAGCACTCGCCTCGTCTCCCAGAAGAACGGTCGTCGCGGCAACCAGGAATCGAGCCACCCGGCTATCAACGAGTCCGGTCAGTTTGTCGCCTTCCAGACCGATGCCAGCAATCTGCTCGGCGGCGACAGCAACCGCACTACCGACATCGCTCAGGCCGATCTTCGCACCCGCCGCATGCAGTGGGTCTCCAAGTCGATCGACGGTCCGGCGAATGGTCCGTCCGGCGATCCCACGATCACCGGTGGTGGTGAGTTCGTTCTCTTCAGCTCGAACGCAACCAACCTGCGCCCGTCACGCGATATCCGTTTCACACGCAACGGCGTCCAGAACTTCATGCTCTGGAACAAGCCGACTCTCCACGTTTCGGTGGAATCGCGTGACTACAACAATGAGTACCTCACCGGCCCTTCGGAAAACCCCTCCACCAGCCTGCGCGGCAACTACGTGCTCTTCCAGTCTGAGACTGAGTCGGTCGACCGCTTGATCCGCAACATGCTGGGCTTCAAGCAGGTTTACCTCCGCTACCTCGGTCCCAAGTAAGCCAAGCGTTCTTCCCGGGGAGCTACTTGTTGTCGAGCGCGGCTATCTGGTCGTTGCTCGACAGCGAGAAGCACACCAGTCAGATCTTCAGGCTCTGCACCCGGTCGGCGATCGGCTCGGCGATCGTTCCCTGGAAACGATCTACTGCAAGCACATGTTCGGAATGCCGCTTGATCATCTCGAGCACTTCGCCCGCCCTCTCCAGTGCTCGCGGTGGTGAGATCTGAATTTCCTGCGCAAGAGCCGTCCAGGCAGTCGCGTCCACCTCGTCGGGGAATCGGGCCCCGCCGATTGTCATTGCCAACCGGCCGCTCAGCTCCGGGTACATCTGGGTGCTGACGAGGTCGTACAGCGGCGCCAACGCCGGAGCCGGCGTGGCGTAGAGGAGGGAAAAGTTCTTCGCATGTGCATCGCAATTGCCGATGGCCCAGTTGAAAACGGCGGCATCCCAAAGCCGCGAAAGGTCCTCAATCGGATTCCGGGCAAAATGGCGAATCAACTCAGCGATTTGACGAAATGACGGGCCACCGTCTTCTTGGTATTTGTCCTCTGAGGGAACGAGCAGGGCTTGGCAGAAATCCTCCTGGTGGATACGCGTAGGGCCCTCCTCCGACGAGGACCTGTCGTATCTCCGAACGATCAGAACGGACCGGCCGCCGACGGTGATGAATGAATCTGTCTCGGCAACCTGCATACCGCAGGCGCGCGCCAGAGTCATGCAGAAGAACTCGTTCATCACCAGGCCCGGGTAGTTGTCCGGCTCCGGCTTGAGCAAATGGCTCGTTGGGTCCGCACTCGATCTCGGTATCGCGTAACCTGAAAGCCGGATCTGCGTCGGCTCAAAGATCACCGGCAACTTCGGCTGAGCGCCGGCCAGTGACATACGGATTCCGCTCGCTGGGTCTGCGCCCAAGGGTCGTTTAGGCAGCATCTCGATCAACTCGCTCAGCTCGCTGCGGTCCAGAACTGCAGGGCTGTCCGTTCGCGGGTCTGCCACCCATCCTTCAGGCACGATCTCGACAGCTCCCGCACAGTCCCCTGCGATCTCATTGAGCATCCTGAATTCGTTCCGGTCGGAAGTGCCCAGTGTGCGAGCGAGCGCTTTCTTCACGTCTCCGTCAGGCAATATCCCGCCGAACCAGGCGAGGCAATCGCGATGCGGATATGCCTCTTCGCGAACCGGAAGCGCAACTGAAAGAGCCGGACCCCGGTAGCCCGGGTCATAGCGAAATTGCAAATTTCCATTGTCTTTCAGAATGAGCGCGCCAATCTCGCGACCGCTCAAGCGAACTATCAGCTGACGATTCATGATCGCGCCGACAGCGTCAGATCGAGCCCCAGAACGTTCGAGACGTCCACCGCGATTTGCAGCTGCACGGTTGGCTTGCCGCGCTCAAGTTCGCCGATCACTCGACGCGCAACGCCGATGCTGTCCGCAACCGTTTGCTGCGTCATGCCGAGTTGGCGTCGGCGTTTGCGCAGCACCGTGCCTATCTCACCACTACTCCGAACAGTGTTACCGATCGGTTCCATTTAACCAGCATACACGTTGCTGGCACCGATCGGTAGCAATTGGCCATTCTGCAGAAAAAGTTACCGATCGGTGTCAGTCGTTAGGCAGCGATGCGACTCGGTCATCGCTCGACAAGGAGAACCACACCTTGCCGTAGCCGGTCGCTGCATCGGTGGGCTGACCGCTGACGTCGATCGGAAGCTTGTCGCGAACGCCGGTCTGAGTGTCGATACGCGTAATCGCGTTGGCGCCGAGGCTTACGACCCAGACTGAAGTGTCGTCGCCGGCAAGCGCCTGCGGACGAATCGGAACGGGGATCGGATCGCCGACGGGCTTTTCGGTCTTTGGATCGATCCGCCAGACCTCCCCGTTGGGGATGTTCTGCTTGATCTGGGTCGGGGTGCCCTGGCCCTTGGTCAGCGCAGGACCGCGCAGGTTTGCCACCCAGAGGTACTTGCCTGCCGCGATGATCGCCGACGGCGCGCCGCAGTTGACGAGTGGCGCGGGCTTCAAGGGATCCAGGACGGGAATATCGGAGCACTTGCGCGCGCCGATCGGAATCGGCTCGCCCACAACCTTGTTCGTCTTCGGATCGATCTTCAACACTTCACCGTCCCGGATGTTCGTCACCCAGACGTATCCGAAGCCAGTCGTGATCCTGTACGGCGGGCCGTCCAATTGGATCGGGGCACCGATCTCTTCGCCGGTCCCGGGATCGAACCGACTGACGGTCTCGTTGCGGATGCTCGTGACCCACATGGAACCGAAGCCGTGCGTCAGGCCGAATGGACGGTTGGCGACCTTCGTCGTCTTGATCACTTTGCGCGTCTCGGGATCAACCTGGATCAACTTGTCGTTCTGAAACGCGGCGACCCAGACCTTGCCGAAGGCGGCGTCAACGGCGTAGGGCGCGTCGTCGGTCTCGGTCGGCTTGCCGACGACCTTGCCGGTCTCGGGGTCGATCTTCGTGAGCACTCCGCCGGCCATGCTCGTTGTCCAGACCCCGCCCTCGCCGGCGGTGACCGCAATCGGCCGTTCGTCAACCTCAATCAGCTGACCCTTGAACGGCGCGACAACAAGGTCGTTGCCATTTCGCGAGACTTTGGTCGCGCGATCGTCGCCGCAGCCGGAAGCCGCGACGGCCAGCGCAAGGATTGTCAGCGAGGCAGCGATGCGCTTTTTCATCTGCTGTTCCCGCAGGCCGAATAGACGATCCAGGCGCGGTTCTCACCACGGAATTTGAAGCCGGGTTGATGGAAGCCGGTCCACTGACGGCGTAGTACCCGGTCGACCACCGTCATCTGCAACGGATCAAGGGCGCTCGTCTGGATAAGCAGCGTTCCCTCGGTCGGTGCCTTCGTGAGCTGAGTTGTCGTCGGCACCTCTTCCTTCGCAAGGCCAAGCTTGTATCGGATGATCGGCACGGTTTCATGGGTGAATGCCGTGACCGGCTGGCAGTTCGCGATCGCGCTCCGGACCTTCGGCTTGTCAAGGATGTTGTAGATCCGGCTGTAGGTGATCGAGACGTCCTGCGTTCTGGTGTTGAGCACACGGAAGTCGTCGATATAGGCAGGCGCGCGGGCAAGACCGAGCAACACGGTGAGAATCGCGAGCGCGATACCCCACTTGCGCGGCTTCCCGTCGAGGCGCTCCCAGCCGACGAGCGCGAAGGCAACGCCGAAGCAGAGAATGATCGACGGGATGACGAGATAGCGCGGGATCACGGAGAGACCGGCGACGGCGATCAAGAGGTAAGTGATGACGCCCACGACACCAAGCGCAGCGAGCATCAGCATGCGCTGGCGATAGACATAGAATGCGAGCCCGAATCCAAGGGTGCCGCCGATCGCAGTGACCCACTGCTCCGTCCCGCTGATGTTTTTCGGGATCGCCGCGATCGCCCCGAAGAGCGATTTGTTGCGTTTGAGCTCGGCGGCGACCTCACTGGTCGAGTTGACCGAGTAGAGCGGATCGCCGGTCACTATCCAGTCCCAGGCGAGCCAGATCACGGGCGACGCGGCGACGAGAACTGCAAACCAGAAGAGCTGCTTGTAAGACGGCAACTCGCCGGGCAGTTTCATCTTCGGACGCACGTGTCCGAGGACGAGCCAGAGCCAGTAGATTCCTGCCATCAGCCAGGCCTCCGGGCGAATCAGGCCAGCCAGCAACAAGAGCACGAGCGGCGCCACGGCGCGACGCGGCTTCTGAACCTCGAGCACGGCCGCCCAGACGATCATCGCCAGGAACGGGATGTCGAGCATCGAGCGGAATCCGAATGCCATCAGATCCGTGCGCGTCAGCAGCACGAGCAGCGTGAAGAAGGCAACCAGCGGGCCGACCTGGAGCTTCACGAGTTTGTAGACGCCGTAGAGCAAGCCGACGTACATACCGAGCGACAGAACGGTGAGTATCTGAATTGCCGCGCTGCCGGTGAAGGAAATCAGCGCCGTATAGAGATTGAACAGCGGGTGCGGCGTCGGCGTTCTGTAGACGTAGTAGTCCGGGAGCTGGAGTTGCGCCATCTCGTCGCCCCAGATGAGCGCGTAATACGTGTCGTAGTTCGGAAAGACCGGCCTGTAGATCGTGAATGCAACCAGTGCCACGAACAGACCGATGAAGATCCCGTACTCGACGTTGCGGCGATCGAGAACGTCGGTGAGGCGTTCGAGCACGCGAGTGACCGACCCCCCCTCGGAGGACCGGTCACCTACGGCGATGCTCATATTTTGCTGCCCGGGACGATGCCGGGGAGGCTAGTTCAGGCGCTCAACGATAATGGCCATTCCCTGACCGCCAGCGACGCACATCGTCTCAAGACCAAACTGCTTGTCATTGGTCTCGAGGTTGTTCAGCAGGGTTCCCATGATGCGGGCGCCAGTCATGCCGAACGGGTGACCCACGGCGATTGCTCCGCCCTGGACATTGACCTTGTCGATCGGGATGTTCAGCTTCTCGGCGCTGGGCAGAACCTGCGCGGCGAATGCCTCGTTGATCTCGAAGAGGTCGATGTCGTCGACGGTCATACGCGTGCGCTTGAAAAGCTTCTCGACTGCCGGGATCGGACCGACGCCCATGTACTCAGGTTCCACGGCACCGGCGACTGCGCCGATTATCTTCGCGCGGGCTTTCAGGCCAATTTCAGCGGCCTTGTCGGCGCTCATGATCAGCGCTGCTGCCGCGCCATCGTTCAGCGGGCATGCGTTACCGGCCGTCACGGTTCCGCCTTCGGGCTTGAACACCGGGTTCAGTCCAGCAAGCTTCTCGACCGTGGTGCCGGCACGAGGGCCGTCGTCTTTGGCGACAACTACGCCGTCCTTGGTCGTGTACGGGGTGATCTCGCGGTCCCAGAAGCCGTTTTCCTGTCCTTCAACTGCCAACTGCTGGCTGCGGGCGGCGAACTCGTCCTGCGCTTCGCGCGTGACGCCGTACTTGTCGGCGACATTCTCGGCCGTCATTCCCATCGGGATGTAGACGTTCCAGAGCGAACCCTCCGAGCCGTCGAGCTTGGGGTGCATCGTGAAGTCGGGGCTGGCGCCCGCGCGGCTTGAGGCCTCAAGTCCACCAGCAAGATAGATTTCGCCGTCGCCGGACTGGATGGCGTTCGCAGCGGCGCGGATGCTCTGCACGGACGAGGCGCAGAAGCGCGAGACGACGTGTCCTGGGACGGACTCGGGGTAGCCCGCGAGGAGCCAGGCGTTGCGGCCGACGTTGTAGCCCTGCTCGTTGTCGGGGAAGCCGACGCCGAAGATCACTTCGTCGTAGTCCTCAGGAGCAACTGCGTCCTGGTACTTCTCAACGAGGGTCTTGATTGCGAATGCTCCGAGGTCCTCAGCGCGCTCACCGGCGAGGGAGCCCTTGAAGGCACGGCCGATCGGGGTACGGACGACGTCGACGATTACTGCATCAGGCATGTAACGCTCCTAGCGCTGGATCTGGGGATGGTGAGAAAAAATCGGCTCGGGACGATGGGTTCCCGGTGGTAAAAAGATTACCGCACGATCGTTCGGACTCTGCTGGTCTGAGCGGTGGAAAGGTCCGGTCCAGTATGGGCGCAGTCCAAGCTCCGCAATAGTTCGGCGTGCCTCCCCTCCGGCTTGTCTATCGGGTTTTCTGTCGCAAAGGCTGACCCTCGAGATCAAGCTCCGACGGGTGGCACGCCGAGACCCTGCAAAAGCATCTCGCGATTGAAGCTCGTGTCGCCGAGCAGGGCGCGACTTGAGGTGGCACGGCGGTAGTAGTAGTGCGCCTCGTGTTCGTACGTAAAGCCGATGCCGCCGTGCAGCTGGATGTTCGCTTTGGAGACGTCCCAGAACGCTTCGCAGACCTGAGCCTTGGCAAGCGGCGCAATCGCTGGCAGCTCGTTGCGCTGTTCGGCAGCTACCCAGCCCGCGTAGTAGGCGGCGCTACGCGATCCCTCGACGGCCATCAACAGGTCGGCGCAGATGTGCTTGATCGCCTGGAAGGAAGCGATCGGGCGACCAAACTGCACGCGATCCTTCGTGTAGGTCAGAGCCGTGTCAAAACAGTGCTGCGCCGCGCCGAGCGATTCTGCGGCAAGCGCGACCGCGCCGAGTTGCATCGTCGGGTTCAAAGTGCTCCCTGCGAATTCCGGGTCACCGACAGCGGCGCTCGCGGGAACTCGGACGTCAGCAAACTCGAGCAGCGCTAGCTTGCGGGTCGGGTCAACTGCGTGGGCTTCGGTGCGAGTGAGGCCGGTCGCGTCACCGGGGACGGTCAGCAGGACGATCTCGCCGTCCGCTTCGCCGAAGCGCGCGACGGTCACGACTGCGTCAGCGGTGTGGCCGTCGAGCACGTAGCTCTTGGTGCCGTTCAGGACGTAGTCGTCGCCGTCGCGCCTTGCCGAGAGTTTCACGTCTGACGGGATGTACTTGCCGCCGGGCTCGCTGTAGGCCAGCGTCGCGGTCTTCTCGCCGGAGGCGATCGCGGCGAGCAGCGCGGCATTGTCATCCGACAGCGGAGCGACCTTCGAGCCTTCGATCAACGCGTTCGCCGCCAGGCAGACGCTCGCAAAGAATGGCGATGGGTACAGCGCGGCGCCCATCTGTTCAAGCACGACGATCAGCTCCACATACGTGAGCCCGACGCCGCCGAATTCCTCGGGCACATGCATCCCGGTCCAGCCGAGTTCAGCGATGTGCCTGTAGGCATCCGGGTCGTAACCCAGTTCGCTGTCCATGAGCGCGACCACCTGGTCGAGCGCCGCGGTCTCGGCGACAAGCCGCTTGGCCGATTCCTGGATCTCGCGCTGCTCGTCGTTGAATGCGAAGTCCATGCGTCAGCCGCCCTTCTTGATCTCGGAGAAGGGCTGCTCTGCGTCGGTGCGCGGCTCCTTGGGCATGCCAAGTACGCGTTCGCTGATGATGTTGCGCTGGATCTGGTCGGTGCCGCCGTAGATCGAGGTGGCAGGAACCACGAGATTCAGGCGCTCAGCGACCTTCAGGAGCTTGTCGTCCTCGGGCGCGCCGAGTGCGCCGATGCCGGCGATCTTGATCATCAGGTCGGCGACGGCGCGCACGAGCAGGTTGTAGGAGAGCTTTCCGGTCGAGGCCTCGACGCCCGGGCCACGGCCCTTCATAAGTGCAGTCGTCACGCGATACCCGGTGAAGCGGCTCACTTCATACATCGTGTAAGCGCGGGCGAGGTCATCGCGGATCAGTGGGTCGTTGATCGCCCCAGCGCGTTCGGCGAGCTCGATCAGCGCACGCGGTCCGCGGCGGATGAACTTGCCCATTGTCTCCAGCGAGGATTCTGCGTCGGCCTCTTCAAGTCCCACCTCTATGTCTTCATCAGTGCTGCCAAGGCCACCAACACCAAGCGCCATGCGCTCGTTGGCGAGCGTCGTCATCGACACCTTCCAACCCTCGCCGACTTGGCCAACCCGCAGGTCATCTGGGATCTGAACGTCGGTGAGGAAAACTTCATTGAACACTGCCTCGCCGGTCATCTCCTTCAGCGGCACGATCTCAACGCCTTCGGCCTGCATGTCGCAGATGAAGTAGGTGATGCCGGCGTGCTTGGGCAGCGACGGATCGTGACGCGCCATCAGGATCCCCCAGCGCGAGAGCTGCGCATGTGTGGTCCAGACCTTCTGGCCCGTGACGCTCCAGGTCTCGCCATCGAGCACCGCGCGGGTCTGGATTGCGGCAAGGTCACTGCCAGCGCCGGGCTCACTGAACAGCTGGCACCAGACCTCTTCACCGCGCAGCATCGGTCCGAGAAAGCGCTCCTTCTGCTCCTCGGTGCCGTGCGCGATGATCGTCGGGCCAGCCATCGGCACGCCGATCCCTGTTGGCGGCGGTTCAGCACCGATGTTCTGGCGCTCCTGGTTGAAGATGATCGCCTCGGAGGCGCTGGCCCCGCGTCCGCCGTACTGCTCGGGCCAGAGCGGAGCGGCCCAGCCGCTGTCAGCGAGAACCTCGTACCAGTCGCTCTGGCTCATGCCAGGCGAGTAGTTGGTCTCAAGCCAGCCGCGGATCTCGTCGCGGAGTTTCGCCTCCCCAGGCGTGTCTCTCAGGTCCATGGTGCCAAGTCTATTGACGCCGTGTCGGTAGGGGACAATCATCGAATGAGCCCCGCGCACCATGATCCCTCAGTCGCGCCATTCTCTGAAAGTTATACCCGTCCGGTCCATGTGCTAAATTTAATTCACAAACTAAATTTATCTTGTAAGGTAACTGGGGCTAAGCATGACAGAATTTAAGAATCCCTACCGGCCCGGAGCGGGGCATATGCCGCCGTATCTCGCAGGTCGCGAAGAACAAGTCGAAGAGTTTGATCGACTCCTTGAGCAAGAGACGATTCTCGAAAATCTGATCCTCACCGGACTTCGTGGAGTCGGCAAGACGGTTCTGCTTGAAACGTTCAAACCCCGCGCAATCGCCGCGGGATGGCTCTGGGCCGGCACGGATATGTCTGAGTCGGCGAGCATCACCGAGGCCAACCTCGCGATGCGACTACTCGCTGACCTCTCGACGATCACCTCCTCCATTTCCATTTCCAAGACCGAAAAGGTCACCGTCGGGTTTGGCTCCGCCATCTCGGATGATTCGACCCACCTGACTTACGACGTGCTCGTCGCAATTTTTGAGGCGACCCCAGGCCTTGTCGTGGACAAATTGAAGGCGTCACTTGAGTTTGCGGCCGTCCAGCTTGACGCGCTAGGCCGTGGCCGTGTCATTTTCGCCTATGACGAAGCCCAGAATCTCGCTGACAACGCCTTGAGCGACGAGTTCCCACTGTCGGTACTTCTCGACGTTTTCCAATCGATACAGAAGAAGGGTATTCCGTTCCTGCTTGCGTTGACCGGACTCCCGACTCTATTCCCGAAGCTTGTTGATGCCCGTACCTACTCCGAGCGCATGTTCCGAGTCGTAACACTCGGGCGGCTGAACGAGGCCGACAGCCGAGACGCAATACGCAAGCCCACCGAAGTCGCGCAATTCCCGCTGAAGCTAAGTGAAGAGTCCGTTGCGACAATTGCAGCCCAATCAGGGGGCTACCCGTACTTCATCCAGTTCATCTGCCGAGAGGTGTACGACGTCTTCATACAGAAGATTGAAGCCGACGAAGTACCCACTGTTCCGGTGGACGCTATCCAGCGCAAGCTCGACACCGACTTCTTCGCGGGCCGATGGGCGCGCGCCACGGATCGCCAACGGGCCCTTCTATATGTCGCGGCGAACCTTGCTCAGCCAGATGACGAGTTCTCTATCCAGGAACTTGTCGCGAAATCAAGAGAGCTTCTTGAGAAACCATTTTCCGCTAGTCATTCGAGCCAGATGTTGGTGACACTTGGTGAGCAAGGTTTGATCTACAAGAACCGTTTCGGAAAATACGCGTTCGCAGTGCCGCTACTGGGCAGTTTCATTCTGCGCGAGTATGAGCGCGCCTAAGATCCGCAGCTAAGCTTCTAGATTCGCGTCAAGCGATCGAGTCGAACTCAGTCGTCGCCATCGGCTCAAGGTCATCCGCTGTGGTGACCTCGGCCAGATGCGCCGTGTCGTTCAGTCGTACGAGACGCCCGGTGCCATCGGGCTCCACGAGGAACTCCGTCAGCGACGCATTGCCAATCGACATGATCCGCCCGAACTCAGCGGCCGGCATGCCGAGCAGGTGGCACGTCGCCAGGCGGATACAACCGCCGTGAGTGACCGCAACGACGGTCTGGTCCGCGTGAGATGTGGCCAGCTCGGAGATCGCGCCGGCGACGCGCACCATGGCGTCGGCGTAGGTCTCTCCGTCTTCCCAGCCCTCAATACCTTCGATGCGCCAGCGCGTCCAGGCCAGAGGGTTCTCACGCTCGACTTCCTCCCGCGTGGTCCCAGTCCAGGACCCGACGTCAACTTCGCGCAGGTCCTCGCGGCGGGCGACCTCCAGACCGACGCTTCCGGCAAGCGCGTCGGCCGTCTCATACGCGCGCTCAAGGTCCGATGCGACGATCGCGTCAACCCCTTCGTCAACAAGGCGCGCGGCCATGTGGGCCGCCTGGCGGCGTCCGAGTTTGGAGAGCGGTGGATTGGCCTGCCCTTGCAGACGGCCGACCGCGTTCCATTCGCTCTCCCCGTGGCGTACGAGGATCAGTCTCACTCCAGTGAGATTACGTCCAGCGGCAGATCGAGTTCCTTACGCAGGGCGTCGTCGAATGCTTCTGGGTCCGGGATAGAACCGTCGGGGTTGTGGTGAGCGATCACCACGCCTTCAATCACGTGAGCCCTGCCAACTTCCACTATCTCGGCCTCGAGGTCGTCGCCCAGCACCCACTCGTGCTCGATCTCCACACCTTCTTTGCGCAGCGTGTCGACGCGATCATCGAGCTCGGTCAAGTACTTGCTGTCAACGGAGCGCTCGTTGCCCCAGCGATCGGAGCGTGGCGTCACAAGCACGAACCCGCGTTCCTCATCCAGTGAGCGCACACGGGCGTCATCGAGGACGGCGGCGAGCGTGTCATCGTCGAAAGCGACGAGCATCCAGGTCATTGGGCGATCATAGGCGCGATTGTCAATCGGCGCGCTGGCCTCGCGCTAGGGTTCGCCGCGCAATGGACGGCAATCTTCACGCACCCGAGGCCCACCCCGACCGCAACCTCGCGCTCGAGCTCGTCCGCGTGACCGAAGCGGCCGCGCTGGCCTCGGCGCGTTGGGTCGGACATGGCGACAAGATCGCCGCTGACCAGGCCGCCGTTGACGCCATGCGTTTCGTGCTTGATTCCGTCCCGATGAACGGCGTTGTCGTGATCGGCGAGGGCGAGAAGGACGAAGCCCCGATGCTCTACAACGGCGAGCAGATCGGCGACGGCAGCCCGCCAGAAGTTGACATCGCAGTTGACCCGCTCGAGGGCACCACGCTCACCGCCAAGGGCTTCCCGAGCGCACTTTCCGTGATCGCGCTGTCTGAGCGCGGAACGATGTTCGACCCGGGTCCATGCGTCTACATGGAGAAGATGGCCGGAACCGACGAGATCTCGGATCTGTTGGACCTCGACCGCCCGATCGGCGAAACGCTCGAGCTGATCGCAGCCCGCAAGAGCAAGACCGTTTCTGACGTACTGGTGATCATGCTCGACCGCGAGCGTCACTACCCGCGCGCCGAAGAGATCCGCAAGGCCGGCGCACGCATCCGCTTCATCACCGACGGCGACGTCTCCGGCGCCCTGATGGCCGTCTCCGAGCGTTCTCCGGTCGATCTCCTCTGGGGCATCGGCGGCACGCCCGAGGGCGTCATCGCCGCAGCAGCAATTCACTGCATGGGCGGAAAGCTCGTCAGCCGGCTCTATCCGCGCAACGACGACGAGAAGCAGCAGGCCATCGCTGGCAACTACGACCTCGAAGGTGTCCTCACCCACGAGGACCTGGTGAAGGGCGAGGACGTCTTCTTCGCCGCCACCGGCGTCACCGACGGCGACATGCTCCAGGGGGTCCGCTACCCGCGCAAGAAGGCGACCACTGAGTCGCTGATCATGCGCTCACGCAGCGGCACTGTGCGCCGCGTTCTCGCGACGCACAACCGTGCCAAGCTGCGCGAAATCACTGGCGAGCGGTACGGCTAAGCCCTGGCTGCGACGCGCTTCTTGGGCGAGTTCGCACGAGTTCGGCCAGCGGGACGGCGGAGTTTCGCCGGCACCGTTTCAGTCGCGACCGCCTTTGCGAGTGACACGATCTGCCCCTCGAGGAACTTGGCCATGCGCTCCTCATCGCTCTTGATTGAACGAGCGAGCTTCGCCGTCTCGTTGTCGCCGACTTTTTCAGCGAGCGCCTCGATCGCAGCGTAAGTCGCGATCTCCTCTGCCTCGTTGAAGTACTCAGTCTTGGCATTTTTGAGCATCGTCTCTTCTTCAGAGGTGCCACGGAGCGCGTGGACCGGACCCTTTGCGAGTGCCACGGTTTTCTCGGCCACGGCCTGAATCGTCGATCCCGCGCTTCCCAACTCCTCGGCGCCGCCGAGCTGCTTGATTCGGCGCTCAAGGCGCCTGGAGTGGTCACGCGTCTCAGTCAGATGCTTGCGCAGGCGCTTCTTATAGGGCATTTTTGTCGTCATCTCGATGTGGGCCTTCAGCGCGGTCTCAAGCTCCCGCTCTTTGCCGTGCGCATCGACGAGGTACTGCACGAGCTTCGAGTCGCGTTCATTCAAGTCAGCCATTGGAGATCCTTGCAGTTGGGGTCAGTCTTCGCGACCTACCCGGCGAGGCGTTCAATGAAACGGCGGCCGATCTGCGCAGACAAGGGTCGGTCGCCCTGCTCGACGGACTGCCCTAGCTACACACACTGATCGAGAACTAGTGGGCGTAACACATCTTCAATAAGAACGTGTGATGCATGCACGTGTAATTAGCGCGCTACGAAGGGTGATGTGAATTGTCCAGTGATCGGATCCGGGGAGCCGTTTCGCGTTCTATTTTCGCGATTCCGACCTTGGAGCTCGCTCGTGCACGCGCGTCCGACTGCTCGAGCGGAGTCGCACGCGGCCGACCACATCAGTTGCGGGCAGACCGTGCCAATCATTTCGACGGCAACGGACGGCGCATCCTGCAAGTCAGGTTGTGATTTGCGACGTCTCGACGCTCTCGCGCGCCGGTGCGGTGTCGCCGACGCGAGCATCTTCCATAGGCCGCATCGCACTGGCGACTCCGCCCTCGTGTTCAAGCGCCTCTACGCGAACGTCCGAGAAACCCGCGTTTGTGAGCGCGTCCGTCCACCACTCGCTTCGGGCGGGCTGCTCCCAACGGCCAGTCACGAACAAGATCACATTCTTGAGCACACGGATCAGACCGGGAACTCCTCGGGACAGAATCGCTCGGACCTTTGAGGCGAGGAGCTTGCGATCACGCGCATCCACGACGCTGACATTGAACATCATGTCGCCGAATACGAATTTCCCACCGGGACGGAGTACGCGAAAAACCTCGTTGATGGCGCTGCGTTTGCCCTCTTCAGAAAGATGGTGAAAGCAGTAGTTGGATACCACGACATCGACGCTCTCGTCTACTAGCGGAAGGCTTGCGGCCGAGGCAACCACGGTCTCGACGTTCGTGAATTTGGCGCTGGATGCCTTCGCTTTGAGGTAGCCGGCCATGCGTTCGGAAATGTCGATCGCCCATATCTTTTCGGCGGTCGGGGCCATTTCGAGAGTGAGCAGGCCCGTGCCCGAACCTATATCTGCGACCGTCAGACCGTCGACGCTACCGGACAGCCGAACGATCTGATCTTTCAGCGCCCTGAACCCAGGAGTTCTCGCGATCTCTTCGGCGTTCGTGACGTACTGATCCCAGTTTTTCCTCGCGCCGCTCATCTACAAAAACATCTCCTTAGCTCCAACTTTTCGTCGACCCGAGCCTAGCGCGGATTCGTTGTCATGCGGGATTCGGCCAGTTCGGCCCAGGTGAACTGTACGATTTGCGCATGCAGAAATCGATCTACCGGAGGCGTCGCCTTGCGGTCATATTGCCGTTGCTTTTCGGAATCGTCGTAGTCGCTTACGCAACTGGCGCAAGCGGGTCGCGGAATTCCCCCGAAAAAGCCCCGCCCGTTCTCCGTCTCGAACTCAAGCAGAAGACCGTCGCGCGCATCCCGCTCGAGCCCTTTGCCCTTCAAACAGCTGCGGGCCAGGCGCAGCTGAGTCGCGTTGTCCGCAACAAACTCCCGGCCACCATGGTTGATCGTCGTGGACGCGCACGCATCACCCTCGCTCTCGACCGATCTTCGGCGGCAGCCGAAGCCGTCTCACTCGGCAGCGCCGGCGGCACTGTCAACGTGGCTACCGAACCCGTCGCAGCAACGATCGCGGCGCCTGTGCTCAAGCAGAAGCTCCGAAACATCTGTGAGTCCGCAGCCCTCGAGGTGCTTCTGGCAACCGAAGGTGTCCGTGTCCCTCAGCTGACCTTGCAGCAGCGCTTGCGGCGCGACGGGCCGCTGGACCCAGTGGGCGTCGGAGCTTCGCGAGTCTGGGGCGACCCGGAACTCGGTTATGTCGGCCGACCCGACGGCGGAGGTGTTGCCGGCGGATTTGGGGTTTACCCGAAGCCGATCATTGAACTCGCGTCGAAATACCGTGTCAAGCTGACGAACATGACCGGGGGGTCGGCCTCTGAGATTTACGACAAACTGCTCAGCGGACGCGCCGTGATGGCATGGATGGGGCTAGGAGACGGACCGTTCACGAGCTGGGTAACAAAGTCGGGAAAGCCGGTCAACGTAAATCTCAACGAACACACCGTTGTGCTCACCGGCATTGACCGTACGGGCACGTTGCGCATGGTCGACCCGCTCACCGGCACACGCAAAGAAATGTCGCAGTCCGAGTTTGAAGCGATGTGGACGTTGCTCGGTAAGCGCTCCGTGGCCGTATGACAGAAGGCGCCGACCCGGCCCGCTCGGAGTTTCGACCAGCGACAAACCTCGAACTTCTGGGCGCACTTGGACCGTCGTTCCTGTTGCGAAGCGTGTTGATCGCTCTCGCTGTCGCAGCCGTCATCGGCCTGCCAACCGATGTGATAGCCAATCCTTGGTTTACGCGAATGACGCCGGTCGCGCCCTACGACTACGCTTTTCTTGTTCTCAGTAGCCTGTTGACCGGCGCAGTCTTTGCTACCGGCTCAAGTTTTGGTCGTCAGAACGGGACGCGCTTCGGTGCAACGGGTGGTGTTCTCGGCTGGCTGGCAATCGGCTGCCCGACCTGCAACAAATTGATCGTGGGCTTGCTCGGCTTTTCCGGCGCGGTCACCTACTTCGGCCCGGTTCAGCCGATTCTCGGCGCGCTGTCAGTCGGCCTCGGTGCCCTTGCTCTGGGTCTCAGATTCAGGGCTTTGCGCGGCCGATGCATCCCAGTTGCCGGCCCCGCAGGCAGGTGTGAACTCGCGAGCGAGCCAGCCGTCTGAAGGCTCCACAGCGCCGACCATCCCTACGAGCATCACCGATAGCATAAACGGCTGAGCTTGATACTAAACTCCGTCCTCGCAATGGCCAGCCGCAAAGAACAGAAACAGTTGGCCCGTGAACAACGACTCAAGGCCGAGGCGGAAGCAGCGGCTGCGCGTAGCCGCGTCAAGCGCTTGCAGCTGATCGGTGCCGCTTCCGCGAGTGTCATTGCGATTGCAGTTGCCGCGGGTGCGCTGTCGCTGAGCGGGCGCTCCGACGAGAAAACTGCCGCCAGCCGTGTTGCCGCACTCACTGGAAATAACCTGCCTGGACTACAGGAGACTGTTCCGCCGTGGCCAGCTGAAGACACGCAGTTGGCCGATCGTCTGGATGCACTCAAACTTCCGACGACCGGCGATGATCCGGTCCATTATCACGTGATGCTGACCGTCTACGTGGATGGCAAGAAGACAATAGTCCCAAGTGAGCTCGGCTCGCAAGAAGGTGAGTCCGTAGGCTCGCCGATAAACACACACGAAGCCAACGGCGTGATCCACGTTGAATCGCCTGCGCAATTTCCATACGCGCTCGGAGATATCTTTGGCGTTTGGGGCGTGCTTTTCAACTCTAGGGCCCTCGGCGGCTACGTCGCGTCGGGGAGCAACAAGATCTCAGTGTTCGTCGACGGCAAGCCAGTCTCGCAGACGTCCACTCTGCCTCTCAAAGACCAGGCAAACATCGTTGTCGCCTACGGATCGACAACTTCGATTGATAAAGAGCCCGACACCTCTGCTCTGAACCCCTGACGCCAACCTTCCACGCGCTCGGTCATCTTTCGTGGAATCCAGGCTGCTGGGGAAGCTGCGGGAAGAGGTGGTCGAGTCGCTTCCTCGCCACGGGCAGGAAGCGCCCATAAAACCTCAGTAAGCAGCAGATCGAGGTCGGCGAGCATCGCGGCCTCCTTGGGTCGACAGCGGATAGATCACACCGTCGGGTTCGATCTGCCGCTGTCTTATCCCCTTTTGGCTGCTGGGGCTTGGAATCAGTCATCTAAATGGGGCGGCTCGAACTGACGCCCATTGACGAATGTGAGCGAATACGCCTGCGCTTGATACTTACTAGACTCCGTCCCCGAAATGGCTACCCGCAAAGAACAGAAACAGCTGGCCCGTGAACAACGACTGAAGGCCGAGGCGGAAGCAGCGGCCGCGCGCAAGCGCGTAAAGCGCTTTCAGCTCATCGGTGGAGCTTCTGTAGTAGTCCTTGCGATTGCAGTCGCAGCTGGCGCGCTCTTGCTGAGCGGGCGCTCCGAGCAAAAAAATACGGCCAGCCGTCTTGCCGCAGTCACTGGCAAGAATCTGCCGGGGCTACAGGAGACTGTTCCGCCGTGGCCGGCTGAAAACACGCAGCTGGCCGATCGCCTCGTTGCGCTCAAATTTCCGACGACCGGCACTGATCCGTCCCATATTCACTTGATTTTGACCGTCTACGTGGACGGAGAGAAGGTAGTGATCCCCGGTGACATTGGCTCGCAAGAAGGCGGGTCGATGGGCTCGCCGATTCACACACACGAAGAAAGCGGCTTGATCCACGTTGAAGCGCCCGCTCCCTTTAAATTCATGCTCGGAGATATCTTTGGCGTTTGGGGCGTGCTTTTCAACTCCAGGGCCCTCGGCGGCTACGTCGCGTCGGGAAGCAACAAGATCTCAGTGTTCGTCGACGGCAAACCAGTCTCGCAGACGTCCACTCTGCCTCTCAAAGACCAGGCAAACATCGTTGTCGCCTACGGATCGACTAGTTCGATCGACAAAGAGCCCGACACCTCTGCTCTGAGCGCGCCCTGAAGCCAACTTTCCACGCGCTCGGTCATCGACCCGAGTATGGAGGTGAGAGTGAGGCGTCGCCGGACAAGCCGCGAGGAGTTCAAGCGGGCTGGCCAGCCGAGCGTGTCTTAGTCTCAGTCGAGAATCTGCGCCCGCACCGCGATCGCAACTGCATGCGTTCGGGTGTTGGCATTGAGCTTCGCGAGGATGCGCTTGGTGTGAGTGCGGATCGTCTCGGTTGAAAGCCCGAGTGCGTCAGCGACCTTTTCTGTATGGAAACCGTCGGCGAACATCTGAAGGATCTCGCGCTGGCGGTCGGTGAGGGTTAGATCCCCGTCCTCGCCGCCGTACGTCGCGCCGTCAGCCAGCGCTTCGTCGATGAAAAATTTGCCCGCCCTGGCGGTTTCGATCGCCTCGGCGAGGACCTCAGCCGAAGAGTCCTTGCGCACACAGGCGCGAGCGCCGGCCTTCAGGGCCTGCGCCAGTACGCGCATGTCGCCGTTGGCGGCGAAGACGACGATCGGCGCGCCGATGCTCCGGCGCAGCTTCGAGACTGTCGTGGTGGCATCGAGGCCACCGAGGTTGGGGTCCGCAACGATCACGTCGGGCGTGGACTTCTCGCCAAATTCGAGGGCCTGGTCATAGGACTCTGCCTCGACCACGGTGGCGCCAGCAAACTGCGACTTGAGCACAGCTGAGATGCCTTGTCGGAGGACGGGGTGATCGTCGACTATCAGGAAAGAGATTTTTTCGGCCATAACATGTGGGGCGGGCGAACCGCTTGGTGAAGACTCTACGCGGTCATCCCGGGAATCCGCTCAGGAACCGTTTCCATATGAAACTTTTTGTGCCGATTCGAGCGATCAGTCAAGCGGAAGTGCGCCCAGTACTTCAGTGGTGTTACTGCCGAGTCGCTTCATCGCGTTGGAGGTGAGATCCCAGGTTGCGCCGTTCGCGTACGGGCCGCGATCGATCACCGGAAGCGTGATACTCCTGCCACGCAAGAAAAACTCGACGCGCGTTCCGCACGGCAAAGTCTTGTGCGCCACCCCGAGCGTGCGCTTCGTCAATTTCTGACCACAAGCCGTGCGATTGCCGTAGAAACCGGGTCCGTACCAAGTGGCCCTTTGGCGACGATAGACAGAAATGGCGCCTTGAGGTGCTCCGTCGGCCGATGCGGCGCTCGCGCCCGGTTCTGCGAAGCGAAAGTCGTAACGGCCCGGCTTGGGCGGGGTCCAGGTGAACGTAAAGCCGCCATAGGAGTCAGCCTCGGCGGTGCCGACCGGGAGCCAGTCGGTCCGTCCGCGTTTGGCAGCGATCGCGATCGTTCCCGTCGCACCGGCGAGGTTGCCGTTCAACGTTGCGGGCTTGCCCACGAAGGCACCCTTCGGGGCGCTGACCGGCTGAACGATAAAGCCGGAGCCACCGGTCGCAGCTGTCGGAATGTCTTGCGCGGCGGTGGCGGTTGTGGCGAGTATCAGCGCAACCATGGTGGCGGCGATCAAAGCTGCGAGCAGCATGTACCGGGGTACGTGAATGTCAGCGCGGGGCGCAGGCAAATTAAATGTGGGGTCGGACTGTTGCTTCTCTTTCGAACAGGCCTACGGAGTTAGCTGAAGGGCTCGCGCTGAAAGAGTTGCGCTACGACGATGCATCCGAAGATGTGAGTCGATTCGCCCCAGTCCTCAGATTTCTGGAATGAAACCTTCGAACAGTGGTTCCCCCGCCCCGCTGCGTCAGGAACGCAACGAGCTCGGCGGCAAGTTCGCGACAAGTATACATATCGATACGCGGCACCCTGCGTGAGTTTCATCACACATGTGGCCAACGCCAGTCGGGTCAGCGTGCGAGGCGGATGACGCTCTTCGCGCGCTTGGACGACTCGGCGAGCCCGCTGCGCTTCTGCACCGCGCGGGTGTAGACGCGGTACTTGCCTGAAGCCAGGCGGCTCGTCCTGACCCTGATATTCCAACGCGTCGTGCCCTTGGCGCGAACAAAACGACGATGCTCGCCACGCTTCGCGATCGCCACTTCTACGCGCGCAACGCCCAGTGAGCTTCCGCTGGCCGTACCGCGGAGTGTCACATAGTTTGACGATTTGCGTAGCTGGCTGATCTTTGAGAATGGGTCCTGGCAGCCGTCTTTGTTGCGATCGGTGTACGGCTTGACCAGCGGGCACTTGTCCGCCCCGTTGGGCAGCAGGTCGCCATCGATGTCGGGGTCGCAGGCGTCGCCGATGTTGTCGGAGTCGACATCGCCCTGCGGAGCGTTGGACAGGCCGACGCAATTGTCACTTGCATCGAGTGCCGAATCGCGGTCGGCGTCGTCGTAGCGCAGGCGCACAATGCGGCTGTTGCCACTGTCTGCGACGTACGCGAGGGCACCGGGCGCAGTTGCCACCGAGCTCGGCTGACTGAACTGCCCGTCACCCGAGCCTGCCGTTCCGAACTGCGTGACAAATCCAAGTCCGCCGGTCACCGAGTTGAAGAGGCCGACCCGATTGTTGCCCGTGTCGGCGACCATCAGGCGATCCACGGGGTCGAAGGTCAGACCAAGGGCGCCAGAGACCTGACCGGCGGCACTGCCCGCTGACTCGATCGGGCCGACGAATGCGCCGTTCGGGCCGTAGAGCCGCGGCGCATCGGTCGGGCTTGCGCTCGATACAACGAAGCGCCCGGCGCTGTCAAGCGCGAGGCCCGCGACTGGGCCCCAGGGGCCGGGGTCGGTGACGCCAAAAGCGAAGAGCGGTGCGAGCGCGCCACGGGACGGGTCGAGCGCCTGAATCCGGCCATTCTCGGCCTCGGACGCGTAGATCCGCGGCTCGAGGTCGGCCGCGAGCTGGCGCAGCCCCGAGAACTGTCCGAGGCCGCCGCCCTGGGTGCCCGAGGTGGCGAGGAAGGTAGAGCCCAGGAAGATCGGGGTGTACGCAACGATTGCGTTCAAAGAGGCGTCAGCCACGTAGAGGTAACCGCGAAGGTCAATCACGGAAGCGATCGGATCCTGAAGCTGACCGATGCCGACGCTCCCGAGGAAGCGATTCCCGCCGCGCGCGTTGTCGTAGATATTGACCTTGCCCTGGCCTCGGATCGGCACGTAGACACGTCCGGCGCGGTCCGTCGAGATCGAGCCGGGATTGACACCGGTGATCGTCCCACCGTCCCATTCAAACGCAGCGGCGCTGGCCGATCCGACGGCGAGGCCGGAAAGACAGAAGGCAGCGATCAGCGCCGATACCAACCGGCGCAACGCGCGTGCGTGAATGAGTTGAGTCGGAGACACGGTCACCGCAGACGTTAACCGCCGAAATCAGAGATGGTTGCGCTGCAACTAAGGCGTCTGAAACACGCTGGGCAATTTGGCCAACGTGAGCGGGCTGCCCTTGAGCTTCAGTTTGCGCTTCATCAGCGCGCGGCCGGGCTGCACATAGCCGCCCGAGATTCCGATCCATGTCGCAAGGTCGGTGCGGAACGTCACGTCAGGGTTCGCGACCGGACCGGTAGATGGGGTCGCTCGGCCGCCCTCGATGCGGATCGAGCGTGGCGCGGTATCGGTGAAGTCCCAGAGGATCGTCGTTGGGCCCTTGAGTTTGTTGTCAGGCACAACCGCTGCCGCGACCAGGTCAAAGTAGAAGTCGAGCGCCTCTTCATCGGGCTTGACTTTCTCTGTGCCGCCGCTGAAGAACCCAGCGCGCTGCATCACGAATGCACGCGATGCGCGTTCGGCGTGCGTGACATCGGGATCGATGAACGGCAGGACTCCCTCGGGGCCGTAGGCATCAAAGCCGGCCGCGCCGACGCGCATCTCAAGCTGCTTCGAGCCGGTGACGGCCACGCCAAGCATGGTCTCGCCGAAGACTTCGATGTATCGCTCGTCGTCATTCGGCGGACGAAACACGCCGATCGCGTAAGGCAGCACCGTGCCGAGAATTTCTCTCACCGCGGGCCGCACCTCGGGGTCCTCACGGTTGAGGTCGGCGAGCAGCTTGACGCCAAAGGCGATGTGGCGCTGCTCGTCCTTCTCGACGTTCTGCATTCCCGCGCGAAATCCGGGAAGCACGTCCATGCGCTCGAGGTAGTCGGCGATGAAATGCTGGCCAGTCTGCGCGAGCGTGCCCTCGACGATGAAGTGGTACAACGCGATCGCCTGGGCGAGCTTGGGCTTCGAGTGATCGCCGGCGCGCAGCTCATCGGTGACGCTGTTAAGCAACTCGAAGACCTTCTTGATCCCATAGGTCAGATCCGGATCGAGAGCGTTCAGTCGATCGCCGTAGCTCGCGCCATCGACACCGATCACTTCCTTGAAGAAGCGCGAAAAGAAGATCGCGTGACGCGCCTCATCGACCTGCTGCGTGGTCAGGAAATACTTGTGCTCTTCGAGCGGAGCGGCGTCGATGAAGGGCGAGAGCTGATCGGCCACCTCGTCCTCGCCGAAGAAGAACAGCGAGTAGTTCCAGCGCGCTGCCTTGCGCATGAAGTCATCGAACTTCTCGTTCCAGTCGATCTTGTCCTGGGTGAAATCGAGGTCCATCGCCGACCAGTTGCCCTGCTCCCAACGGGCGTAGAGGTCTACGTAATCGATCTGGTCTGCGGCAATCAACTTCTTGCCGGGCTGTTCGAGCTGGATCGGTGACATCACTGCAGAATCCTCCGTTGGTACGACCGTGTACCAGCCATTCTAACGGTTTTGGCCTACCAGCCCCCGCCGCCACCACCACCGCCCCCGCCGCCGCTGAAACCGCTCCCGCCCGAAGATGACGAACTCGCCATTCCCGTGACGCCGCTGATCCCAGAGGTCATGCTTCCCAGCGTGCCCGCAGCCGCGGCATTGCCGGCCATCCAGCCGATGCCCGCGCCACTAACATTGCTCACGACCGGCGTTCCGGCTGCGTCGGTGCGCGGCATGTTCGTGATCACTTTCTTCGCGAAGCCGAACGACGCCGCATAGATCAACGCCTCGTCCCAGATCTCGACGGTCAACGGATAATCGCGGCTCATGTCCATCTTGCGGAAGAAGTCCTGGTAGGTCTCCCAGTTACGCACGCGTTCGGCCTGATCGTCTTTCAGTCGGTAGAACGCGTTGCCTTCTACGGCCGCCCAGACCAGCACCGGGAAGAAGCCGATCATGAAGAGTCCAACGCGCATGTCGTCATAACGAGCGGCAGCGTTGCCGCCATCGGTGCCGATGATCGCGACCAGGCCGATCGTGTAGAGCGAGATCGCGACGATGCCGATGATCCAGCGGCGCACACGGCCGCGGTACGTTGACTTCAGCTCGTATTGGGGCATTTGGGCCTTGAGCGCCTTTTCGTACGCGGCGATCTTCGACTCTGCAGTGCCAGCCGGGATGAACTTCTTCAGCTTCAGGAAGTCCGGTGACTTCTCCGGGTGCGCGTCGATTGCCGTTTGCAGCATCTCGGCAATCGGGAGCTCCCACGACTCGACCTTGGTCGTGTCGAAGGTCGCTTCACCGACGTTGTTGCGGATCGAGACGTCCTCCTTCTTCTCGACCGAGGGCAGGACGCGGAACACGTCGCGCTGCAGAAGCGAAAGCAAAGTCGCGGAAACAAGGTTTTCGGTTTCGGCACCGCCAAGCGCTTTTGCGATCACAGGCGCCGGGATCTTTTCCGGCGGGTATTGGTAGGTGCCACCGGCGGCAACCATCCGCGTCTTGTCGCGGCCCATCAGCATCCAGCAGAGCATCACAAAAGCCAGGCCGATCAGCGCGGCCAAGAGCGACTTGAACGCAAACCAGATGTATGACTCGTCGAGCAGTTCAGAACTGCGCTTGTCGTAGTCGGCGTTGCGTGCGTCGATCACTGCCTGCTCGGCCTTGAGCTTGGGGAGAATGTTCTCGGGTTGCTTGGGCATACGGGTCAGCGGCGCGGCAGCCGCGCGCACCTGAACCTGGCGTTTCTGGGGCAGGTTGGTGGCCGTGAACGAACCGACATTGCCGTCAACCTCTCGATTGGAGATCCGTCGTTGCAGGTCGCCAGCCCGTGGGTAGAAAACCTCGAGGTCACTCGGGAACCGCACGCGCACGCTCATCGTGCCCACTCCGGTCTCCCAACCGGTGCCCCAGACATCCCAGAGGAGCGTCGAGGCGTCCTGGTAGTTCTTCGCCGCGTTGCTGAGCGTGTACCTGACGAGGAAGGCCTGCCGGTCGGTGTCGTTGATGTTCCAGACAACGCGCAGCCTGCGATCGGGATCCTTGACCACTCCGGATCCGTAACTGCCGTACGCGCCGCCCTTGCCGAGCTTTATTCCGCTTCCGGGCACAAGCGGAAGCTCCGTGTTTCCGGAGAGCCGCGAGACGCTGACCGACTTGACCTCAGCTCCTTTCGGGAGGATGAAGTCTTGGTAGAGGCCGCGCCAGGTCTCGTTTCCGAGGTCGTATCCGAGCGCCTCGGTCACGCGAAGATCGCCGTTGGATCGCACGTCGAAGGTGCTCGAGACCTCCTGCAGGAACATCGTCTGACCGCTGTCGCTGTTGCTGAACTCGCGAGCGTCGAGATCATCGTGCAGGCGCAACTGGAACAGCGCTACGCCGACGGCGATCATCGCGAGAACGGCGAGCGTGTAGAGAAAGAGTTTGAAGAAGCGCATGTTTGAGCGAACCAGCAATGCCCGGGGTGGTGTGTGATTTCACCACATCGTCCACAGATGTGTCAGGACATAGGAGACATCCCCTTTCGAGAAGGCGGTCTCCTTGGACAAGGCGCGTTATCTGGTTGAAGCTCACCTGACTGAAGGTGTGAGCGTCGCTTCCCTGGCAGCGACTCATGGTGTTTCGAAGTCCTGGCTTTACAAGCTCCTGGCGCGTTACAAGGCAGGCGGTCTCGATGCCCTTGAGCCGAGATCAAGACGGCCGCATTCGTGTTCGCACCAGACGTCGCAGGAGATCCAGCAACGCGTGCTCGAGTTGCGCGAAGAACTCACAAAGGCCGGCCACGAAAACGGCGCCCAGACGATCCACTACCTGCTCGCCCGCGAGATCGATGCGGCTACTTCGGTCTCAACGATCTGGCGGATCTTGACGCGGGCCGGGAAGGTCACGGCGCAGCCAAAGCGCCGCCCGCACTCCTCGCTGGTGCGCTTTGCCGCAGAGCTTCCAAACCAGATGTGGCAGGCCGACTTCACGCACTGGCCGCTCGCAGACGGCAGCGACATCGAGATCCTCAACTTCGTCGACGACCACTCGCGCCTCTGCCTTGCCGCAGATGCCTATGAAAGCGTCACCGCGCAAAGCGTTGTCACCACATTCACCAAGGCAGCCGACTACCACGGATATCCCGAGAGCCTGCTGACCGACAATGGGGCCGTGTTCACCGGTCGCTATCGCGGCGGGCGGGTCAAACTCGAGATCGAGTGCGAGCGCTTGGGCGTCGACTTTAAGAACTCTCGGCCCTACCACCCGCAGACCTGTGCCAAGGTCGAGCGCTTCCATCAGACGATGAAGCACTACCTGTCCGCCCAGAAGCCAGCAGCGACGATCGAGCAGCTCCAAGGCCAGATCGACGCCTTCGTCCACCACTACAACAACATCCGCCCGCACAGAGCCCACAACGGGGCTACGCCGCTGTCGGTCTACTCGGCCAAGGTCAAGGCGCACCCCAAGGATCCAAGGACAGGACCGCACTACCGCGTCAGAGAAGACAAGGTCGATCGCTTCGGAAAGGTGACCCTGCGTCACGGTTCGAGGCTGCTGCACCTGGGCGTCGGGCGCGGGCACAAAGGCAAGACCGTGAGGCTGCTTGTCGCCGGCCTTGAGGTCCGCGTGATTGACGTTCAGGGCGAGCTGCTCGGTTGCGCAACGATCGACCCGGCGAAGGACTACCAACCGATGCGACCGCCGTGACATCGGAGACAGATGTCTACGATGAGCCGAGACATCTGTCTCCGATGTCCCGACACATCACACAA